>JAIBBR010000125.1 GCA_019694575.1 Myxococcaceae bacterium
TTGGACCCTCCGGCGCTCGTGGTGCGCGTGGGTAAAACCGAGCTTCGCTATGCCTTGCGCTGCATTGCAGATTTGCACGCCATGCTGAAGAAGCACAAAGACTGGATGCCGCTGGGTGGCGCCGACGAGCAGAAGCCCGCCGCGGAAGGCACCGTCGAAGCGTGGGGCCGCTCACCCCAAAACCCGGTCAAAGGCTGGTACGGGTTAAAGAAAGGGCTGCGCGGGCGGTTCGGCGTTTACGTGCCTCCCGTGCTTGAAGCGCTGGGGCTGGTTGAACTCGAGCACCTGCCGAAGAACAACCGCGTGCGGGCGGCCTCTTAAACGCCTGTTAAGAGGGGCGTTTAGGCAAACGACAAAATGTAAAGTCTGACACCTTTTGGCGGCTCGGGTTCGATAACCGTTACATGCCGATTGACCGCAGCCAGCTGACCCATTCTGCCCTCTTCAAGCACTTTTGGACCGGCACGCACCGGGGCCTGTCGCACCAAGGCTTAGACGAAGTGAGCCGCGAGGGCGCTTTGGAATTGGAGCGCTTCGCCAAAGAGCACGAAGCCGACGGTACGAAGTCAGCGCCTGACGCGCAGGTGATTACACCGCAAGAGCGCGAGACGATGGCGGCGATTCTCGAAGACAGCCTGTATGGCAGCCTCTTCGAAATCGACGCGCGCCCCATGGTTACCTCGAAGTTCGGCATCGAAACCAAGGCGATGCATGTGCCCAGCGCGGTAAACCGCCCCACGGCCGCCGCCCCGGTGGAGCTGCCCGCGCGGGTGTCGCGCTTTTCTGCCGAGACGCTCTCGCAAATGGACACGAAAGCCCTGCCCGACGCCTTCAACCGCGAATACGACACGCGCCGCACGTACTTTGAAGACCCCCTGCTCGACACCCAAGAGAAGGGCAAGCGGCTCTTCGGGTTGCTGCGCGACTACGCCAAAGCGCTGTGGGCGCAGGGTCAACAGTCGCAGAGTGAGCAAATCGGCCGCGGGCTGCTCGACGCGTTTCGCTTCAAGCCGTACGCCGCCCAGGTGGGCGAGAAAGACTTCAGCGGCATCGGCTTTTCGGCCGCGCAAAGCGTGGTGCTGGGCATCGACCCCTTAAACTTCAAGCACGCATTCCCCGACGCGCGCAATGACGCTCCGTACACGTACCTGGCGATGGACGGCGCCATGGCCCCGGCGATGAAATATGTCAACGCTTACTTGCGCGCCAAGGGCGTGGCGTCACCGCAGGCCGAAGCTTTCGAGCAAAAGTCGGTGTTGGCGTTCATGTTGGGCCAACCTACAGGCCACACCAAGCACGGCGTTTTCAACGAGCGTCAGCCCTTCTCGACGTCGGGTTTGAACTGGGGCACGGCGCTTTTTCCCCACGACGCTGAAGTCGAAGCGTTGCCGGTGAAACCGGGCTTCGAGTTCTCTATCGACTTGGTCGACGCGTACGGCGATTTGGTGCACATCAACCCCACCGACAAAATGGAAGTACGCGATGAAAAGGGCAACCTGCTCACCGCCACCAAGGTGATTCAACGCGACGCCGCGGGCAACGCACTTTCATGGAGCGCCGTTTTTTTAGACGCGCAAGGCAAAGAAGCGTCTCCCTTCGACTTGGTGGCCCGCGTCATCGACGCCACCGGCCGGGCCAAGGGCGACGGCAAGGCCAACGGCGTGGCCGACATTGGCTGGTGGGGTTTCTGTGACCGCAACACCGCCCAGCAAGTTTTCAAGGCGCACTTCGCGATTCCCCAGCTCGACCGCGAAGTCGTCAAGGTGCGCGCAGGCAACCAGGTGCTTGAAGTTCCGCTCCGCGAGGCGCAGCGACTCATCGACGTCGACGTGCCCGACTTGGCACCCCACGTCTTCGCCGGCCACCGCTTTCACGGCAACCCGCAGACGCTGGTGCTCAAAAACGGCCGCTCGGTAGAAGGCAAAATTCAAGAGACCGACGTGCTGCGCTACGGCCCGGGCACCCACCGCGAATCGCAAGACAACGTGCGTATTTACGACGTGCCAGGGCAGCCGATGCTGGGTTCGCTGACACTCACCGTCGACGGCAGCAGCTTCAACCTTCCCGTGGCGGAGCTGGAACGCGTGGTCGACGAAGGCAACGGCAAGTTCACCGTGATGGCCAAAAGCGGCACCGGCTGGAGAGGCACCGTCACCGAAAAACTGCCCTGGAGCAAAGCCGTCACCCAAGACGGCAAGCGGGTGCTGGTGCAAGACGGGCAATTCCCCATTCGAGGAGCGCTGACGGTGGGCCGCCCAGACGGCTCGAAGACACGCCTCGAGGTGAGCGACATCGACTACATCGCCGCCGAGATGATGGTCGACACCCGCTTCTCGCAGTACGTCGGCTACGTCTCACAAAACAACGGCGTGTACGCGACCGATTCAGTGATTGCGCCTTTGGTTTCAAACGGTACACGCTGGGTGAACAAGCTCGAGCTCGACGAAAAAATCGACGGCAGCGTGCCTGAATGGGTGCCTGAAAAAGAGCTGACCGGCCTCAACGGCAAGCTCGAATTCGCCCCTGGCGACAAGGTGGTTTTCGGCCGCGGCATGTTTCGCTCGTACGACGACAATTCGCTCTACACCTCGTTCTCGGGTTGGTACCAGGTGCGGCAAGGGCGCGTGGTCAACGAAGGCTTCTTGAGCGAAGAGCCTGACTTTGCGTGGGGCCCCCAAGGCCCTCTGAACTGGACGCGCAAGTCGACCTTCAACCCCCATATGGACCCCGAGCTGCGGTTGGCGTTGCTGGTGAACGGCGTGAGCAATATGAACGACGCGCTCGCCACCCGTTTGAACCTGCCCGCGAATTGGAAAAGCTACCTGGTAGACCCCGCCGCGGCGACGGTCGCGAGCCGCTAAAAGCCACCCGAGAGCACCAGGCCGCCGCCGCCGGGAGCGAGCACGCCGCTCACTTTCACTTCGGTCGCGCGGTACGCGTCGTAGCGGTTGGGGTCTTCAGCGAAGAGCCAGAGCACCGCCGCCGAGACGGCTGACGCTCCCGCCACGCCCGCGGCGATGAAGCCGAAAAGCCGCGCACCTTCGACCTGGCTCTTCAGTTGATTCGACGCTTCGCGGTGATTGCCGCTCGCGTCTTGCTCGATGCCATTCAACACCAAGCGCCGCTCGTAAAGAAACGTGCCTTTGGTTTCTTCACTGCCGTACAAGCCCTGTGCGCGCGCGCCCATGGCCACCGCGGTGCCCAGCGACGCAGCGAAGAGCCCCGTTGAAGCCCAAGCAGCAATGCGCAGCTTCGAATGTTTGTCGTGCCAGGCGTTGATGTAGTCGGGGCTCGGTACCATGCGCACCGCTTCTTCAACCGTCTCTTCAGGCTTCACCCGCACTTCTTTTTGCCAGGTGACGAAGCCTTCTTTTTCGACTTTCAAAATGTGCGGGCCGCCGGCGATTTCGATTTTGCCCACCGGCACGGTGCCCACCAGCGAGTCATCGACTTTCACCGCCGCGCCTTTTTCAGGCGACTGCACCACCAAGGTGCCGGAGCGCTGCTTCAACACCGAGCCGAGCAGCTTCACCACCGACGGGGTGAGCTTGTTCATCAACTCGCCTTCACTGCTGGCGGTGGTGACGTCGCTGGCTTCGCGCTTTCCTGTTTTCACGTCGATGAGCACCAACTCGAGCGTGAGGGTGGCTGGGCTTTTCAGGGCGGAAAGGCGGGTGAATTTGCCCGTCACCAAATAATCGAAGCCTAGCGTCATCACCGCAGCGCCGCGGCACGTGTCGTCGGGGCAGCCCATCAGCTGGGCTTGGCGGTCTAACGAGAGCAGGCTGCGGGTCTGCTCCGTGGTGGTGACCCGAAACGCACCCAAGCGCTGCAGCTCGTTGGCGACGTACCCCGCAAGCGCGCCCGCGACGGGCTGCAAGTCTTTACTCGACGTGAAATCTGACACGCCGATGTGCGGCTCACCCGCGGCCAAAAGCATGACCAAGGCGCTAACGAGCATTGTCTTCCCCTTTTGAGGCCGTCGACGTCGGCGAAGGGGCGAGTGTGACGTGAATGACGTTCGCGCTCAACCTTTTACGCAGCCACCCGCTTTGTGCCTTGGCGTTACCAGGCTGAAAGTTGAACTTCGGCCCAAAACGCGCGAAACACTTCGCCGACACTTTTCGCTTCAAAGGAGCTCTATGGGTTCGCGTACGACACCCGTTGCGTTAATGGCGGTCGCGGCACTGACGCTGTGGCAATGCGGAGGCGGCGGCAACAAGGCCGACGGCGGCATGACTGACGCTGGCACCGGCGGCAACGGAGGCGGAGCGACAGGCGGGGGGAGCGGTGGCGGCTTGGGCGAAGGGGGCGGCATGGGCGGCGGCGAAGGTGTCGGCGGCGGTGGAGCCACCGGAGGCAGTGCCGGCTACGACGCGGGCCCCGAAGACCCCCGTTGCCGGGTGTTGTCAGCACCGGCGGCGCTCACGACGGGTGGCTACGAGCTGAACGGCGACTTCACCTATGGCCGCGTGGCCGACGTCGACCCGGCGTCGATTACCGACGGCGGCGGGTTCAACGTTTTCGACGTCGAAGTGTACTGGTTCAACGGCATCACGCCTCCAAAGACCGAATCGTACACGGCGCAGACCACTTTTCAGACCTGCGAAATCTGCACGTTTTATTCTGAAGACTGCGACGCGCTCGACCGCTGCGACCGCCGTTATTTGGCACGCCGCGGGCAAACCCACGTCGCACGCGCCGACCCCGATTCAGTCAATGGTCGCCTGCAAGCCACCAGCACCGACCTCACTCTTTTTGAGTGGAACCAAACACTCGACGCACCGGTGCCCGACGGGGGTTGCGTCATCATTCGCTCAGGCGCGGTAGACGCCGGCTGGGGCAACCCGGTTGACTCAACCGACAATGACGGAGGCATGTAATGCACACCGCGCGCAACGCACTGTGGAAGTGGGCCTTAGTGGTTTCAGTGGGGCTTCTGTCGCTGCTGGGCTGCCCGGGAGGGGGCAGCAGCGACGGCGGTACAGTCGACAGCGGCGTCGAAGTCGACGCGGGTGAAACCGATGCCGGTTGCCGCGCGCTGTTCGACATTTGCACCGCCGAACACGCGTGCTGCCCTGGCCGCAATTTGAGCTGCGAGTCGAGCTTGTGCTGCCTCACGCTTGAAGCCGCTTGCCAACATGACGGTGAGTGCTGCTCGAAGAGCTGCGTGGGCGGCAAGTGCACGGTGCGCACCAACTGCGCTGATGCGGGCGTTTTCTGTTCTACTGATGACCAATGCTGCACCGGTTTGTCTTGCTACCAGTCAGAGTGCAAGGCCTGCCAAGGCTTCGGTAAAGCCTGCGGCCAAGGGCAGACCTGCTGCGGCGCGCTGGCCTGCCAAGTCGACGGTACCTGCGGGTAAAGGCCGCTTTACAAACCGGCCGTCATGGCCAAACGCCCTTCGGCCGCGGCCATTTCAACTTTGCGAATTTCTAACTGCGCCCGTGCCTGCGCCGCGCTGCTCTGCGCGAGAAAGCGTTTGCTGTCGATGTCTGACAGCTCCAACGACGTCGACACGCCGGCCGCAAAGGCTGCCTCTACCTGCTTCTGCGCACGCGTGGCCAGCTGAGCCTGTGACTCGGCTTGCTCCAACGCCGCTTTCGCCGCTTGTAAGTTGGCCTTCGCCGCCACCCAGTTGGCTTTGGCCTTGGCCCGCGCCGCCGCGCTCGACGCTTCGAGCCCACGCAGCTTGGCTTCGTTCTCGCGGGTTCGTGCCCAGCGCTCGCCGCGGTCATAAATGGTCCAGTTGAGGGCGAGAACAAAGTCGTACGACAGGTTGGTGCCCGAGAAACCCGCGTTCGAATTGTAGCCACCCTTGGCCATCGCCACCACGCTCGGCAGCCACGAGAAATAGTCGGCCCGCAACGTCACTTCTTGCACCTCGGTCTGCTTCTGCGCCGCTTTTACCAAAGGCACACTTTCCCACGGCACTTGGGCGTCGTCGCCCGGTTGCCCCCAGTCGTCTTTCGGCGCAAACGGCTCGGGGCGAATCGGCGAGCCGGTGAGTGATTCTAACATCGCGGTCAGCGCGTACTTCTGGCCCTGAAGCTGCGCCAACACGCTACGCGCTTGCGCCGTTTCAGTCTGCGCGCGCAACACCGCCACCTCGACTGCCATGCCCGCGGCCATTTGCGCCTTGGCGTCTTTCTCGCGTTTGAGCGCCACTTGCTCTGCATCGCTGGCGGCTTGCCCAAGCTGCTCCACGCCCTGCAAACCCAAGTACACCCGCGCCACGCCGAGCAAGACTTGCTCCTTGGCTTCTTTGCCACCGTAGTCAGCCGCTTCACGCGCCGGGTCGATGGCCGAAATCATCAACACCTGAGGTGTGAAAATGAGCTGCGACACTTGCACCGTGGCGTACGCCGAATTTTTGGCCACGATGCTCACCGGCGGCGGCAACTCGACGAGGGGAGGCTGCAGCGGCATCAACCCGTACACTCCACCCACCAGTTGCACGAAGCCGCCCAAGTCGAGCTCAGCCGGAGCGCTGGTGTGCACCAAGCTGCCCGTCACCGACAATTCAGGCAACACCGCCCCCCATACCCGGTTGGTTTGCGCCCATACCGCGTCGACTTGCGCTTTGGCCGAGGCCAAGTCGGGGTTTTTGTCACTCGCCAGCTTAAGCGCTTCTCGCAGCGAAACCACCCGCGCTTCTTGCGCGTAAGCAGGCGACGCCGCGGCGAAGAGCAGCGCCGCAAAGAGAAAAACCGCGCGGGTCATGAGTGGGCTCCCTTTCGAGGTTGAGCGAGTGGGCTGGCGTGCCCGGGCAGCGTCAAGCCGTCAGCGGGGTGACCCGCCGGGGGCACCCTTTCTTCGGGGTCTTCTACCCCCACCTGCTCGACTTCGCTGTCAGGCTTCAATTTGAGCGACTTGGGCGTGAGGTACTCGAAGAAGGCGAACACCACCGGCACCACCAGCAGCGTGAGAAAAGTTGAGGTGATGACGCCGCCAATCACCGCCACCGCCATGGGCGCGCGAAACTCAGAGCCCATGCCAGTGCCAATCGCCGTGGGCACCATGCCAATGGCCATGGCCGCCGAGGTCATCAAAATTGGCCGCAACCGGCGGGGGCCTGCTTTGCGCAACGCCGTGTCGACGTCGTCTCCCGCGCGCATGTTTTGCAGCGCACCGTCGACGAGCAGAATCGCGTTTTTCGTCACCAACCCCATCAACAACAAGACGCCAATCATCGCGCCGAGTGAAAGGTTGTACCCAGTCAACAAGAGCGAGAGCAGCGCGCCGATGACCGCCAGCGGCACCGAGAGCATGATGGTGAAGGGGTGCTTGAAGCTTTCGAACTGCGACGCGAGCACCATGTACAAAAAAATGAGCGCCAACCCGATAGCGCTGGCGAACGCCGCGTTCTGCTCATCGAAGGTTTTGATTTGGCCGTCGTAAACCACCGCGTAACCTGGGGGAGGCGGCTTCGCGGTCAACTCAGCCTTCAATTCTGAGGCGATGCTGCCCAGCGCCGCGCCTTTGCCCAAGTTCGCATATACCGCCACTTGCCGCTCGCGGTTGTGGCGCTCGATGACTGACGGGTTTACCCCCACGTCGACGTCGGCGACTTCCTCCAACATGCGCATGCCTTTGGGGGTGAAAATATTGAGCTTGCGAATGGTCTCGGGGGTCTGCCGGTATTCTTCAGCCAAGCGCACCACGATGTCGGTTTCATCTTCGCCTTCACGCAGCTTGCCCACTGTTTGGCCGCTCATCGCCAGGCGTGTTTGGGCGCCCATCATCGCCGCGGTCAGCCCCACGTCGGCCGCGCGGTCACGGTCGATGCGCGCTTGCAGCGACGGCTTGGGCGGGTTCTTGTCGACGCGCACGTCGGCGGTGCCTTTGATTTTGCGTAAAATCTCAGCCACGCGGTCGGCTTGGCGGGTGGCCTCGTCGACGTCGGGCCCGGTGAGCCGCACCATGATGGGGTAAAAGTCGCCCGCGCCTTCGATGACGGGAGGGTCAAACAACGCCACCTTGGTGCCCGGCAACGAGCGCGTCAGCGCACTGCGCGCTTCGTCTTTGATGACCGCCAACCCTTTCGCACGCTCTTGTTTGTCTTTGAGCAACACGCGCAAACGGGCGCGGTTCACGTCGCCGTTGTTGCCCACCACCGAATAGACGTCAGTGGTTTCGGGAAAGGCCTTCAACACCCCTTCGGCCAATTTCACCCTCTCTGTCGTTTCCAACAGGCTGGCGCCGTCGCCCAATTCTAAGTCGACCATGAATTGCGAGCGGTCTTCAGCGGGCACGAATTCAGCGCCCAGCCGCGAGGCGCCCACCATCGACGCCACCAACACCGCTAGCGTGAGCAGTGAGGTTTTGACTTTGTTCGCGAGCACCCAGCCCAACAAGCGCTCATAGAAACGTTCAGTGGCTTCGAATGACAGGCGCAGCACCCGCGCAATGGCGTTTTCAGTGCGCTTTTCGTGGGGGTTGCGCGTCTTGGCGAAACGCGACGACAACATCGGGTCTAGCGTGAACGAAATGAAGAGCGAAATCAGCACCGCCGCCGAAATGGTGATGCCGAATTGCTTGAAGAACTGGCCCACGATGCCCGACATGAACGCCACGGGAATGAACACCGAAACCAACGACATGGTGGTGGCGAGCACCGCCAGGCCCACGTCTTTGGTGCCGAGTGACGCTGCGCGCCGCGGAGATTCGCCTCGGTCGAGCCGGTGGGTAATCGCTTCGCGCACCACCACCGCGTCGTCGATGAGCAGACCGATGGCCAGTGACAGCGCCAACAACGTCATCTGGTTGAGCGAATAGTTGAGCAGGTACATCACGAAAAACGTGCCCACCACTGACGTGGGCAACGCCAACGATGAAATGAGCGTGCCGCGCAAATCGAGCAAGAAGACCAAGATGATGAGAATGGCCATCGCACCGCCGAAAATCAGGGCGACCCACACTTCTTTGGCGTTTTCTTTGATGAGCAGCGATTGGTCGATGAGCGCTGACGCGTGAAAGCCGTTGCCCATGGTCGGCTCTATTTCAGCGATGCGCGCCTTCACCGCATCTGAAACAGCGAGCGTATTCTTACCGGGCTGCTTCACGATTTCGACGATAATGGCTTCGGTACCGTTGAGCCGCGCCAGCGTGCGGCGGTCAGCCACGCCGTCAGTCACGGTGGCGATTTCACCCAGCTTCACCTGCGCCGACATCGCGTTCGACGTCATTGGCAAATCGCGCAGCTCGTCGACAGTGCGCAGTTGACCGAGCGCCCGCACGGTGAGCTCGGTGGGCCCCAGCTCCAGTTGGCCCGCGGGAATGTCGACGTTTTCCATGCCGATTTGCTGCGCGATTTGCAGCGGCGCCAAGCCGGCGGCCTTCGCTTTTTCTAAGTCGATATCGACGCGAATTTCACGCTTGTCACCGCCGGTGATGCGAATTTCAGCCACGCCGTCGAGCTGGGCCAGCGCGGGCTCGAGCTTGTCTTCCACCAACTTGCGCAGTTCTTGCGACGACAGCTTGGCTGACGCGGCGTAGGTGAGCACCGGCGCCGCGCTGACGTCGACTTTGCCCACCTTCGGCAAGTCAGCCTCTTTGGGCAACAACGACTGCGTCAACGCCACTTTGTCGCGCACTTCTTGTACGGCTTTGTCGAGTGACACCGAGAGCTTGAACTGCACCACCACGATGCTCACGTTCTCGCGTGACCACGAGTGAATCATGTCCACTCCGCTGATACCGGCCACCGAGTCTTCAATCGGCTTCACCACCTGCTGCTCAATTTCAGCGGGGCCGGCGCCTTTGTAGACGGTGGTCACCACCACCACGGGGAACGACACGTCGGGGAACAAGTCGGTGCCCAGCCCGCGCAGGCCCATGACCCCCATCACCAACAGCAACACCGACAACATGGTGATGAAAACCGGCCGGCGAATCGATACGTCAGAAAGCGTCATGGCACCGCTCCGCTCACTTGGGCGCCGTCAACCAGCGCTGACGTCGGGTAGTCGACTACCGTGGTGAGCGACTCTGCGGCAACGAAGGTGACCTCACGCGCGTTGCGCTCGATGACCGTCACCGGCACCCGCTTCAAGAAGCCCTGCGACGTCACGGTGAAGACATGCTCACCCCCGCTGTTACCGAGCGCCGACGACGGCATGGTCATCGCCTGTTGCGGGCCGCCCATGGGCAAATTGGCCTTCGCCAACGTGTTGGCGACGAAACGGCCGTCGGCGTTGGGCACCGTCACCTCGACTGGCACGCGGCGGGTGCCGGGGTCAGCCGAAGGCAGCACCACTTTCACCGTGGCCTGGTCAGTCGAAACGCCGGTGCCCACGCTGCTGACTTTCAACTTCGCGCCTACCTTCACTTGCGAGCGCGCACTCTCGGGAATGGTGGTTTTCAAAATGAGCGGGTCTAACTGCTGCAGAATGAACTGCGGCATGCCGGGGCCAATAATCATGCCCGCTTGCTCGGGCGCGTCGATGAGCGTGCCGCCAAAGGGAGCCCGTAACTCGTGCCGTTTGCGCGCCGCTTGCGCCTGCGCCAATTGCGCCTTGGCCATCGCCACCTGCGCCGCTGCCTGCTTGCTGCTGGTCTGCGCGCTTTTGCTCTGCACGTCGCTCACGCTGCCTTCGGCCTGCAGCTTTTCGTTGCGCTGCGCCACGTCGCTGGCCATCGCCGCGCCCGCTTCAGCCGCGGCCACGCCGGCCTCGGCCTGCGCCACTTGCGCGTCAGAAATTTCGGTGTCGAGCATGCCGAGCAGCTGGCCCGCTTTCACTCTGTCGCCCTTAGAGACTTTGACGACCGCCAGCCGGCCTCCCACTTCGAAGCCCAAGGGCAGCAACTTCGACGGGTAGAGCGCGCCGCTCACGTCATCGAGCGCGGTGACAGTCACCGTCTTCGGGCGCACGTAGCGCAGCACCCCCGCTGAAGTCTCAGCGGCTTGCGCGGTACCGAGCGCGAAAATGGTCACTCCACACAGTAAACGCGTTACCCACTTCATGGCCGACTCCTCTTGTTGCGTCGTTGCATCGTCACTTTGCCGCCCGCTCGCCGTGCCTTCGCCTGCCGTTGCGGTTGCAACGGGGGCGCACTGCCTTCACGAATCAGCCGGTGCAGGCTTTCAACCCAAAGGTCAAAATTGGGAGGCGCTTGCAGAAGGCTCATTTGCTTCGCCACCAGCAAGTAGGTGCCCACCACCAACGAGCCGAAAATTTCTGAAGGCACGTCAGTTCGGCACGCACCGTATTGTTTGAAAATTTCAAAACTGTCTTTGATGCGCTCGATTTCGCGCTGCACCATTTCCCACACCAGGCCGTCGAAGGCGGTGCCCTGACTGCCGCGCATCAGCACGTCGAAAATGTCGCGGTAGTTCCAAATTGTCTCGAGCAAGCCCCGGTCATGTTTCACTTCTAACGCGAGAAAAGCCTCGTGGCGGGCGCTCTTCTTGCGCACGTCTTGCTCTCGCAGCGGCCCGTTGCGCATGAAGAAAGCGGTGATGTCTTCTTCGCGCGCTTTGACCCGCTTCTGCACCAGGGCCATGAACTCGCCCACCACCTGACCGAACAATTCTTCTTTCGAATCGAAGTGCAGGTAAAAAGCGCCCTTCGACAAACCGCACGCATGGGTAATGTCTTCGATGCGCGCACCCTTCACCCCGGCACGCACGAATTCTTTTCGCGCCGCGGCAATCAAGGCGCCTTGCGCGTTTGGATCAGCAGGTCGGGCCATCGCGTGACGCCATTTCTAACCCGCGGGTCATAAACTGCCACCTATTTCTGAACGCCGGGTCAGAAATGTCTCACCTTTCAAAAAATTGCCGTTGTCGCCAGGGCGAATACCTTAAGTCGCACCATGCACCACATCGACCGAGCTACACCTCTGTTTGCTGACGACGACGGGTTGTTCACCCACGCGGTGCTCTGGCGCGGGCTGGCCTTGTTGCTGCTGCTTCTTCTATGGGCGACGGGCTGTGGGCCGACGCCAGGCACCATTGATGGGCCGAAGTGTTTGAAGCTGACGCCGATGGGCAGCGAGAACGCGCAGACGAGCACGCCTTCGAAGGTGTCGTTGTTCTTCGCCATCGACAGCTGCGAGGCCAAGCCGGTGGCAGGCTTGCCGTCGACGGCGTTCGACATTTCTGAAGACGGTCAACCGCTAGACCCTTTCGAGAGCCAACGCACGGTGCAGCCCAAAGGTCAGCGTTTCGCAATGAGCTCGCTGTTGCTGCTCGACATGTCGGGCAGCATTTTGCGCGGAGGCCAGTTCGCCGGCCTCAAAGCCGCCGCCAAGCACTATGTCGACACGGTGTTGGCGCACGCAGCGCAGGGCCAGCGGGTGGGCATCATGACTTTTGACGGGCGTGAGCGGCCGGTGTGGCTGGTTGAATTCACCAATGACCCGCAGAAGCTGTACGCGGGGTTGGAAAGTTTAGAAGTGCGCGAGTGCACGGTGAGCGCTGACTGCGCGGCGCTGACCGACCGGCGGGCGTGCGCGGGTTGGCGCTGTGTCGACGACTCCACCAATTTGTACGGAGCGGTGATGCACGGCGTCGATGCGCTAGACGCCCAGCGCACGTTGGACACGACGGTGATGTTTCAAGAGAGCGCGCTGCTTGTCTTCACTGATGGAACTGATCAGGCCGCGCGCACCACCCTGGACAGCGCGGCGAAGCGGGTGGCGGCTTCTTCTGCGCATGTTTTCTCAATCGGCTTGGGCAGCGGCGCCGACGCGCGCACTTTGGCCGCGCTGGGAAAAGACGGTTACTACTCAGCTGATTCGGCAGAGAGTTTAAGCAAAGCGTTCGACACCGTGGCCGACCGGGTGAATGCAATGGCGAACCGTTTCTATTTGCTCGAGTACTGCTCGCCCAAGCGCAGCGGCCGCCACACGGTGAAAGTGACTGTCACGGCGAATGAAGGCACGGGTTCATTGATACGCGACTTCGACGCCACCGGTTTTGCTTCGGGCTGCGAACTCTAACAAGACATAGTGTTTAAGAATTTGCCGCGTGGCGCCCTCACAAAGGTGAGGGTCGTGCGCCAGACGCGAATATTCACTATTGTATGCACATGCCTCGCCCCTTGCGGCCAGATCGCATTTCCCCTGTTCAGCTCGAAGGAACTGACCCGGTGATTGAGCTGTACAAACGCGATGTTGATCGCTCTCTGCTGCGGGAAGCCCTCAAGCTCACTCCCGACCAGCGACTTCGTGAACTCATCAAGCTTCAACAGTTGGCAGAAGAGGTGCGCCGTGCTGGAAGAGCCACTTTTGGCAACTGATTTCGCCGCGTTACTCCGCGTTCTCGCCCAAGGTGATGTTCGATTCATTTTGATCGGCGGGCTGGCGGCCAATGCCCATGGGGCAGTGCGGCTTACCCGCGATGTCGACGTTGTCTATCAGCGCTCAGTGGACAACGTTCGCAAGCTGGTGGGCGCCCTCGAGCCTGTTTCGCCGTACTTGCGGGGTGCACCTTTGGGGTTACCCTTCATATTTGATGTCGAGACCGTTCGACGGGGCCTGAACTTCACGCTAACCACGAAAGTGGGAAGCCTCGACCTCCTTGGAGAGGTGGTGGGTGGCGGCACATATGACGATCTACTTCCCCATACAGCAGAGCTTGAGCTCTTGGGCTTACGCTGCCCCTGCGTCAATTTGGAGACACTCATTCGCCTCAAGCGCGCAGCCGGCCGTCCAAAAGACTTCGAATCAATCGCCGAGCTTGAAGCGCTCCTCGACGAGCGTGGGAAGAAGCCATGAATCGCTCCGAGATGTATTGGCACCACGCAGGGAAAAGACGACTTAAGGCACGGGTTCATTGATACGCGACTTCGACGCCACCGGTTTTGCTTCGGGCTGCGAGCTTTAAAAAAGACTTCACAAGGCATCGCACGATGGTTTAGCAGTCACTGTGACTTCGCGTTCTCCTTATCGACGGAATCGAATATTCGAATGAGGAGCTGCCGCATCGGGGTGGCGGGCCGGGGGTGTGGTTTTCAAAAGCGTTGCCACGCTCGTCTGAGCTCGAAGTTCACACCATGGGCTTGTCTCATTCGGGCCTGGGTGAAGCAGCCGCCGCGGCCGACGCACTGATTTTAAGCGGGTCACCTCGCGACGCCTGGTCAGACGAACCCGATCTGGTGCGTTATGTGAGCCAGGTTCGTCACTGGGTTGAAAACGGAAAGGCGCTGTTCGGTGTGTGCTTTGGTCACCAAGTGATGGCGCGGGCAATGGGAGGCCACGTCGCCAAGAACCCGATGGGCTGGGAAGTTGGCAACACCACCGTCGAGTTGACCGTCAAAGGCGGCGACTCGCTGCTGTTCGCTTCGCAGCCCCAGCCGATGCCTGTTCTTCAGAGCCACCAAGACGCCGTGGTTTCGGTTCCCGCGGGGGCCACGCTGCTGGCCACCAATTCACATACATATGTGCAGGCGCTCTCTTATGGCCCTCATCAATACGGTGTGCAGTTTCACCCCGAGCTAACTCCAGACATCTTGCGCTCGGTGTGGGCTCAGCGCCGTGAAGTCTGGCGTCATAAAGTGGTGTTTGATCTCGATAAGCGTCTCGACAACATGAACCCAACGCCCGTGGCGCCTCATCTCTTCGCCCAATTTCTCGACCCCTTACTCAAGAGAAACAAACTGCAAGGTTCCAGGCTTCCAAAGACGAAGCCAACGGGCGACGCCGGTGTCCAAGAATCGTAGGTATTGCAAACCGAACCAGTAGCTCCCTCTACCAAAGGGGCCAACGCCAAACCCCGAGGCCGCAAAAACTCAAGGGGCCTGTCGAGAATTACGCCCGTGCACAAATGAGTAAGAGGCCTCTTCTTCGCACGTCTTCACCGTTGGTGCCTGGCGCTGTGTGACTGCGACTTCCCTTGGAACGGGTAGTCGCCCTTGCCGCTAATTTCACCTTAAGGCAAAAATACCCATGAGTTATTTCGACTCTGGGCAAAAAAACCAACATGCTTACGAAGTGATGCCTAAGCTGCGTTATTTGAACCCTCAGGTCGAGAAAGACCTTGCCAAGAAGATGGTCTTCTTGGCTGGCCCGCGCCAGGTAGGCAAGACCACCCTCGCCAAGCAGCTCAAAGGTGGAACCCACGGCTACCTCAACTGGGACATTGCCGAAGACCGTGACCGCATTTTGCGCCGTCAGCTGCCAACCGGTTCATTCTGGGTTTTCGACGAAATACACAAATACCGTTCATGGCGAAACTACCTGAAAGGTTTGTACGACGGCCGCCCCGAGGGGCAGCGAATACTCGTCACTGGG
>JAIBBR010000012.1 GCA_019694575.1 Myxococcaceae bacterium
CTTTGGCTCAAAAGGAGGCCCGATAAACGCTGGCGCCTGCGTTGTGGCAGCCACAGGTGTGGACTTCGCTTCTTTATGCTTCAACCTCTCAGCGAGAAGCTTCTTGTGTAGTTCCTCGAGCGACTTGATGGCTTCGTTCACGCTACTAAGGTTGGTGCCAGCAAGCTTGCTATGAGCTTTCGATAACAAACCGTCGGTTACCGACGATAACGAGGAGCTGTATTGCTGGCCTGTTAGTTTTTCGAGCTCTGAGACACGGCCCATGAGCATGCCCGCCAGAGTCACTTGCTCAGCACTCAACACGGTGGGCGCCGATTTTTGGGCATGGAGCATGATGATTTTGCCTAGCAGTTGCTGGGCATCACCCTTCATACCCTTGACGTCCTTCTCGACATTCTTCAAGAAGTTGCTCGTCGTCCCTTGGAGCCTTTCCGTGTAATCGCTGGGCTTCACGTTAGCCAAAAAGTCGTACTCTTTTTCAAGTAGCTTCAGCACCGTTTGTTGTCTCTCCGACACCTTCAGCGCATCGACTGCTGGGGGAGTAGCCTTTCCTTGCCCATTTTCCTTCTTCGCCGGCCCCTTTTCCTCCGCTTTCGCAACGGCCGCTTGGCCACCCAAGGGCGCGGCCCAAGTAATGCCAGCCGCCGTCTTCAGCGAATTGAATTCAGTGCGTCCGAGCGGCCTGTCAGAAGCAAGCGCCGCAGCCAACCTCTGCGTCGCCACTTCGTGCAAAGGTTTCGTGGTGCCACCTTTTCGTTTGGACTGCACCTTTTGATAGCCATCGATCAGCTTGGCGAACGCATCGCGCTCTGAAGGCGTCAATACCCTAGAGAACTCGCCACCATCCTTCAAAGGGCGCACGGAGGACCACGTGTTCGTTTCCCCGTCGTATCGAATTTTTAGCGCATCTTTTCCACCACGCGCGACGTCGACTTCAACCAATGCGTGGGGCTGATGACCGGGAAGGAGCGCTTGGCCGGCAACCCATTCGACCTTGCTGAAAGACAATTCGTTCGCAGAGCTGATGCGGCTCGTAAAGTCGGCCTTTGGAGACCCACCGCCGCCCACCAGCTTCCCACCACCAACCGGCGCGCCCTTCACGTTTAAATCAACCATTTTGCTTTCCCCCGCCGAACCACGGCGAAACACCAAGGCAGGAAAACCCCGCCCTTTTTCGCCACTCTACGGTAACGGCAACGCCAAATTGAGAGCCCAAAAGATGACTCTCAAAAAGCGAAACAAATGAACCTGCGACGAGCCCTAAAGCAGTGATTTCACGGTGGAGACAATATTGGCCACGGTGAAGCCGAGCTTCTCGAAAATGACTTCCGCCGGGGCCGACGCGCCGTAATGATCAATGCCAATCGCTTTGCCCTGCGGTCCAACCCATTTCGACCAGCCGAAGGTGACACCCGCTTCAATCGAAACGCGCGCCCGCACCGACGCCGGCAACACATTTTCTTGATACGCCGCATCTTGCGCTTCGAACGCTTCCCAACACGGCATCGACACCACCCGCGTAGGAATGCCCGCTTTCTGCAACTCAACCTGCGCACCGACCGCCAGCTGCACTTCAGAACCCGTCGCTATCAACAAAGCCTTAGCCGAAGTCCCCACTGGCTCGGCAGACAACACGTAAGCACCTTTGTGCAAGCCCGCCGCCGAGCCCATCGCTGAACGATCAAACGTCGGCACCTTCTGCCGCGTCAGCACCAACCCGGTGGGCCCTTGGCGACGGAGCAGCGCCAGCTTCCACGCCTCCACCGCTTCAGCCGCGTCAGCCGGCCGCACCACGTACAAATTGGGCATCGCTCGCAGCGACATCAAATGCTCAATCGGTTGATGCGTCGGCCCGTCTTCGCCCAACCCCACCGAGTCGTGCGTCCACACATGCACCACCGGCAAATGGTTGAGCGCCGCCAAACGCACTGCTGGTCGCATGTAGTCAGAGAACGTGAAGAACGTCGCCGTAAACGGTCGCAACCCACGGTGGTACGCCATGCCGTTGGCAATCGACGCCATCGCATGCTCGCGCACGCCGAAGTGCACGTTGCGGCCCGCTCCACTCTGGCCATCGAAAGAACCCAGGTCTTTCAATACCGTCTTCGTGCTGCCACCCAAGTCGGCATCGCCTCCGAGCAACTCAGGCACTTTCAGCGCCACCGCGTTCAACGTCTTGCCCGCCGCGGTGCGGGTCTCAACCGCTTCACCCGCCTTGAACGTGGGCAACGCGCTTTCCCAACCCGCTGGCAAATCACCCGTCATCACCCGCGCCCATTCGGCCGCGAGCTCGGGGTGCGCCTGGGCGTACTTCGCAAACAACGCTTCCCATTCACGGTGCGCCGCCGCGCCCTTGGTCACCGCGGTGCGAAAATGCCCAAGCGCGTCGGCCGGCACATGAAACGTGTGCTCGGGGGTCCACCCCAGCGCCTTCTTCGTGAGCGCCACTTCGTCAGGCCCCAACGGGCTGCCGTGCGACGACGACTTGCCCGCCTTATTGGGCGAACCAAACCCAATCGTCGTCTTCACCACAATCAACGACGGCTTACCCGTCTCGGCTTTCGCCTTGGCAATTGCCGTGTCCAACGCTTTCAAGTCATTGTCGCCGTTGGCCACCGTGTGCACATGCCAACCGTACGAGGCGTAGCGCGCCGCGACGTCCTCCGAAAAGCTCAGCGAAGCCGGGCCGTCCAACGTCACGTCATTGGCGTCGTAAAGGCAGATCAACTTGCCGAGCTTCAAATGCCCCGCCAGTGACGCGGCTTCGCAGGCCACGCCTTCCATCACGTCGCCATCAGAAATCAGCGCGTAGGTGTGGTGATTAACCAAATCGAAACCCGGCCGGTTGAAACGCTGCGCCAGCGCGCGCTCAGCCATCGCCATGCCTACCGCGTTCGCGTGCCCCTGCCCCAACGGGCCAGTGGTGGCTTCAATGCCCGGCGTCACGCCGTACTCAGGGTGCCCCGGCGTCTTCGAGCCCCACTGCCGAAAGGCCTGCAGGTCCTCCATCGTCAGGGGGTAACCGGTGAGGTGCAGCAGCGCGTAATGCAGCATGCAGCCGTGGCCCGCCGAGAGCACGAAGCGGTCTCTATCGGCCCAGTGCGGCTTCGACGGGTCATGCTTCAAATGTTTTTGCCACAACACGTACGCCATTGGCGCCGCGCCCAACGGCAAGCCAGGGTGCCCTGAATCGGCTTTCTGCACCGCGTCAATCGACAGGGTGCGAAGGGTGTTGATGCACAGCAAGTCTAACTCGGGAGCAGTCGCCATAGACCGCTGTCCTATACGAGTCGGCGCTGCTTTTTAAGCGTTACGCGCTGTCACTTTCGCTGGCGAGGTAGCTCAAAATGACCTCGTCTAAGCTCTTCTCGCTGATCAAATCTTCACCAAAAATCGTCTCGGCATTCTCATTGACGATTTTCGGCGTTTCCTTCAGCTCACGCGCGGCAATCACTTCGGGGGGCAATGAATTGGCCACCGTCTTCACGCCCATGCGCGGGCTCGTGGCGACAGCAGCCGCGGCCGCTTGCGCCTTGGCCGCTTCTTCGGCAGTGGCAAGCTGGCCGGGCTGGTAATGCCTCGAGGCACCGTCGATGTTGTCGTAGGTGCCGTTAATTAAATTGCGCAGCATGCCCTTGTGCTGCTCTTCCATCATCTCGCGCACCACTTCGGGCAAGTTCGGGCTCTGCAGCACATCGCTGTATGAGCTCTTTTTAGACGCGAGAATGTTACCGCCGACGAACAAGTGGGTGATGATGTGCGGGTTATTCACGCCCGAGTCTTCGGTCTGAACGTGGTAGACCTTACCCTTGTGCTTGATGTTGTGGTTGAAGCCCGTAACGGCTTTCTCGAAGGTCTTAGACATGGGTAGAGGCGGGCGAAAAGTACTTTGAAAAGCTCTCGCTGATGCCCCGTAACCTAACAGACGACGAGCGAGGGTGGCCAACATTTGCGCGCGTCAAACTGGGGCTTCGAGGCCCCACGCTTTGGCGTCTTCCCATGTATTCACGCTGCGCACGCTGACACAGCCAGGGTCAATGGCCGCCAATTCAGCTTCAGGCAGCACTGTCACACCGCTGCCTTGAAAGAGCGCCTGAAACGAAGGGTTCTCACCGAGCTGCTCTTTCCACCGCGGGCCCAGCGTGGCCGCATAGACACCCAGCAACGGCTCCAACCGGCCGTGGCAGCTGAAACAGGCCCCGCGCGCCATGGGAGCCGCTTCAAAAAGACGCCGCACCACCCCCTCAGTGACGAAAGGCATGTCGCACGCCACCACCCACACCCATGGAGTCGACGCCGCCATCAGCGCGGCCGTAACACCTCCGGGAGCCCCTTTACCTACCGCTGCGTCAGACACCGTTTCTAAGCCCCACGGGTGGTAAGCCTCGAGCGCATCGCCCACCAAAAGCACGTGGTGCGCCAGTGCCCTGAGCGACAACAACCGGTCAATCACGGTTTGGCCTTGGTAACGCAAAAGGCCCTTGGGTACGCCGCCCATGCGCGAACCTTTGCCGCCCGCAACAATGGCCAAAGTAAGCGCCCGAGGCTGAATAGAGCCTTTCACGTCTTAGATTGTAAGCGTGTAAGACCCTTTTATTCTCGAGGGGTTTTGACTCGGAGCGTGGAAAACGTACACTTGGGCACCTTTTCTGCCCCGCGAGGAGACAAACCGACCTTGCCACAGTCATTTCCGCCACGAGGGCCTGCGCACCGTATCGCCGTGCCGATTCCCGCGGCCGAGGCAAAGCCGTCGCTGATTCCGACAGACATCATGAAAGACTGGCAGCGTGAAGTGGCCGACGCCGAGCACGCTGAAGAGGCACAAGCGCTCGAATACGAAGTCGAATCGGTCAGCGATTCAGACATCGAAGCCATTTCGTCAGCGCAAGAATTGCCGGCAGCCAACAGCGACGAAGACGTTCATTATTCGACGCAAGAAGCGGCCGACCCTGAAGTGGCGATGCGGGCGCTCGCCGAAGTGCGGTTGTTTCACGGCCTACCCGAGGCGTCGTTGCGCGGCTTGGCCAGCGGCTCGTTGCAAGTGCATGTGCCTGAAGGCGAGCACCTGTTTCTCGAGGGCGACCCGGCCGACAGCTTTTACGTGGTGATTGAAGGCGCGGTAGAAATTTTGCGACGCCGCGAAGAGCGTGAAGTCGCGCTGCGGCACTTCGGCCCAGGCGAGCCGATTGGCTTGTTCGGCCTCTTCTCGGGCCAGCAGCGCGCGGCGTCAGCACGTGCCATCGGCGACGTGGTGTTGCTCGAAGTGCCCTGTGACGCGCTGCAATTCTTGGTGGAAAAAGACGACGCGTTGCATGACCGGCTGCTCCGTTTTTACCAAGAGCGTTTGCTCGAAGGTTTCATGGGCGGCTCGCGGCTCTTCACCGACGTCGATTCGATTGCCCGTGCGCGGTTGATTGGCCGCTTCAAAGAACGCGTACTTGAAGCCAACGAAACGTTGAGCCAGCCGGGTGAAGTCTCGAACATGATTGCGGTGGTGACGCACGGCAAGCTGCTGCTCGAAGGCCGTTCGCAAGCGGGCCAAGCGCCGAAGCAGCTCGAAGTCACCCAAGGTCAATTTCTCGCGGTGATGGGTGCCTTGAGCGGTCTGCCTTCGAAGCTGCGCATTTTCGCGCCGTCGCAAACGGTGGTGCTGATGTTAAGCCACAAAGAGCTCACCGACTTGATGAAGGACTACCCGGCCCTGCGCGCGCTGCCCAACCGTTTCAACGCCCACGCCAAGGCGTTGGACCGCGACGTCTTCGCCGGGCACACGGGCGTGCCAGGTCTTTAACCACGGGAACGAAGCCGCCCGCGCTGGCTGTTACATCGCCATGAGCACCGCTCCCGCAGTTTCGTTCAACGTCGGCCGCTTGCTGCTTTTCATCGGCTGCATCGCGCTTGGTATTTTGGCGTGGGAACTGCCCGTGCTTTGGCCGCTCAAGCTGCTTGCGGTGCTGGGGCACGAAACAGGGCATGCGGTGGCCACGTGGTTGGTAGGCGGCAGCGTGACCCGGGTGAGCATTGCTTCAAATGAGTCAGGGCAATGTCTCTCGCAATTGCCACAGACTTTCTTCGGCTTGGTCGCGGTGTACTCGGGCGGTTATGTGGGCAGCGCCGTCATCAGCGCAGTGCTTTTGCTCGTCACGTTTCGCTTCAACGCGCAACGCGTTTTGCTGTGGGCCGCCTGCGGGTGGCTGCTGTTGATGGGCGTGTTGTACGCACGTGATTTTTTCACTTTGGGTTTCTGCGCCGGCATGGCGGTGTTGTTCGGCGTAGCCGCGCGCTATTTCGCACCCGGGGTGCAGGGGGCGATCAACGTCTTTCTCGCCACGTTCACCGCCCTGTACGCGGTGATGGACTTGAAAGACGACCTCTGGAATTCCGCCGTGCGCAGTCAGAGCGACGCGCAGCTGCTCGCCAATGTGACGCACGTGCCGGCGTTGTTTTCAGCCGCGGTGTGGAGCTTGCTCAGCGTGGCGATCGTGGTGTGGGGCCTGTACTTGTCGCTGCGGCACAAAGCGGTGCCGGCGCGCGGTCTTTAAATGGGCTCTTGGGCATAAAGAGTCCACCGGCCTTCGTGGGCGACGCGCCGCCATTTCGGGCCTTCAGAGCCGGGCTGAAACGCGCCTTCGTCACCCCTCACCAAGATGTAATCGAAGTAACCGCCATGCTCGGCGTTGACGAAGGTGCCTGGGTACAATTCCCACCCGAAGGGCCGAACCGGAGGAGCACGGTCAGGCCGGTAACGCACCGGTGCTTGCGGCAAATCAACGAACGAGTGCTCGGCCACGCCGCCTTTGCGCACCCGGTAGTAAGCGCCGAAATGATGGTACGGGTAAAAGCGCACGCTCTTCGATGACTCGTCGTAAATGAGCGCGAGCAGTTTTTTTCCCCGCTGCGCTTGGTTGAGCACGTTGTCGAAGCCCACCGACTCGGCTTCGAATTGATGCATCATGCGCATTGCATTGCCGGCTGAAGCAAAACCAATCGCTGCCACGGCCAGCATCACCGTCGCGCCCTTCAAGCCGCTCGGAGGTCGCACACAGGCCGCGAAGAACAGCACCGTGACAATGGCATAGCGGCCGTTGAGGTGCGCCAGCCAACCCAGGGTCGACGGCATCGCGAAATAGAGAAAGGCGGCCCAGCCCGCACAGGCGGCGAGCAGCCAACGCATTCGCCTCGCAGGCGTCAACGCTTGCCGAAACCGGGGCGGAAATTGCAGCGCCGCGCCGGCCACGATGAGCAGCGCGAAGAACCAACCATCGAGCGGCCCTTGCCACATGTGTAGCAGCGAAAAATGGAGCGCCCGCACGTTGGCCCACGGCGTTTCCCAGTGCGGTTCCACCGCTTTCACCCAGCCGATTTTGCTGGGGTTGGTGACCGGGCTGGCGATGAGCCATTGGAGACTGAGCAAGCCCACCGGCAGGGTCCACACCAGGCGAGACACTGTTTGTTTCAGCGAGCGGTTGGGTACCAACACGTACGTGCACAACACGGCCACGGGCAGAAAAAACACCAGCGCTGACAAGTGCAAATAGAAAAGTGCCACGCCGGTAAGGGCGAGCAGCAACGCGCGTGTCCACTTCGGTGACTGGGCTTGCTTGATCACCGCGGCGAGCGCCCAGAGCACCACGGGAATTGCCGCTAAGTAATTGAAGAAGCCAATCAGCAGCGACTGGTTCCAAAACACGGGCACCGCGAAGAGTGCCAAGCGTTCATCTTGCCTCGCCGCTTTGAGCAGAGACTTCAGCGAAAAAGGCCAGGCAATGGCTATCGCCACCAAGAGAGCGAGGTTTCCGCGCTCCGCGTCTGCGAGCGGGTACGCCAGCGCCGCGCCGGCGACGTAATAGAGCAGGTACTGGGTCTGCCCGAGCGCGAGCGTGAAGTATTCTTGCAAGTTCCACGCGGGGTCATTCCAATGCCGCAGCGTGGAAATCATTGCCACGTGTTCAGGCAAGTCGGTGAAGGGCAAGAAGTGCGCACAGAGCAGCACCGCCACGTTGGCCAAGGTGCCACCCCAAAGCAGCCACCGCCACAGCGGGTGCTGAGCCGCCGTCCATTTCATGCCAGGGTCACCACGGCGCGCAGTTATCACTTTTGCGCGGACACGGGTTAGCGCCGCGCGGCGAAGTGCGGCATGCGGTACGCGACGAAATCGTTCATCGTCTGAAAGCGAAAGTACGGGTTCTTTTCGCGTTCGCGGTGAAGCGAAGAGACTTTGAGGTCTCCGTAGTCATGACCGGGGAAAAGCACCGTGTCGCCTGGCAAGACGCCAAGCACGGTGGAAAGGCTGTGCCACATTTGTTCGGGGTTGCCGCCGGGCAAGTCGCAGCGGCCGCAGGCATTGACGAACACCGTGTCGCCCGAAATGAGCGTGCCATGCACCAGCACGCATTGCGAACCGGGGGTGTGCCCCGGGGTATGCACCAGCGTCATCGGCAGGCCCGCGACGTTGAGCTGCTGACCCGGGCTCACAGGCTTCAGCGCTTCGGCGAAGGGCTTCAAGTTGTCAGCGAAATCGACCTCGGCACGCTGGACGTAGACGGGCACATCGAAGGTCTGCAGCAGCGCTTCAGTGGCGTTGATGTGATCGTCATGGTGATGCGTCAACACGATGCCTGCCAACGTGCGCCCGTCGGCTTCAAGCTGCTCGCGAATCGCTCTCGCGTCCCACGCGGGGTCGGCCACCACCGCTTCTTTGCCGTTTTCACTCCCCAGCAAGTAAACGAAGTTCTTCATCTGCCCGAGCGGCAGTTGCCGCCAATAGAACAGAGCCGCTTTCGATGCGTGGTCCATGGCTAAACGCTATACCGCTGACACCGTGAATGCTCTCAAAGGCACCGCACCTGTGCCGGTGCTCAAATTTCCCGCCGGCGAAGCGACCGACGTGGTGGCGGTCGAAGAGCCTCTTGAAATTCGCGTCGCGGGTGAGCCACTGCTCGTCACCATGCGTACGCCGGGCGACGATTTTTCCCTCGCGCTCGGCTTGTTGTTTTCAGAAGGCTTCATTCGCGGTGTGGCAGACATCGGTACCGTCAGCCATTGCGGTCGAATGGGCGACGAAGGCTACGGCAACGCGGTAGAAGTGACTCCCGCAGGCGGCGCGCAATGGCACTTTGAGCGCACCCCCTTGGCGAAGCGCGGAACGCTGGCCACCGCGGCCTGTGGCGTGTGTGGCCGTGCCAGCATCGACGACTTGCTCAAACTGTGTGGTGAAGTTGCCCCTGGGCCCACGGTGAAACCCTCGCTCATCTCTTCTGCGCCGAAGCTGTTGCGTTCAGCGCAGAGCAATTTCGCGCAAACCGGCGGCGTGCATGCGGCGATGGTGCTCTCGGCCGATGGCAGGCAGCTCGCGTTCGCCGAAGACGTGGGCCGGCACAACGCGGTCGACAAAACCATCGGGGCGCTGCTGCGCGCAGGGGTGTTGCCCGCGCCAAATGCTCCCGACGCTCCCGCGATGTTGGTGGTGAGTGGCCGCACCAGCTTCGAAATTATTCAGAAAGCTGCGGTGGCGAAGCTGCGCATCGTGGTGGGCATTTCAGCCGCGACCTCGCTGGCAATAGAAACGGCGCAACGCGTGGGAATCACCCTGGTCACCTTTGTGCGAGATGAGCGCTTCAACGTGTGCAGCCGCCGCGAACGCGTCGCGCTATAGATTTCAAGCAACCCCTCGCTACGTGCCGTCAGAACAGAAGAGCTGCCCCGAGTCGGCGTAGCAGTGATGGCCCGGCGTCTGCGCGCACTTGATGGCTCCATACTGCGCCACGCAGCCATACCCACACGCCGTGGTTCCGTATTCTGAAAGACATTGCGCCGCGGGGGTGTTGCGCATGCGGTGAGCATGTCGCACAGGGGGGTCCCAACAGGTGAGGGTGCCATTGGCTGCCAAGCAAGCCCCATATGGAGTCTGCGCACACTTCACTTGCCCATACGCAGCTTCACACGCATAGCCACATGCTTTGGCGCCATACGCGCTGATGCAACGCGCTTCGTCAGCCAACGCCGAACCCGAAAACAACGTGAGCAAGAGAGAGAACACCGCTGCCTTCATGGTGAATGCCTTCCTTTCAAGGCCTTAGACCTGGGCCTGCAGAGGGCTATTCATGCGCCCACATTTGAGATTTGGGCAGGTACGACAACAGGCCGTATTCGCGGTAGATACGCCGCATGCTGATGCGCTTTTGGGCATGGTTCAAACTGGTTTTCCCCTTTGGTCTCTTGGTGAAAACCAAGCCGCGCCATTTTCGCGAAATGCTCGGCGTGCTGTGGGAAAACCGCAAGCAACTGCCTTTCGCTTGGCGCATTTTGAACCACGGCGTGTGCGACGGCTGCTCGCTCGGCCCACGCGGGCTGAAAGACGACGTCATTCCCGGTACGCACCTGTGCCTCACCCGCCTGAAACTGCTGCGTCTCAACACGATGGACGCCATTTCTGAAAACGGTTGGCGCTACATCGCCAAGCTCCGGCAAATGACCAACGAGCAGCTGCACCACTTGGGGCGGTTGCCGTACCCCTTGCTGTATCGAAAGGGCAGCATCGGCTTCGAGCGCATCAGCTGGGACGAAGCGACCAAACGGGTGGCAGACGGGTTGAAGACGACGCCTCCCGGCCGCATGGGCTTTTTCGCTTCGAGCCGTGGGCTCACCAACGAGACGTATTACACGTTTCAAAAATTGGGACGCATCGCCGGTACGCCGCACATCGACAGCTGCGCGCGCTTGTGCCACGCGGCTTCGACGAATGGGTTGAAAGAGACCATTGGCTGGGGCGCTCCAACGTGCTCGTTGTCAGACCTCATCGGCACTGAATTGGTGGTGCTCTTCGGTACCGACTTGGCCAACAACCAGCCGGTGTCGACGAAGTATTTGCACTTCGCGAAGAAGGCGGGCACCCGCGTCATCGTGGTGAACCCCTTTCGCGAGCCGGCGTTAGACCGCTATTGGGTACCGTCAGTGCCCTCTTCGGCCGTGTTTGGCACTGCCATTACCGACGCGTTTTACCCGGTGGCACAGGGCGGCGACATCGCGTTCATTCACGGCGCGCTCAAGGCGATGGTCGCCAAGGGCCTTGCCAATTCACAGTTCATCGAAGAGCACACCGTCGGGTGGGACGCGCTCAAAGCCTTGCTCTCGTCACTCACGTGGGAAGAGCTAGAAGCCTCGAGCGGCTTGTCGCGCGCGCACATGGAGCAGTTCGCCGAGGTCTACGGCGAAGCAAACAGCGCGGTGATTGTATACTCCATGGGCCTTACCCAACACCGCTTCGGCGTCGACAACGTGAAGGCGGTGGTGAACCTGGCGCTGGCGCGCGGCAACATTGGCCGCCCGAAGACAGGCATCATTCCCATTCGCGGGCATTCGGGTGTGCAAGGCACCGCTGAGTGCGGCGTCGACCCCGACAAGTTGCCCGGCGCGGTGGAGCTCTCTGCCGAATCGGCCGCCCGGCTAGAAGGTCTGTGGAGCCACCCCATTCCCCGCATGAAGGGCCTGCGCGCGGCGCACTTGCTCGACCGCGCCGGCGAAGGTGGGGTTGACCTTTTGTACATGGCGGGCGGCAACTATTTGGACACCCTGCCTGACCCGCACGCCGCGGCCCGGGCGCTATCGAAAATCAAGCTGCGGGTACACCAAGACATCGTCATCAACACCTCGGCGCTGGTAGAGCCCGAAATGAACGACGGCATGATTTTGCTGCTGCCCGCGCAGACGCGCTACGAGCAAAAGGGTGGCGGTACGTCGACCTCGACCGAGCGGCGCATTCGTTTCACTCCCGAAATTCCCGGGCGGCGCATCGGCGAAGCCAAAGCCGAATGGGAAATTCCCGCTCTCATCGGCCGTGCCCTCAAGCCCGAACGGCCTGACTTGTTTGCCTTCACCACTTCACAATCGGTGCGCGATGAAATGGGCCGGGTGATGCCGCTGTATGCCGGCATCGAAAAGTTGAAAGAAGAAGGCCAGTGGGTGCAGTGGGGCGGCGAGCGGTTGGGCGAAAAAGGTTTTCCCAATCTCCCTGAAGGCCGCGCGCGTTTTTCACCGGTGGGCGTGCCGCAAATCAACGTGCCCCAAGGTCATTTCTATTTAACCTCGCGTCGGGGCAAGCAGTTCAATTCAATCACCTATGGGCAGAAAGACGGCATCACCGGCGTCAGCACGCGCAAAGCGGTATTCTTCGCCGAAGAAGACGCCACGGCGTTGGGCCTCAAGTCAGGCGACCCTGTGAAACTGAAAAGCGCGTTGGGCACGATGGAAGGCGTGTGTGAAATCGGCCCTTGCCGGCCCGCGCATTTGCAAGCGTTCTGGCCAGAGTGCAACGTGCTGGTAGGACGTGCGTATGACCCGGTATCGGGAGAGCCTGACTACCACGCCTTCGTGCAGGTCGAACGCAGCTCGCACGCGCTGACCCGTTAGTTTTCATGCAGATTCTCTTTAGGAAAGATGACGGGCTGGTGACACAGTCGAGAAAGTATTTCGGGTATGAGTGAATTTGAGAGGACCCGCGAAATGAGCCAACCCAAAATCAAAGTGAAGCAGCAAGACGCCGCCACCTTGGCTGCTGGTTACTCGAAGACGTTTCGCGTCGTCGAGATAGCGTCAATCATCATCTTCTGGGCATTGTCGTTGGCGCTCGCGGTGAAAGTGTCTGTGCACTTCTCGGCGCACCCGGTGTTGATTCTCGCGGCGGTTTTCTTTGGCTATGTGGCGGCTGATTTCGTCTCGGGGCTGGTGCACTGGTTGGGAGACACTTGGGGCTCGACCGACATGCCCATATTGGGTGCGGCGCTGATTCGCCCGTTTCGCGAGCACCATGTCGATGAGAAAGCAATTACCCGGCACGACTACATTGAAACCAACGGTGCCAATTGCATGATTTCGGTGCCGGTCGCCGCGATGGCGTTGTTCGTTCCCATCGAGCCGGCGTCGAATGCGTACTGGCTGCAGCTGTTCGGCGTCACCAGCATGGGAGCAATGATTTTCTGGGTGATGCTGACGAACCAAATTCACAAATGGTCACACATGGACACCCCGCCCGCCCTGGTGGGTTTGCTTCAACGCTGGCATGTCATTTTACCGGTGAAGCACCACCAAGTTCACCACACCGCCCCCTTCGAAAAGTACTACTGCATCACGTGCGGTTGGCTGAATTGGCCACTCACCAAAATTGGCTTTTACCGTCACGCTGAGCGGCTCATTACCGCCGTTACCGGAGCCCTGCCCCGCCGCGATGACATCGGTATTGATGCGGCCTTGGCGATTGCGCCTGGCAGCTCCGAGCCCGCGGCTCCGACATTGCCGGTCACCAAAGCTTCTTAGGTGCTCAACTCGAAAGGCAGTTGAACCGCAGGCCTATTGGTACAAACCGGTCGAAGCCTCGGTCAAAGCTTGCCCAGGTTGCTCCGTTTTCGATGGCAATGGCCGCGTGCTGCGCATCGGTGAAGTCAGGTCCGCGTGAACGGGCAGCGCTCGCCAGCGTCTTCACCAAGTTCCAATGTTGCTCGCGTCCCGAGACCCATAAACCGCGGTGCTCGGTAACAAGCGAATCGATGACCAACAGTGCCATTTCAAGCGAAGTCGGAACAGCGTGAATTTTTGAACTGGTGACAACGCGAACGAAACCGCCTGCCACGAGTGGAGTGATGCCCACGGCTTCACCCGACTGAATGCATTTTTCCAGGAATTTGCGGGCCACCTCATGTTGCGCGTATTCGGTGCGATGCGCATAAACGAGCACGTTCACATCGGGCATTATCATCGCTGCTGCTCACGAAATTTGGCGTAGTCCACCTCATCGTCTTGCTGCTTCAGAACCTCTGGTCGACCTTGAACCGAGTTCGCTGGCCCGCCAAAAGTAATCATCTGAAACGGGGCCGCTACCCCGGCTTGTTGCTCCTCAAAGGCGAGCGCGTTTCTAAGCAGAGAGTTTATAACTCCGCTCAATGAATCATCTTTATTGGCTGCGCGCCGCTTCAGGAGTCGCACCAGCCCATCATCAATTTCGATGG
Organism: Myxococcaceae bacterium; assembly: GCA_019694575.1. GTDB lineage: Bacteria > Myxococcota > Myxococcia > Myxococcales > Myxococcaceae > JAIBBR01. The sequence goes on from JAIBBR010000012.1 coordinate 14,001, forward strand.
TTGTCTTCATGCCCGTATTTACGGGCATGAATGCGGACAATGTCAAGCCTTAAGAAAACTTCAAATCGACTTGCTGGGCTGAAGTGAGCCGTTGCCCCAAAAAGCGTGCGCTCACTTCGAGAAAGCGTTCCGGAACATCGGTCACCAAGAATTTTCGATTCACGGGGGTGCTGCCGTCGTTGAGCATGCCCGCCGACTTGAGCAGCGTTTCCACACGCTCAGCCGTCGCTTTCCCAGAATCGACGAGCGTCACTGATGGGCCCACCACGTGTTGCACCACGCCGCGCAACAACGGGTAATGCGTGCACCCCAGCACCAACGTATCGATGCCCGAGTCGATGAACCCTGTCAGATATTCTTTCGCGACCAAGGTTGGTACGGGCCCCTCGGTCCAACCCTCTTCTGCCAACGGAACGAAGAGCGGGCAGCTTTTGACGCGCATTTCTTGCCACGCGCGCGTGGCCGCCAGGGCACGCTGGTAAGCGCCCGAAGCAATGGTGCCCGGCGTGCCGATGACTGCGACTTTTCCCGTGGCTGAGACTTTTGCCGCCGTGACGGCGCCGGCTTCAATCACCCCCACGACGGGAATCGACAGTGCCTTTTCGAGCGCCGGCAGCGCGACCGCTGAAGCGGTGTTGCAGGCCACCACCAGCGCTTTGATGCCGTGCTCCATCAACAGCTCGGCATTCTTCAGGGAATAGCGGGTGACCACTTCGGCTGACTTGGTGCCGTAGGGAACGCGCGCGGTGTCTCCTAAGTAAACAGTGCTTTCACGCGGCAGGCGCTCGATGAGCGCCTTGAGCACGGTGAGGCCACCCACACCTGAATCAAAGACTCCAATCGGGCTGCGGCTGTCTGGCATCGTTCTTGAGGTTAGCTATCACAAACGATGCCAGCTGCAGCACCAGGCCAATGCTATTGGGTGCGCGGCACGTCAATGGTGAGCGCGCTGGCGGCCGAGGGAAAAACACCGGCCGTCACGTTCACCGAAGGAGGCGCCGCCATGTTTGATTGATAGAGCCGGTCACCCGAGCCCGCGGCTTGAACGAAAATTTTGTACGCTCCCGGGCGGAGGTTGAACGTCGCCGCGTCGCCACTGCAGTTCTGCGACAAACCCGCGTCGGCGTAGACAAGGTTGTTTTGCGCGTCTTGAAAGTTCACGAAAACTTCAGTCACGCCGGCTTGAGCGCAGCTCAAAATGGCGGAGTTCTCACGCAGGCTCCATTTCACCGCCACCCCGCCCACTGACCACTGCAAGAGAAACGCTTGGGCAGTCGGAGCGCCCAACGCCGTGGTGAACGTGCCGACGAAGCTGTACAGCTCGGCACCGTTGCTCGCCAGCGCCGACAACCGCACGTTGTGCACGCCCGCCGACAGGTACGGCGTCACTGAGCCATCGACGCTTTGGCCGACGGAGCAGCCAACCCTCTGGCCGGCTTGGCTATCGATGTACACGACAACGTCGGTGACTCCCACCTGCTGGCAGCTGGGGTTGTTCTGGTTGGCGGAGGGAGGAAATGACCAAGACAAATAGGCATAGGTATTGGCGCCGTTGACGGCATTCAAGTCGACGGTTGCCGTGACATTGCCATTGACCGTCACCGTGCCTGACGTGGAATAAAGCTTTTCGTTGTTGCTGCCCAAGCCATCGATGGTGAACGTGTACGTGCCGGCCTTGAACTTTTCGAGCACGCCGCCCTGCGTGCCCCTCGCACTGCAGGGAAGCACACCGTTGTCTTCGAGAGTGACGCCCGGCATGGTAATTTGCACCGACGTCACGCCCGCCTGCGTGCAGGTTTTGCCACCAAATGACCACAGCATGGTGATGTCGCCGGAGCTGCCGGTGCCTCCACCGCTGCCGTTCACTACGATGCAACCCGTGCCCATGAGCACTGACAACGCCGCTGCCGCGATACGCGCTTTCATGCTGATGCTTCCTTTCTGATGACTGCCCTAAAAGCTTGGGGTCCGGCTGAAAAAGCTTACGTCGAAGACGCCCCCCGCCCAGGGTTGATTCAAAGACGCTGCGCTCACAAACCCCTGTATCTCCGTGCCAATTCTTGCTGCAATGCTACAGCGGTGTTACGCCCACGCAAGAATGCTAGCGGCTATCAACTATGTCGACGTGGTCAAAAGTGCGTCACTGATTGAACTGTCGGTGCTTGTTCTGCTCGGCCTTGCATCGGCTTATTCATGGGCGCTCATCGCGATGAAAATGCGCCAGCTTGGTGCAGCGCAGCGCGAGTCAGTGAGCTTTCTAGACACGTTTTGGAAATCGTCGAGGCTCGACGCGATTTACCAAGCGTCAGCGGGCATGGCGTATTCGCCGCTGTCGAAGGTGTTTCGCGCCGGGTACGAAGAGCTCTCGAAATTGGCGCAACACAACCAGCCGGCCAAAGAGGGCTCGATGTCTGAACGCCTGGGTGGAATTGAAAACGTCGAGCGCGCGTTGAACCGTGCATCGACCACCGAGCTCACCGAGTTGGAAGCACGGGTGCCTTTCTTAGGCACCATCGGAGCCACCGCGCCCTTCGTGGGTTTGTTCGGCACGGTGATGGGTATTTTGGGAGCGTTCAGTGAAATTGCCGAGAAGGGCAACGCCACCATTGCCACTGTCGCCGCGCCCATTGGCAACGCACTGCTCGCTACCGCCGCGGGGCTGTTCGCGGCGATTCCCGCGGTGGTCGCCTACAACGCCTTTGTCTCGCGCATTCGGGTATTCGACACTGAAATGTCGAACTTCTCTTCTGACTTTCTGAACATCGTGAAGCGGCACTTCTTCAAATAATGGGCGCGTCTTCCGGCAAAGGTGCTCCGGGCCGCACCACTTTGAGCGAAATCAACGTTACGCCGATGGTCGACGTGATGCTGGTGCTGCTCATTATTTTCATGGTGACCGCGCCGCTGATTCAGCAAGGCGTCAAGGTGAACTTGCCTGACGCCAAGGCCGCACCGGTCGAAGCGAAAGAAAAAAAGGTGGTGCTTTCGGTCGACGTCAAGAAACGCATTTACATTGGCGAGGTCGAAGTCGCGTTGCCTGAGCTCGAAGAAAAGTTGAAGACAAACGCCAAAGTTCAGGCAGACAAAGAGTTGTACCTGCACGCTGATCGCGACGTGCCTTATGGCGTGGTGGTCGAAGTCATGGCCGCTGCCCAGCGGGCGGGCGTACCCAATGTGGGCATGATTACGGACCCTTTCGGCGGCCCCAAAACGTCGAAAGACAAGAAGACACCGTAACGAGGTTGCGATGCACCCGTCGGCGACCCAAAGCCTTTTGTACCGGCGCCCCAGTCGGGCGATGCCCTTCGTGTTGCTCTCAGTCGTAGCGCATGTGCTGTTGGCTGCCGTGGGCCTGGTGCTCAGCTGGGTGATGGAAAACCGGCGCATCGACTTAGACGCACAGCCGATAAAGGCGTCGTTGGTGCGGCTGGGCAAAGAGCGCGACGAAAAGTTGTTGCCGCGCAAAGAAGAAGAGCCGCCGCCTGCGCCGAAGCCCGAAGAGAAGGTGGAGCTTCCGAACGTAACGCCTCCCAAGCCGGTGGCGACCGCGCCTTCAGCCAAGCCGCCAGAGCCGCGCAAGAGCTTGATGGCTGCCTTCAACAAAACGGGCAAAGCGGGCAAGCCACAGGAGCTCGAAGGCAGGGCAGACGGCGATGTGCACGGCGATTCGGCGGTGCAAGAAGGCGAGCGTTACTTCGGGTTAATCAAAGCGCAAACTTCACGCTTCTATGATGTGTCCAACACCATTCCCGAGGCAGAACGACGCCTGTTGCGCGCCGACGTTTCGATTCAAATTGCCGCTGACGGCCAGTTGCTCAGAGCTGAGCTGGCCAAAAGCTCTGGTAATGAAGTTTTCGACACCGCGGTCGTGGGCGCAGTCAAAAGAGCGGCGCCCTTTTCACCGCCTCCCGACGCGCTGAGAGAACAGGCTAAAAAGGGCTTCATTTTACGCTTCACTCCCTAAGAGGGCTTTTGATGAAAACGTTGCTCGCTTTGGTTGTCGCTGTTCCCGCCGTTTGCTTTGCCCAGGCTCCGATTATCGAAATTTCAGGCGCCACTTTTCGCCCCATGCCGTTGGCGGTGGCTCGGCCGTTGACGCAAGACGAAGGCGCGAAAAAGCGCGCGGCCGAATTCGACGAAGCATTTTTCTTCGACATGTCGGCCTGTGGCTTGTTTCAAACATTGGACCGCAAGAGCTATTTGGGCGACGCGAAAGAAGGCATTACCTCGGCGAGCACGAATTTCGGCAACTGGGGCAACATCGGTGCCGAAGCGCTGGTGAAAACGCAGCTCGCTTCAGAAGGTGACGTGCTCATCGCTGAACTGCGCCTGTTCAACGTGGCTTCGGGAAAAGAAGACCTCAAAACCAGCGGCCGCATTTCAGGCAAAGACACGCGCCGGCTCGCGCACCAACTGGCCAACGCGGTTTACAAGTACTTCACCAAAGAGACCGGCCCCTTCGAGACGAAAATCGCGTGGGCGCGCAAAACGCCGAACGGTAAAGATGTCTACGTTTCCGACTGGGACGGCCACAACCCCGTGGCAATTTCGACGGGCAACATCAACCTGTTGCCAGCGTTGAACCCCGACGGCGTGCAGGTGGCCTTCACTTCGTACAAGCGCGGCAAGCCCGACATTTACGTCAGCCGCGCGGGAGGCTCTCCCACGGTGCTGGTCGCCGCCGGCAGAATGGCCACCGGGTTGGCGTATTCTCCCGACGGCAAACGCATTGCCTACTCGCTGGCAGAGGGTGAAAGCGCGCAGATTTTTGTCGCCAACGCTGACGGCAGCGGCCCCAAGCAGCTCACCAGCACGCCCTACTTCATCAATTCGAGCCCGTCGTGGTCGCCAGACGGTAAGCGGCTGGCCTTCGTGTCGAACCGCGGTGGCTCACCCCAGGTGTACGTGATGAGCGCTGAAGGCGGCGAAGCAAAGCGGCTCACCTTTCAGGGTAACTACAACCAGACGCCCGAATGGTCACCGCGCGGAGACTTGATTGCCTTCACCGCCCGCGACGAGCGCAACGCGTTCGACTTGTTCACGGTGAATGTCGAGAGCGGCAAGGTGACGCGCCTTACCCAAGACAACGCAAACAACGAAGAGCCCAGCTTTTCACCCAACGGCCGGTTGATTCTCTTCACGTCTACGCGGGCGGGCGCACCGTCGCTCTACGTGATGACCTTCGACGGCAACAACCAGGTAGCGCTGCCGATGGAAAAAGGCAGCTACACCACGCCCGATTGGGGCCCGTAGCTTACTGCGCGGGTAAGAGCGCGAGCCGCACCGGAGCGTCATTGAGCAAACGCACTTCTTCGGGAGCACGTTTCGATTTCGGTTTGGGCTCGTCTTCCGGACGCAGGTCGAGCCGCTTCACCACCGCTTTGGGGTATGTCTCGAACGCGCTGACCCGGTCTTGCTGCGCGCTGCCATAGTAAAAGCCTGCCACCAGCGACAAAATCGTACCGGTGAGCACCACGCTGCCACCAGCGATGAACACCGGCATGCCGGCGCCATCGAAGAAAGAGCCGTTTTCTGGCCGAAACGCCAACGGCGCCACCATCAAACCCGCCCCCACCACCATCGCGCCCAGGCTCGTCCAGTTCCAAACCTTGCCGGTCGATACCTTGTCTTCATACGAAACGATGTAGTTCGCCGTCGCTGAACCTGGTTCGACCGCAGGCAGCAAATCACGTGGATCTTCGACGCGCGTGCCATCACCCAGCATGATGTGGTTGATGTGCTGCCCCACCACGACGCCGTTTTTCAGATATGTCGTCTGCATGCCGCTTTCGGGCAACAGGTCTTTCGCCGCCGCGACACGCTCTTCAATCGGCGCATCTTTGCTGGGCACCGCGCGAAGGGTGACGCGGTTGTAGCCGCAGGCCTGAGACATCAACGCAATAACCAATAAACACCACCGCTTTGCCATCGTTCTGCTCCATCGATTCATGAGGTTTCGATGGCAAGACGCAAAGCTTTCGTGGCTGTTGCAACTATTCGCGCATCAGCGCAGCGCCCCAATGAAACCCGGCGCCCAAGCCGACGAAGCACACCAAGTCTCCCTGCTTGATGCGGCCACTGGTGCGGCACTCGTCATACGCAATGGGAATGGTGGCGGCCGTGGTGTTCCCGTAGCGCTGAATGTTGTTGTACATGCGCGAGTCGGGCAGCTTGAGCTGCTTCTGCACGCCTTCGCTGATGCGCAAGTTGGCCTGGTGGGGAATGACCAGGTTGATGTCATCGAGCGTGTGGCCGGTCTTCTGGCAAACCTCCATCACCGCTTCGGGCATTTTGGTGACCGCCATTTTGAACACGGTGCGGCCGTCCATCACTGGCACGAAGCGGCCTTCTTTGACATGCGCTTCGCTGAAATACGGGCGGTACTTGAAGCCTGCTGACGGTACGTAAAGGCTTTCGACGTTGTTGCCGTCAGAGTGCAGCGAGAAACCCAGCAGCCCGCGCTTGCCATCTTCAGAGGGGCCCATCACCACCGCGCCGGCGGCGTCGCCGAAGAGCACCAGCAGGTGGCGAAACTTCGAGTTCCAGTCTTTCTCTTCTTGGCTGATGGGCTCGTTTGACTCTCCCATCACAACGTCCCAACCTTTTTTCGAAAAGGGCATGAAACCCGAATGAATTTCACAGCCCACAAAGAGCAGTTTCTTCGCCGCGCCTGAACGAATGAGCGCGTCGCACACTTGCAGGCCGTAAATGAAACCCGAGCATTGCTGGCGAATGTCGAGCGCGGGAATGTTGCTCAAACCCAACTTGGCCTGAATCAAGCTGCCGACGCCGGGAAAGTAGTAGTCGGGCGTCATCGTGGCGACGACGATGTAGTCAATGTCTTTCGCGTCGACCTGGGCGTTCTCGAGCGCCTTCTTGGCTGCGCCGAGGCCCAAGTCTGAGGTGCCGGTGCCTTCGCGCACGAAGTAACGCTCTTCGATACCCGAGCGCTCTTTTATCCACTCGTCGGTCGTGTCACAGACCTTCGAGAGGACCTCGTTTTTGACCTTGTGCTCACCGACGACGAAGCCCGAACCCAAGATACGTGAATGCGCAATGGCGGACATGCGTGACAGCTCCTCTGGGCAGCAATGAGAGGTCTGCCTTTAACGACACGCCCCTTTGACTGGCAAGGGCCGATTACCTCGAATTTCGACATGTCGCGTCACGACTTGAGTAACTTTGTCGCCACATGTCTGACTTTTTGTTGAGCCCAGAAATCACCTTCTTGAACCACGGTAGCTATGGCGCCTGCCCCCGCTTGGTGATTGAAACGCAGCGCGCGTTTCAAGATGAGCTCGAGAGCAACCCCATCGATTTTTTCAACCGCAAGCTCGAAACGCTGCTCGATGCGGCGCGGGTAAAACTGTCGGCCTTCGTCGGCTGTGCTCCGCAAGACATGGTCTTCGTGCCCAACGCCACCACCGCGGTGAACACGGTGGTCGCCCAGTGGAAGCTCACCGCCGGCGACGAAGTGCTCGTCACCCAGCACGCTTACAATGCCTGCACCAACGCAGTGCGTGCCGTGTGTGAACGTTCAGGCGCGACGATGGTGCTCGCCACTCCACCCTTCCCCGTCACCAGCCCGCAGCGCGTGGTCGACGTGGTGTTGGCAGCCGTGACTTCGCACACCCGCTACGCGATGCTTGATCACGTCACCAGCCCGACCGGGCTCGTCTTTCCGGTGGAGCGGTTGATACCCGCGCTGCGTGAACGCGGCGTTGAATGCTTAATCGACGGCGCGCACGTGCCGGGCATGTTGCCGCTCGACATCAACAAGCTGGGCGCGGCCTGGTACACCGGCAACTTGCACAAGTGGCTGTGCACGCCCAAAGGCTCTGCCTTTTTACACGTGCGTCATGACATGCAGCGCACGTTTCGACCGCTGATTGTGGGTCATGCGGCCAATTCGTCACGCACCGACAAAAGCCGCTTTCAGTTGGACTTCGACATCATTCCCACTGACGACCCGACACCGTTTCTGTGCATTCCCCGCGCGATAGAAGTGATGGCCGCGCTGCACCCTGACGGCTGGCCAGGGGTGATGGCCGCTAACCACGCACTCGCATTGCAGGGCCGTGACGTGCTGTTGAAAGCGCTCGGCTTCATGGCTCCGGCCCCCGACGACATGCTGGGCGCTCTGGCGGCGATTCCCCTGCCGGACACGCACCAACCCCGCGGCGCCGAAGAAGAGCCCTTACGCGAACGGCTCTTTCGCGAGCACCGCATCGAAGTGCCCATTTTTTCGTGGCCCAACCCCAGAGGCCGGGTGCTGCGCATTTCAGCCCAGCGCTACAACCGCCTCGAGCAATACGAGAAATTGGCCAAGGTGTTGCCAGCGATGCTCGACGAACGCGCACACGTGAATTGACCGCGCCTTTCGTTTCTTAGGTGACGGTGCGCAGTGGCCGCTCTACGGTGGCGGCTCTCGTGAGCACTGCTCCTACGCGACGACAGGCCTATTTCGGGTTGGGCGTTCTCTCGGTCATCAACCTGCTCAACTATTTAGACCGCTACATTTTGCCGAGCGTAATGACGCGGGTGCAGCACGCGTTTCAGCTCACCAACGCACAAGGCGGCTTGCTCGCCACCACGTTCATGGCGGTCTACATGGTTGCGTCGCCCGTAGGCGGTTACCTGGGCGACCGCATGCCCCGCCGCTTTCTCATTGCCGGCGCAGTGGCCATTTGGAGCTTGGCCACCATTGGCTCGGGCCTCGCCGCGAGCTTCGCCATGCTCTTGGTGGCACGCGCGATGACCGGCGTGGGCGAAGCCGGTTACGGCACAGTGGCGCCTCCGCTGATTTCAGACCTCTTCAAGAAAGAGCACCGCTCGCGCATGCTGGCGTACTTTTACACCGCGATGCCGTTGGGCGCGGCGCTCGGCTTCACGCTGGGGGGCGAAATCGGCGAGCGGCACTCGTGGCAAATGGCGTTCTATGTGGGAGGCGCTCCCGGGTTGTTGTTGGCCGTGGCTGCGCTCTTCTTGCCCGAGCCCAAACGGGGCGCGATGGACGAGGGGCCCCCCACGCCACAGCCCGCTTTCGCCGCCGGCTTCAAAGCGCTCATCACCAACCCACCTTTTCTCGTCGCCACGGCCGGCCTCACCTTGATGACGTTTTCCATCGGTGGCCTGTCGATGTGGATGCCCAAGTTCCTCGAAATAGAACGCGGCTTCGCCTCTTCTGAAGCAGGTCATTTTCTCGGCGTCACCACGGTCATCGGCGGCTTGGTGGGCACGTTGGTAGGCGGCCGGCTGGGCGACCTGCTCGAGCGCCGCAAGGTGGGCGGCTCGGTGATGATGTCGGGCGCGGGCTTGCTGCTCGCCGCACCGATGATGGTGGGCGCCGCGCTGGCCACTTCACGCCCGATGCTCTGGGCCTGTCTGCTCGGCGCTCAGTTTTTTATTTTCTTAAATAACGGCCCGCTCAACGCGACCATCGTCAACCACGTGCCCACGTCGATGCGTGCGTTCGCTTTCGGGGTGAATGTGTTTACCATTCACGCGCTGGGCGACGCCGCGTCACCCACGGTGATTGGGCTCATCAGCGACAAGTCGAGCCTGGCCACGGCAATTTTGCTCAACGCGGTGCCAGTGGCGCTGGGAGGTTTCGTGTTGCTCGCCGGCTTGCGCTTCTTCACCCACACAGCCGCGCCGACGCCCGCCAAAACTTAAGCAGAGAAAGACGATTCGTCGTTGACCGAAATCACCCGCGGCTTCAGCTTGGTCGCCACTTGCTCGATTTCGTTAGACAAGCGCTCGCCTTCGACCAAAAGCATGGCCTTCAACTTGCTTCGGTTACCGAGCGTGAAAAAGGTCATCGCGTCACGCAACGCGCTGCGCCGACGCTCGAAGAAATAACGGCAGAAAAGCGCCAGCGGCAACGCGCCGAGGAGCGACAGCGTCAACCCCCACGGCCCCCACGCGCGCCACGCCCAGTACGACAGCAGCGTTTGCCACAGGGGCGTCAACACCAAAGCAGAGACGAATTTGAAAGTGCCCACCCGGTCAGCCGGCAGCGGCACCACCCGGCTGGCGATGCGGGCCACCATGAAGGGTATGAAAAAAAGCACGCAGCCAATGGCAAAAAGGGGAAAGCCGAAAATGAGCGCGGCCACATTGCGCAGCGCAAAGGTGGCGACTTCACCGCGCCGGTATTGCAGACCCAAGTCGGCGGCGTCGGCCTTCACCACTTCGAGCCGGGCTCGAAAGCTCATTAAATTTTCACGCAGCGCTTCGAAGGCCACCGGTTGCTCGGCGCGAAAAAGCTGAATGCCGCGGGCGAAACGGCGCAGGCGCTCGGGGTCTTTGGTCTTCTCGCCCAAGCGCAGCGAATACAATTCTTCGGCGGTTTGAATCAGCGGCAGGTCGGCCCATTCTTCTAAATTCAGCGTCACTGATTTGATGCCTTCTTCGACGCGGTCGGTGAGTTGCCGCACCCATTCTTTCTCGTCATCGGGCGAAAGCTCACCCACCGGCTCGACAACAATGGGTTGCCCCATTTCAACATGCACCCGGCTGCGAAAGCGGTGCTTCTGCTCGTACGTCATGCCCACCGGCACGATGCGCAGCGTGGTGTTTTGCCGCGCGGCTTTGAAAGCAATGCGTGCACAGCCCGTCTTCACTTCGGCCAGCTCGGGGTCTGAATGAGACTTTCCTTCGGGAAAAATCGTAATCGCCCGGGCGTCGACGAGCGCGCTCGCCGCGGTGTCGAGCGTGGCTGAGTTCTTGTCCATCTGGGTGGGGTGGTCTTGCTTGCGGTACACCGGCAGCGCTTCCAAGCCCCGTAACAGCCAGCCCAACACCGGCACATGAAACAGCGGCTCGCGGGCGAGAAACGTCACCTTGCGCGGCGTCACGGCGAAAATCATCGCCGGGTCAATCATGCTGTTGGGGTGGTTGCCGACGAACATCACCGGGCCTGTCAACGCTTGCGGCAGCGCGACGAGCTGCACGCGGTAAAACATGCCCAACGCCCGCCCAATCACCATTTTGACGAATCGGTAGAACACGGCCCAGCAGGTTACAGAAAACCGTCAGAACAAGCCGATGCTGAAGTGAAAATTCGCCAGTGGCTCATTGAGTAAGACATCAGGCCTTAAGTTGAAGCCCAAGTCGAACGCCAGCGGCCCAATCGGAGTGCCGTAGCGCAAACCTGCTCCCGCCGTGGTGCGCAAGACGAGCGGCCATTGAGGGCGCTCAAGCCACAGGTTACCCGCTTCGAAAAAGAGACCCAGCTGCAACTGGCCTACGGCCTTGATGCGCAGCTCGGCCTTGCCGAGAAAAAAAAGCTCGCCACCTTCTGACGGCACTTCGCGCCCGTCGAGAAGCGCCCGGGCTTTGTCGGTGCACCCCGCGGTTGAAGCGAGCGGTTCGCAGTCACGCCGGGTTTGGGCCAACGCGCGCCGCTGGTCTTCGGCGACGACGCCGTCTTCACGAAAGCCGCGCAGCGTGGTGGAGCCGCCCATGAAGAAGCGTTTCACCGCGGGTGTCACCGAGTCGTCGCGCAAAGGCCAAATGCTGCCGCCGCGCAGTGACAACGCCCACACCAAAGAGGGGCCGGTGGGTATGTAGCCAGTCGCGCTGCCGTACAACTTGAAGAACTGCACCTGAATGGGAATGTTGGGTTTCGGTGCTTCGCCCGGCTTGGGCGCCGGCGAGTAGAGCTCTCCGTACAACGCAGCGGTGTGCTCTGCCGCGACCTGCAACACGAAGCCCTTGGTGGGGTTGCTCGGGTCATCGCGCATGTCGAGCGTCGAGCCCAGCCGCGCAGTGTGCAGATTGAACAGCCCGAAACCGAAACGCAGCCGCCCTTCGTCGGCCCGGCCTTCGGCAGCCAGGCCCTGCAACGACGACACCGAGCGCACTTCGACCGCTTCGACTTCATACTGCAGCTGCAAAGTCAGCTTCAGCGGCGCCCACGCCCGGGCCAACGTTTCGCTCCAATCGAGCCCGGGCACCACCGCGGCACGGCTGAATTCGTACGAGGGCCGAAAGAGGCGCTCTCCTACCAAGTCGAGCCGCATGCCGATGTCAGCGGGCAACAACCCCCGGTTCTGCACCGACACGTTTCCCCGGCCGCCAAGCAACTGGTAGGCGGGGCGCTGCAACAGCTCTTCGAATTGGCCGAAAAAAGCGGGGCCGCTGGCCCCAATGAAGTTCACCTGCCCGTGCGCCGCAAAGTTGATGGCGCGCCCAAACACGTTGGGAATGAGCAGGTCTAAAAAGCCGCGGGGCCCATCGGCCAAGTAGTAACCCAAGCCACCTTCGAGAACGTAGCGGGTGGCCTCTTTCACTTCGACCACCACGTCTTTCGCGCTTTCAACCAAGTCGGGTGACAACAGCCGAATATCGACATCGCGAAATGGGCCCAGCGCGAGCAGCTTGCGTTGTGTTTGCGCCAACGTATCGGGGTTGAAGGTTTCGCCTTCAGCGAATTCGAGCTGGCGGCGAATGGTCGACTCGGTGGTGCGCGTTTGACCGCGAATAAAGACTTTGCCCACCGTCACTTTGGGGCCGGGAATGACCGTGACTTCGATGCGCGCCCCCGTGGCGTCGACGAGCCGCGCGCTCGCTTCGACCCGGTTGAAAAGGTAACCGTGTTGGCGCAGGTCGCGGTTGATGTTGCGCTGCGCTTGTTCGACTGAACGCTCACTGAAAGGCTCATTCACCGCAATGCCGTGCGAGACCTTCAAACCTTCGGGTACGCCGCTCAGCAGCACTTCGCCAACGGTGGTTTGTTCGCCTTCGTTGACCGAAAACGTCACCACCCCGGTCTGCCCTTCGAGCTCGAAGCGGGCCAGCGTCACCTGCGCCTTCAAGAAACCGCGGTCTTGGTAGTGCGCGGTCATGGCCAAGGCGGCGTCACGCCAAGCGGCTTCGACCCACACCGTTTGCGGTTCGGGCGCAGGCACAGCGTCGAAGCGGCCTGGCAAAGTGCGGCCCTCGAGCGCGAGCGGGTCTTTCAAGCGCTGCTCGTTGTCGACGACTGGCGCTTGGCCCAGCAGCACGTCACGCAACACCGCGTTCAACGCCTCGTCAGTAATGCGCTCGTTGCCGTCAAAGTGCACACGAGAAACAGTGACCGGCAAGCCTTCGCTGATTTTGAGCACCGCCACCACGGTGCGGGGCCGCGAGCCAGGCATTTCGAGCGCTTCGACTTTGACGTCGTGGTACCCCTTGAAGCGGTAGAAGCGCTCTAACCTTCGCGCCAAGCGGTTGAGCAGCTCGGCATCGAGCGATTCGGTGTCGTCATAGGCGATGACCTGCTTCAAATAACCACCGTTGAAGTGGGTGTTGCCCTGAAGCTCGAGCGTCAGCCGCGGCCCGGCCAGCACCGACAGCAGCACTTGCCCGCCCACGCGCACCAGGGGCGGGTCAACCCGAGCGCGCAGAAAGCCCTTCGTGCGCAGCGACGAACGCAGCCTGTTCACCCCTTCATCGAGCACCGCAGTCGACAGCACCGCGCCCAGCTCCAAACCCACTTCGCGCTCCAAAGCGTCGACAGGCAGGCCGGGGTCACCCGAAATCGACAGCGAGGCAAATTGGGTGGGCTCGCCCTCTCGCACGTCGATGGTGAGCGACAGGCCGTCAGCGTTGCGCTCTACCACCAGGCTGGCCTGGGTCTGAAAATAGCCTCGTTTGGCGTAGGCGACCTTCAGTGCCTCTATCGCCTGGGCGATACGCTCTGGGTAAATTTCATCGTTTTCGACCAGCCCGCACGCCTCGAGCACTTCGTTGTCAGAGAGCACTTTGTTGCCGTCGACGTAGGTCGTCTGCACCCGTTCGCGCGGCGCCAATTCGAATACCACGCGCACCCCTTTGGCACCGGCCTCTGAGAGCACCACCACGTCGGCGAAACGGCCTGATTCCATCAAGCGCTCGATAGAGCGGCGCACCAACGTACGCGACAGCTTCTGCCCGGGGCGCACCACCACCCACTCGCGCAGACCACGGGCCAACGCCGGGTCACTGCCTACCGCCAAGCGCAGCTCCACCGATTCTACCGGTGGACCCGTCACCTCGAGCGGTGCTTGGGCCAATAAGGCGGCGACGAAAAACGCTACTCCCATTCAAAGCGGAACTTTAAGTCGACTCCGGGGTTTCCCACCGTGGAAGTCGAGTCTTGGTTGTCCCAGCCGGCGCGAGCAGAAAGTCTGGGGTTGAACTTGTATTCGGCCTGGGCCCGGGTACCCCGCGTGCTACCCACCGGCTGCGTGACGCCGATTTTCAGCTTGTCAGAAAGGGCCTTTGCTTCCCAGCTTACCGATGGCTCGGCCTGGCCCGTCACCTCGTTGAAAGTCGTCGACAGATGCACCTGCTGGTCTTTCAAGCCCACGTTGCGCGTCAAGAAGCGTTGCACCTGGCGGTCTAAACCGGTGGCCGACAGCAAAGCGTCGGCGGCCAAGCCGCCCGCGGCACGCGTATTGAGCTCTTCGCTCGAAGTCACGCCCACGGTGAGCAACGAGAGCACGTCTGCTTCAGACAATGCGGGGTCGGCGGTGAGGCTGACTTTCGGGTCATCGACGCGGCCAAACGCTTTGACTTTCACGCGGTAATTACGCACCTGGGCCTGGGCTGACAAATCAAACGTGGGCTCGTTGTCGCTGAACTTAAGCCACCCACGGCTGACGCTGAACAACGTGCCCCGAAAGAAGAACTGCGCGCCCTCTGCGGTTTCCAACGTGCCTTGCAGCAGCGGGTTCACATTGGTGCCTTCGACCTTCAGCTTGCCCAAAATGTTGGCTCGCATCAGGTTGTTGTCGATGCGCACGTCGGGCCCGGCATTGAGCCCGACCGATAAGCGCAACCACTCGGCAGGCTTGTCGTCGCGCGCCAGCCGGGGCGAGCGCACGTTTTGAATGAACGCATCGAGCGTGACGGGCTTGGTGTACTTGAGCCGCACCACGTCGAGGTCGCCGGTGAGCTGTGCATTGTTACGCTTGCCAAAAAGCGCCAGCGTGCCCGTCAGCGTCGCGGGCAAGTCGGGGTTGAGGGCGTAGCTCACTTCTTCCAAGTCGACCGACGTTTCCATTTCACTCAGGGCAAAGTCTTTGAGGCGAAAGTCACCGCGGGCACTGACCCGGCCTTCGTTGAGCAAGCCTTCGAGGCCCTGCACCAGTACCCGGGCCTCTGAAAAGTCAAGGTGGCCCGTCAGCGAGCGCGCGCTCACGGGGTACCCGCGTATGCTGAAGCGGCCATCGCGAATGCTGGCGTTGCCGGCCACGCTGGGGGCAAGCGAGGTGCCCTGCGCGGTGGCGGTGAACTCTACCGTGCCGCCGGCGCGCTCGAGTGACGGCACCGCTGCTTCGAGCAAGCGCAAGTCGAGCGTGCCCCTCAACTTCAAGTCATTACCGGCGGTGCCCCAATAACCTTCGGCGTCGAGCTCGGTGCCCACGCCGCGAATCTTCAATTTGCCAATGTCGAGCCGCGCATTCGACCAGGCGATTTCAACGGGCCCTTCGTTGGCCGCCGCCAATTCACCGCGCGTCAAAGTGAGCCTGTCGATGTTGGCGTTGGCCTTTAGCTCGCGCCAGGCAGCCCAGTTGCCAACGGCGTCTAAACGCCCTTCGAGGGCGCCATTGAACCCTTGGCGGTTAAACGACGGCGGCAACAAACGGCGCCATTCTGACCACTTGATGTCGGCGTGCGCCACGAAGGGGTACGGCGCCTTCACCGAGCCAGTCACCCTCGCGTCAACGCCATCGAAGAGCCGCCCATTGATGTCGAGCCCGCGACCGTGCAGCACCAAGCTCATCGCCATCGGCCCGAGCGCCTGCTCGTTCCACTGCACTTGCGGCGCTGAAACCTCGGCCACGATGTGCGGCGTGTCGGTGTCGCCGCTGACCTGGCCTCTTACCGTCAGGGCACCGTCAGCGCTGGTGGGAGCGCGCTCTTGGCCCAAGAGCGCTTCGGCGAGCGAGCCTTTGTCGAGACTGAACGTGAAATCGAGCGGCCCCGCAAAGGCCCAACGGCCCTTGGCAAAAGAGCGCCCAAGGGGGCCCATCAGGGTGAAAGGCTGCAGCACCAATGCTTCACCTTTGTCGAAGGTGAGCATGAGCTGCCCGGTGCCCAAGCGCCGCTTGTAATACTGCGTTTCGCGCAACAGCAGCTTCACGTCGCCCTGCAGCTGGGCGGCAGGGCTGTCGATGTCGATGGTGCCTGACGCTTCTCCGGTGAGCACTTGCTGGTACGCCTCGAGCGTGGGGCTCAACCCAGCGATGATGTCAATCAGGTCTTCGGTGCGCCCTTGCGGCACGTCGACATGCGCTTGGGTGTGCAGCGCGGCGGGGCCAAAGTCGAGCGTCACCGCGCCGGCGTAACGCGTCTGCCCTTTCTGGCCATTGAGCTGCGGAAAGCTGAGCTTGCGTTCTTTGTAACGAATGGGCCCCTGCACCACGCCCAGCGCGTAACCGCGCAGCGTGAAGTCGCGCAGTGCGACTTGTGACTGAATGTCGACCGCGCCATACGGCCCGTTGATGGCCACGCTGCCCGACCCCTGCCCCGACCAAGGCAGCTCGGCAATGGCGCCAAAGTCAGAGAGCGCCAACGCGTCGGCCGTCACCCGCACATCGAGGCCGCGCCGCGTGTCGTGAAACAACGTCACTTCACCGTGCACGCGGGTGGTTTGGTTCACTCCCGCCCGCACCGAAATGTCTTCGAAGCGGGTACGCTCGGCGTTGATGCCCAGGTGAAAGCGGGTCTGGCTCATGGGAAAAGTAAGAATGGTGCGGCCCGTCGAAAAAGGCGCGTCGAACGCGCGCGCGGCCAACACGAAGCGGCCTGTGGTGAGCTCCACGTCACCTGCGACTTGGGGCGACGGTAACACCGTGCCTTTGAAGGTGCCCTTTAACGTGGCGGGAAACTCCACCCACGAGCCCTTCACCCCGGCTCGGTCGAGAATGCGCCCAAACGAGGCCTCCTTGGTCGCCACTTTGGCAGTGAAGGGAAACCCCGTTTCCAACCGCAGGCTGCCCGAGGCGCGCACCTCGCCCGCACCCGCCCGGGTGAAAAAATCTTCCAGCACCACGTCTTTGCCGCGCCACGACACCTTGGCTTGAAAGTCGCCCGGCGCCGCAGCCCCTAAATGAATGTCTGACCCCGTCAAGTCGGCGAACAACACCCAAGCGTCAGTACGCCCCGTCGCGGTAACACGCCCCAACAGACGGCCCTCGACGCCGGGCATTTCCCAAACACGGCCCACCGATTCGAGAGGCACGAAGAGCTGCCCATTGAGCGACATGCGCGGGGCGCTGTCGCACAGCCCCTCGAGCGAGCCCACCCCACTCAACGTCGCGCCTTCGACTTGGGCTTCGGCACGGCGCAGCACCACTGTTTCGTCTTCTAAGTCGACTTCGGCTTCGACCCATGAACGGCCCAGCGCCAAGGTGCGCGCGCCATCGGTGAAGACGCCCGAGCGCACCACCCAAGTCACTTCATCAATTTTTTTCAGCGAGCGCGTTTCGACATCGACTCCGTCGAGCACCAGCGAACGCATGGGTGAGAGCACCACTTTCACCGACGCATCTTTGATGTCGAGATGGCTCACCCGAAAAACACGGGCAGTCTCAAGCGCACAGCCGCCGCCTGCATTTTTTTTACCGTCATCTTTGGGCAGTCGCGACGCATCAATCAGCAACTGCGGCTTGGTCATCTTCACTTCGCCCAAGGTGAGCCGCGACAAGAAAACCGATTCGACCGCCACACGGGCCTCATCGGCACTGACGCGCCACCCCTCGTTTTTTGGTTTCGCTTCGACGTGGGTCAACGCGAGCGACGGCCCCAGTGGATCAAACACACAGCTGCCGAAATGCAGGCTGACGTCGGCCTTTGCGTTGAGCTGCTCTTTGAGTAAACCGCACAACTCTCCCGAGGCGCGTTCGGTGCGCAAGAGCATCACCAGGGCGACCAGACCCAAGGCAATGAACAGCCCCCAGGCGCGCCCCCTCTTTCGGGGCATCAAACCCATGTTTTCGTTACCGCCTAAAGCTACCTGTCGTTTTCGGCCCCGTCGACTCTCGGGCTTGGCAAGCGCGGTTTTTCACTTGGGCCACCGCGCTCAAAGCCGACACGTTCTACCGTTTCAGCAGTGATTTCATGGGTTATGGCGAACCCGTCGCAAAGGCCGAAACGACGGCCTACCGCGCGACGTTACACGTAGCCCACTTTTCGGCTCGCCCCCCCGGCGGGAGTTTTGCCTTTGGGAGGCGGCCCCAGGGTGTCTTCTTCAGGCTGTGTCACGTCTTGCAGCCGCGACACATGCGCCGCGACATCGCGGTAGTTGCCGTCGAGCTTTTGCACGCGCAGGTATTGGCCGAGCGCCTTGCCCTGCTGCCCGGCTGACTCGTACGCCGACGCCAATTCATAACGGAGCGCCTTTTCAGCGTCGCCGGTGGCGTGTTCAGATGTCAGCGCCTGTTTGAAACATTCGACCGCGTTGGCAAAGTCGCCCTTTAACGTGTGCAACATTGCCGACATGGTGAGGCAGTCGATTTCTTTCTTTTTACCGACACAGCCTTTGCGCGCGATGACGAATTCGCCCAGGGCGTCGTCGACCAAACCCATTTCTTTGTACGCAATGCCCAAGTCGTAGTGGGTGTCGACGTCTTCGGGCTTAACGACTTTTTCGAGCCCCTTTTTGAAGTCGGCGAATACTTGCTCGACCGAGACCTGAAATTCTTCACCGGCGGGCGCGGCGACTTCGCCCGAGCCGCCCGCGTCGGTCAGCTCGCCGGCCAATTCGGCCGCCAAATCGAAGGCGTCTTTGCTTTCGCCTTCACCCGTGGGGGCTTCTGGGCTCGAGCCCACCGGAGTGCCTTCACCCGCGTCGATGCGCGCCAACAGCTCGGTGGCCCGCACGTGGCCTGGGTATGCCACGAGAATCGTCTCGACGATTTCGCGCGCTTCGCTCCACAGGTTTTGCTCAATGAAAAATTGGGCTTCGTCGCACTCTTCTTGCGCGGGCTCTTCTTCAGGCGGAGCCGAAACCGCTTCTTCTTCAGGCGGTGCTTCGACGACCTCTTCTTGAGGTGGCGCGGCTTGAGCCGGCGGCTCGATGTAGGCCGGCATTTCGCTGGTCTCATCGTTGCCGACTTCTAAGCCCGGGTACGCATGAACCGTTCCAGTGGGAATCTTCTTGAATGGCTCAGCGGCTTCGGCGGGGCGTTCAGCGGTCGGGTCACCTGACAGCTCGTAGTCGCCCAGCGCAGCACCTTGGGGCGCTTCGTACTCGCCACTTTCGACTGGCTCGTCGCTGACCACGTGTTGTTCGTCGAGCGCCTCGTCGGCCACCGGAGGCGGGTCCATCTCGTATTGCTCCGCGGCTTCGGCGTCGGCCGGCTCGAGCTCCATCACGCCCGAATCAGCGTTGATGATTTCGCCGCTCTCGACGTGGAGCGCGTTGTCGGGCTCGTCGGCAACGACAATTTCTTCTTCTGCCGAGTCGACCAGAATGGCTTCGTCGCCCACCTCTTCTTGGCCGCGCGCCCCACCTTTGCTGAGCACCGCCATGAATGACGGCACTTCGGGGTGGCGGGGGTTCTGCTCCAACATGGTGGTGAGAAAGGGCGCCGCACGCTCGGCGTCACCGCGGCGCGTGTGCAACCGAAGCACATTGAGCAACTGTTCTGACGCTTGCGCCGCGTTGTTCGACGCCACGTATATGGCGTAGGCCTTTTCGTGCGCGTCGATGTTTTCGGGGTCAGCGGCGAAAATTTTTCGCAAGTGCTCGAGCGCTTTGTCGTGCAGGCCGTACTTCACGTACACGTCGGTCTCGGTGAGCAGCTTGCCCAAGCTATCTGCCTTGGCGGGCTGGGCCGGCGGAGCGGCCGACACCGGCGAGGCCGCGGCGGCCTTGGGCTCAGGTGGCGGAGGCGCCGCGCGGGCCGCAGCTTGAGGAGGAGGCGCAGGCGCGGTCGGCTTGCGGGCGACAAAATCGGCGTCGGTTGAATCGATCGCGCCGATTTGTTTCCACGTGGCATCGGCGTCAGCGTTACGACCTGTTTCGGCGTAAACCTTGGCCAGCTCTTTGAGCACCGAGAGCGTCTTTGACGTTTGCCCCAGGCCTTGAAACGCGGTGGACAGCATTTTCAACGTGTCGATGTCGCGCGGGTCGGCCTTGAAACAAACCTGCAGCTTGGCGAGCGCTCGCTTCTGGTCGCCGCGGGCGAGGTAGGTCTCGGCCAACTCTTTCGCGAGGGGAAAATTCTGAGGCTCTAAATTGCTGATGCGCTCGGCGACGCGCAGGTAGTCGTCGACGCGGTGGTTCTTCTTGAGATGATCAGCCGCGCGGCGAAACTCGACAATCGCCTCTTTGTTCAGGCTTTCACGCGAATAGAGCTCGGCGAGCTTGATGCGGGAGGCGATGTTGTCGGGGTCGAGATCAACCATCTTGCGCAAAATCTCGAGCGAGCGCTTCGAATCGCCGGTCTTGTCGTAGTGGTTGGCGACAATTTGAAAGTACGACATCGCTTCGCCCATCAGCTGCAACTGCTGGTGGAGTTCAGCGAGCTTCATATTCACGTCGACCAGTGAAGGGTCGAGCTTGAGCACTTGTTTGTAAAGCGCGACGGCCTTCAAAAAGAAGCCGTCGGTCGAATAGCCCTCGGCAACTTTGGTGAAGTAGTGAGCCGCTTGGGCGTTGTCGTTCTTCTTTTGGTGCAGCTCGCCCATCTTCTGGAGAATCCGAGCGTCCTTCGGATCAGCGTCCAGAATCTTTTGGTATTCCTTAATGGCCTTGTCGTAGGCGCCTTTCGCGACCAGCTTCGCGGCAGCCTCGATGATCTTGTTCTTGTCCAAGGGCCTAAAAAGACTCGCTATTTATAGTGAACTTCGCGTGCGACCGAGGCGTTGGACGCTACCAGAGTGCTTAACGCCGGGCCAAGACTTTAGCAGCGGTCACCCCACCGCCCATTTTCTTAAGGGCTCTACCGCACTTGCCTTACGGGGTCTCTTCGATGGCCTGTTTCAGCCTTGAGCGGCCGGTCTCACTGGCGTGCAGCCGCTCGACAAAACGGGTGTCGTACTGCCCCTGCAAGAAAGCGTCTTCGGCCAAGGCGGCACGGTGAAAAGGAATGTTGGTGCGAATACCTTGCACCACATATTCACCCAAGGCGCGTTGCATGCGGCGAATGGCCAAAGGCCGGTTTTCAGCGTGCACAATCAACTTAGAGAGCAGCGAGTCGTAGTGCGGTAGCACGGTGTAATTCTCATAGGCGGCCGAATCGACCCGCACCCCGTAACCACCCGGCGCATTGTAGGCGGTAATTTTGCCCGGCCACGGCGCGAAGGTGGTGGGGTCTTCGGCGTTGACGCGGCACTCGATGGCCGAGCCCTTCATCTGAATGTCGTTTTGTTCGAGGGTGAGCGGCTCACCCGCAGCGAGCTGAATCTGCGTGCGCACCAAGTCGACGCCCGTCACCATTTCTGTCACCGGGTGCTCCACCTGCACCCGCGTGTTCATTTCCATGAAATAGAAACGGCCGTTTTCGTCCATCAGGTACTCGATGGTGCCCAAATTGGTGTAGCCGATTTTTTCCATCGCCTTCACCGAAATACGGCCCATTTCGGCACGCAATTCGGCGCTCACCCCCGGCGAGGGGCTTTCTTCAATCAACTTTTGGTGACGGCGTTGCACTGAGCACTCGCGTTCACCCAAGTGAATCACCTTGCCGTGCTCGTCAGCCACAATCTGAATTTCGATGTGCCGGGGCTTTTCGACATAGCGCTCCAAGAACAAGTCACCGTTGCCGAAAGCAGCCAGCGATTCAGCGGTGGCCGTGGCGAAGGCCTGGGCAATCGCGTGCGGCTCACGAACAATCTTCATGCCGCGCCCACCTCCACCCGCCGCGGCTTTTAAAATCACCGGGTAGCCAATTTCTTTGGCCAAGCTCTCGGCGTCTTTCGCGTCTTTCACCACGCCCGGAGAGCCGGGGAGCAGCGGCATGCCCGCCTCGCGCGCCGCGGCACGGGCGCTCACCTTGTTGCCCATCAGCCGAATCACTTTCACGTTGGGGCCGATGAAGTGAATTTTGCAGCTCTTGCACACTTCGGCGAAGTCGGCGTTCTCTGACAAGAAGCCATAGCCGGGGTGAATGGCGTCGGCGCGGGTGATTTCGGCGGCCGACAAAATCGCGGGAATGTTGAGGTAGCTCTCTTTCGACGACGGCGGGCCGATGCATACCGCTTCGTCAGCGAAGCGCACGTGTAAAGCATGTGCGTCAGCGGTTGAATAGACGGCCACGGTCGAAATGCCCAACTCGCGGCAGGCGCGAATCACGCGCAGGGCGATTTCGCCACGGTTGGCGATGAGCACTTTTTTGAACACGGGTTGCCTTTTAGAGCCGCTTTAGGGCTCGATGCGATACAGCGGCTGACCAAACTCAACTGGCTGTGCGTTTTGCGCGAGCACTTCTGCTACCCGGCCAGAGACTTCAGACTCAATTTCGTTCATCAGCTTCATCGCCTCGATGATGCAGATGACTTGACCCTTCTTCACCTGCGAACCCACCTCGACATAGACAGGCTGATCAGGCGCGGGGCTGCGGTAGAACGTGCCTACGAATGGCGAAGTAATGAGATGCCCTTTTTTCTCGGGGGTACCCGCCGGCGCCGGGGCAGGTGCGGCCGCGCTGGGCACCACCCGCGGCCCCATTGAAGGTCGCGGTGCGCTCAACGGAGGCACCACCTGCACCGCCGCAGGCCCCGGAGCAGCCGCCACCGGGAAAACCGCCGGCACCAACGCGCCGCGCCGAATGTAGAGCTTCTCGCGGCCTTTGCGCCAAACCAGACGCGTCACTTCAGAAGACTCCAAAATGTCGACCACCTGCCGCAGCGTCTCGACATCGAGCGTGCTGCCTTGGGTATCGACTGCCGGGCTGGGCTTTGCCTTGGTCACGCGCTTTTCGGCCATGGGCTCTTTCGTTTTCGCTTACACCACCGCGACGCGGGTCAGGTACTTGCCACCTTCGCGGGTATCAATCTTCAGTACGTCGCCTTCGTTGATGAACAGCGGCACATTGACCACGAAACCGGTTTCTAACGTGGCCGGCTTGGTGGCTCCCGACACCGTGTCACCTCGTACGCCGGGGTCACATTTGGTGACTTTCAAGTCTACCGAGTTGGGGAGCGACACGCCGATCGCCTTGCCGTTGTAGAAGAGAATCGAGACGTTGATGTTCTCTTTCAAAAAGTTCTTCGCTTCGTTGAGCACCGCGCCATTGACGAAGGTCTGCTCGTAATTTTTGGTGTCCATGAAGTAGTAGTCTTCGCCCTGAAGGTAGAGATACTGCATCTCTTTCTCTTCGATGTCGGGGCGGCCCACTTTGTCGCCGCTCTTCATCGTCGGCTGCAACACCCGGCCACTGAGCAAGCTGCGAATCGAGGTGCGCACGAAGGCCGAACCTTTGCCCGGCTTGACGTGTTGAAACTCGACGATTTCGAACGGCTCTCCGTCGATTTCAATCTTCATGCCCTTACGAAACTCAGACGTATCAATGACTCCGGCCATGGCTTTCTCTTTCCCGCGTGCTCACGGTGACTTTTGGTTTACAGCGCGCGGGTGTCTAACCCCAAGCTCGTTCAGGGGCAAGAACCTAAGAACGCCCGTTCTATCGCGGTGATAGCGAAACGCTTTTCGACGCGTTTACAGCTCGGCCTTCACTTTGGGAGCGGTAATGCGCATCACGTAACGGCCTTTGCCATAGTTGCCGTCGGGCTTGAGGCCAAGCACGATGAAAAATTCGGGGCTGACCATGCGAATGAGCGTCAGCACTTTGTCTGTATTGACGCTGATTTCACTCACCGCCCCGGTTTTGAGCGTCTCGGCCGCGGTCTTCAGCGTCGAGAGCACGTTGGCATATTCGACCCAGGCGTTGGCGAGCTCGAGATCGTTGGCGGTATCGGCCAATGCGGGCGCCTGGTGCGTTTCAATGGGAATGCCGTCGAAGCCCATCACCGTGCACGCGATGGCGCCGTCAACTTGCTTGACGATGAATTCGAGGTGGGTCGAAAAAGCCATGCGCGAAAGCTTAGAGCGGGCGCCTTAAAGTTATGTGAGAAATGTAGCGCGCGAAGGGTTTGGTTACTTGCACGCGTCATTCATGGGGGCGGTGCTGCAGCAGAAGTACGGATAGCCGTCTTGACCGCCGGTGGAACCACAGGGGCCGTTGAATGCCGCACGATCGTCAGTCGCGCAGGCCGTAGTGCCTGACTTGTAAACGGTAATCGGGAACTTCACGGTGTTGGTCGAAAGCGCTTGCCCCGACAGCAGGTTCCCTCGCAGCTGCATGCTGACAATTACCTCGGCCGAGTCACCCACTGCCAAATTGTCGCTCAACACACCAAGCGCCGCCGGACCAAGAAGGTTCGTGTAAAGCGTGTAATCGGTGGACTGCCCAATCGTTAAGTGAATGGGCAGATTTTCAGCAGCAAGATTCATACGAGGTGTCGAGGTGTACGACAAGGCCAACACCGTCGCCTCAAAATCGTTGCGGTGCTCGCCCCCCGCGAATTCACTGGTGCCGCCGAACTTCGTCGAGTCCACAATTTCAGACACCATTTTAAAGGCGATGCTGTAGCTGCCCTTAACCGAGATATCGAGGCTACCGCCACCCTGGCTAATGTCGTTTACTTTGCATTTACCTGGTACGCCCCCTCCCTCGAGACCAAACGCCTCGAGAATACGCACCGGCGTATCGTTAGGCACGCAGGCCCCCATGCTCACCCACAGCAACACAGATAAGAGTTTGGTTTTCATGGCGATTTCCTCTTAGAGGCTCTGCGGCAAGTTCTGACGGTTCAAGATGCGGGGCGTAATGAAGATGAGCAACTCTTGGCGGCTCTCTTGTTCGACGTGGTTGCGGAAGAAGAAGCCCAAGAGCGGAATCTTGCTGAGCACCGGAACCGACGCAGTGCTGACGCCGCCACCGCGCACATAAATGCCGCCAATCACCGTGGTGTCACTGTCTTTCACCAACACTTGGGTCGTTGCTTCCTTGCGGGTAATCGACGGCTGACCGTTGGCGCCCAAAGTACCGCGGTCAGGTTGGTTATTTTCAGCCCTGATGTTCATCAGAATGCTGCCGTCTTGGGTGATGTGCGGCGTCACTTCGAGCGACAACCGCGCTTCGATGAACTGCGTGTTCACACCTTGCGCTGATTGTTGGCTGAAGGGAATCGACACACCTTGGCTAATTTTCGCGGTGTTGTTGTCCAACGTGGTCACCTTGGGCGCAGAAATCGTCTTCACCACGCCTTGGTTTTCCATCGCCGACAGGCGCAAGTTCAATTGCAGCGCGCCACCGGCCGAGCCGAAAATCATGCCCAACGCACCACCGGCGCCTTCGCCTGCCGCCGCCGGCAAGCTCACCGCCCAGTTCGGAGGAGCCGGGGCTCCGGCAGGTGCCGACTGGCTGGAACCGCCGCGCACCACCACCTGGTTGGGAAAGGCGAGGCCGGTGGGGTTACCGGTCGCAGTGGTCGCCATGCCCATACCGCCCCACTGAATACCGACCTGCCGAGCGAACGACGTGTTGGCTTCAACGATGCGGCTCTCAATCAACACTTGGGGCGTCTGCGTGTCGAGGCTGGAAACAAGCGACTTCAGCTTCGTCATGTTCGAACCGACGTCTCGAACGATGAGCGTATTGGTACGCGTGTCAACGGTAATATTGCCGCGTTCAGAGAGAATTTCTTTCACGCGGTCTTTCATCTGATCTGCCACCGCGTAGTTAACGGGAACCAGTTGAACCACCAGTTCCTCCTGACGACGCTCAGACTTCTTGCGCTCTTCGCGCAGCTTCGCTTCTTCTTCGAGCGATTTGAGTGGCGCCACGCGCATCACGCTGCCCAGGTCTTCTTTACCCAAACTCTTGGAGCGCAGAATGAGGTCTAGCGCTTGGTCCCAAGGCACGTTGCGCAAGCGAATGGTGATTTTGCCGCTCACGTCATCGGCCACCACGATGTTCTTCTTCGAGACTTCGGCAATCACCCGGAGCAGGTTGTGAATGTCGATGTCTTTGAACTCGAATGAAACCTTCTTGCCGACATATTGCGTGCGCTGCGGAGCGCCCTGCTCGGCATACCGTGCCCCTTCGGTCGCAAACCCTGCTGCTTTCACACCACTCGTGGCACTTTCGGGCTTCATGCCTTTGGCGGACAAGCGCCATGACATACCTTGAGGAGATTTCACCAAAGTCTCATCAAGCAACTCCGCCGAAGCGACGACAATTTTTACCTTCTTTGCTTCGCCCGTGCCGAACGCGCTGATCATCTTCACCGGGGTACCCAGATCGCTGGTATCGAGGCTGCGCTCCAGACGGCGGGGCAACTTCGCGTTCTCAAGCGTGAGCACCGCGCTCTTACCGTCGGGGCGGTCGACTTTCCATTGCGTTTCGCCCGAGAGCTTGAGCTCCACCCGGCCGCCGGTCACGTTCTCTTCAAATTTGATGTCTTGCACTTCAACCTGCGCCACCTTGAGCGGCTCGGCTCCCGGCTCCATCGCCACGGTGCGACCGTCAATTTCGATGCTGCCTTGCTCCTTCGCGGAAGCAGTGACTGGTTCAGAAGAAACAGCCTTGTTGAGCGAAATGTCCACACCATTTGCGGTACGGCGCGCCACGTAAGTCGGCATCGCTCCCGCCATGTCCATCACCAGGCGCACTTTGTCTTCGTGCGTGCCAACGCGAACCGCCGAAAGCAACCCGCCGTGCACCTTGGGCGCCTTGGCCGAAGCCTTCACGCCGTACACGTCGACCACCAAACGCGGCGGCTCATTGAGTTCGGTCAATTCAAACTTCGAAAAGCCCCCGTTTCCCACCACCGACAACACATTGCGGCTGTATTTAAGGCCAGTCACTTTGGTTGCGGGGTTGGCGACGTTCTGCTCGTCGATGCGGCTGGCTTGCACGTCACTCTTCGGCGCTTCAGCAGCCGTCGGCGCAACCGCATTGGCGCTCGGAGCCGACGCGACCCTCATTTCCTTCACCTCGGAAGGCGCCTCTTTACCGGCCACTGCCGAGTCGACCGAAATCACCACTCGGTTGCCGTCGGCGCGCACGTCGTATTTGCTAGCCTTGTCGAGCGCCACCAATAAGCGGCCCACCGAGGCCTGCTCGTCAGAGAACTGAGACGCCACGACACCCGAAACGGGGCCGCTGCCGTCGTGATGTCCACGTACGGAAGCCACGTCGGCGCCGTTCAAGTCGACCACCAAACGGTCGGGGTCATTGAGCCGAAAGACCGAGAACGTCGCGGGCCGGGTACCGGTCGCGACCACTTGCGCGCCCGAGGCCGTCGCCTTCACCTCGAGCGCCGAGAGCGTGTTCACCTCGGCAGCGGCGGGCCATGCCAAACCCGCCACGAGAGCGCACAGCAGCTGTAGCGTCGTTCGGTTCATCGCAGGCTTCCTCATCGTGTTCCTCATGGTTCTTAAAAACCGTTCAAAGCTACTGAGACGACGTGTCGAGCAAATCGAGCAGCTGCGCGGCTTTCTCGTCTTGCTTCACGCAGATGTCGACTTTGTTGGGGTTCACTTTGCCGTCTGGGGTCTGGAAATATTCGGTCACCACCACACAGTTGCGCATGATCTGCGTGACCTTGCCGCCCTGCTTGCCGACCTTCGAATTGCGGCGCACCACGTAACCGGTGCCGGTGGTGTCTTGCAGCATGGCAATGGGGTTGGCATCGCCGCTCACCACAGCGACCAGCGTCAGCTGATCAAGATCGTATTGGCACAGCGGTTCGGCGCACACCTGCTGCTGAAACGACTTACCGGGGGCGCTCTGGTCGCGTGTGAAGCTTCTGAACGGGTCACGCTTGCCAATGGGGTTGTAAGAATAAATGTAATTGGCGGGAGCCGCCGCGGCGCCAGCCACGCCACCGTCGGCAGCAGCCACGGCGGGCACGGCGCTCACCGCGGCAACAGGCTTCGCTGGCGGCGCCAGGGGGGCATTGCCCTTGCTGTCGTCGCAAGCCGCGGCGAACAGGGCGACGAGGGCGAGGCTAAAGAAAAGTGCGCGCTTCATGGCGTGGCGGCCGCCTTTCCTTTGCCTTTGTCTTTGCCACTTTGCTCGGGGAACCGAAAGGTGGTGGCTTGAAAGTCACCCGCCAGCAACACCTTTTCGCCCACACCCTGGGCCGACGTATTCACCGACAGCTTGATGTTGCTGACGTTGACGATGCGGCGAAGGTTGGCAACCTCCTGCATGAACATTGCAATCTCGTGGTAGTTGCCTTGCACGGTCATCTTGATGGGAATTTTGTTGTAGAAGCCAACCGACGATTCGCTGCCGGGTTCTACGGTCGAAATTTCCAACCCCGACTTACGACCCACGTCATTCAACTGCGCGAGCAACTCGTCGATGTCTTTCTTCTCGGGCAACTCGGTCAGCGCTTCTTGAAGTTTTTGCTCGAGACGGTCCATTTCGAGCCGCTTTTCGTTCAGGTTCTGAGCGATGGCTTGCTTCTCGGCCAAGGTCAGCTCGAGTTGTGCCTGCGAGCTTTTCTGACCCACGATGCGATCTTCGAGATCTGAAATGAGCAAGAAGTAGTTGGCAATGGTCAAGAGCACCACGGCCGCAGCCAGACCACCGTACTTCACGGTGTTGGGAGCTTTGTTCAGCTGTTCTATGATCTTGTCCATGGCTCTCTTTTACGTTGCGTAGTTCGCCATCAGCGCCAGCTCGAAATCGACCAGTCGCACGGTGGTGTTGCCGGTTTTTTCATCGCGCTGTGCCGCCTTCTTCAAATCGATGTTCGAGAAGAAACTCGAGACCTCCGAGTTCGGAAAGTCTTCGACCACGCCGGCGCCTTCGCCGATCAGCTCGATGCGCGACGTCGAGGCTTCGCGCTTTTTCTCAATAACCCGCCCCATGCCTTTGGGGGTCCACACCACTCCCGCCAGCTGGCGCATCATGTCGGCCACGTCTTCGTGGGTGGCGGCAAAACCGCTGATCTTCACCTGGTTGGCCTTCTCGTCGAATTCTTTGATCGCCACCTTGCGCGGAACCGAGTTGGCCAACGCGTCCATCAGGCGCACCGGGCCCGAGCGCTGCTTGCGCAGGTCATTCAACGCGCGCAGCTTCTCTTCGACTTCTTTTTTGCGCTTGTTGATGTTGTTGACCTCACCGATCACCTTCTCGAGCTCATTGATGCGCGCTTGCGTTTGATCAATGCGCTTTTGCCGGTTGTTGACCTCAGAATCGCGCTGACTCCACCAAACGTAGTTGGCCGCCAAAGCAGCGAACAACACGCCCGCAATCACCACCAAAATCTGGCGGCCGGCCTCGCGTCTTTTGCCCTGCCTGACCGGCAGGAGGTTGATCCGAAGCATCATGAGCGTGTGAACCTCAGTCGAACTTGTCGCCGGCTTTACGAAGGGCCAAACCCACCGCTACCGCGGCTTGGGGTGCAACATCGGTGATGAACGCGGGGTCGAACTTACGGTTATCGACCTCGATGGCTTTGAACGGGTTCATGATTTCGACCGGCACGCCAACGCGGGTCTCGATCGTCTTGAAGAGCGCGGGAATCTTCGCCGTGCCACCCGACAAGTACACGCGGGCAAACGTCGCGTCGGGAGCGGTACCCGCATAAAAGTCGAGTGAACGTTGAATTTCACCCGCCACCTGCTCGGCGACTTGGCCCATCACCCGTTCGACTTCTTGCGGCACCACGGCATCGGCGTCGTTGCGGCCGCCACCGATTTTCAGCGCTTCAGCTTCTTCGTATGACACGTTGAGCTGTTTCTGAATTTCTTCAGTGAACTGGTTGCCACCAATGGTGACGTCACGGGTAAAGGTGGTGATGCCACCGCTCAAAATGTTGATGTTCACCACCGCGGCCCCCGCGTTGATCAACACCACCGTCTCGCCCTGCGGCACTTCATAGTTACCCGAGAAGCAGTTCTGCACCGCGAAGGCGTCGACGTCGACCACCACCGGCAGCAAACCTGCCTCGCTGACCACGGTGGTGTAGTCGTTGATCATGTCTTTCTTGGCCGCGACCAAGAGCACGTCCATCTGCCCGGTGGCGTCGTTGGCGTCAGGCTTCAAGATCTGGGTGTCGACATTCACGTCTTTCATGTCGAAGGGAATGTGCTGTTCAGCTTCCCACTGAATGGCCTCTTCGAGCTCTTCTTGCGACATGCGGGGCATGGCGATCTTCTTGATGATCACCGAGTGGCCGCTGACGCCGATCGCCACTTCTTTCTGCTTCACTTTGAGCTCGCCCATGAGCTCTTGAATCGCTTGCACGATAGCGGTGGAGTTCATTAGCGCGCCGTCGACAATGGCTTCGGGAGGCAGCGGCTTCATGCCGAAAGAGACGAGCGAGTAGCCCACCTGACCGCGGCGGCGCTGCTCCTTCAGCTGGATCATCTTGACGCCTGTCGAGCCGATATCGAGCCCCAGCGCCAGCTTTCCCTTCGCCATTTCTCGTTCCCCTTACGCGTGCTGCCTTGCAAACTTCTCTTGAAGCGTAGTCGGCGATCGCCGCTTCGCGAAAAAAAGTGCCACCGGGCTAAAAAACGTCTTCTCGGTCTTCAACCTTCAGCCCGAGGGCCAAGATGATTTTTCGTTTCGTGTCCAGCCGGCAGGGAGAACCACGCTCCACCCGATCAATCGTCAGTACCGATACACCCGCCCGTCGAGCGAGCTCGGCCTTCGACAAAAGGCGTTGTTCGCGCAACTGCTGCACATTGTTCGGTGGCGGCTTGCGCTCAGACATCTTGCTCCCCTTCAGCAGCTCAACGAGCGAGCCGCATCATCACCTGCCTCCAACGACGCTGTCAAACCGAGTGCGTACTATTTGCCACTTAAATTATATATCAAAGATATGTCTTTAACCTATCACTAGTGGGTGGGCGATAGGCCTACCTCAACCTCCAGTAGGGGTCTCGCCTTCAGCGTCAGCGTCGATTCCGTAGTCTTTGAGTTTGTACAGCAGTGCACGATGACTGATCTCAAGCAGCTCGGCCGCGCGGGTGCGGTTGCCCTTCGTTTGCCGCAGCGCAGCCCGAATGAACGTCTCTTCGAGCTGATGCATGGCGCGCTTGAGCGAAAAGTTCACCGCTTGCGGTTGCGGCACCAGCGGCACGCCTTGCGCCGACAACAATGGTTCGCTTTTCGCGGCCCACAGTTTCTCAGGCAATGACTCGGGCAGCAGCGTCTCGCCCTCGCAGAGCAGCACTGCGCGCTCCATCGCGTTTTCGAGCTCGCGCACATTGCCCGGCCAAGCGTAGGCAGTCATCAACGCCATCGCGTCGGGGCCAATGTGGGTGACCGGCTTCTCACGGTTCAGCTCACGGTTGAACCGTTGAATGAAGCTCATGGCCAAGAGCGAAATGTCTTCTTTGCGTTCACGCAGCGGAGGAATGCGCAGGGTGAGAACATTGAGCCGAAAATAAAGGTCTTCGCGAAACTCGCCGCGCTCCACCATTTTCGACAGGTCGCGCAAGCTCGCCGCCACCACGCGCACGTCGACTTTTTCGGCCTTGTTGTCGCCGACGGGGCGAATTTCTCCCTCTTGCAGAAAGCGCAGCAGCTTGACCTGCGACGCATGGGGCAGCTCGCCGATTTCGTCTAAGAAAACGGTGCCGGCGTCAGCCTCGGCGAGAAGCCCGCGCTTGGCAGTGCGGGCGTCGGTGAACGCTCCACGCGCATGGCCAAACAATTCAGACTCAATCAACCCCGCGGGAATCGCTCCGCAATTGACGGTGACAAACCCCATCGTTGCACGCGGTGACAGCTCATGAATCGCACGTGCGACGAGCTCCTTGCCCGTTCCTGACTCTCCGCTGATCAACACGGTGGTCGCCACCGGAGCGACTTTCTGAATCTGCTTGTGAATCGACTTCAGGCTCTCGCTTTGCCCGAGCAAATGCCGCAGCGGCTCACTGCCGCCATGCTTGGCTTTGAGGCGTCGGTTCTCTTGCAACAGGCGCAGCCGCTCTTCGGCCTTGCGCAGCACCAACACCACTTCTTCGGGCTTGAAGGGCTTCTGTATGTAGTCGAACGCTCCCGCGGCAACGACTTCGAGCGCCTGATCAGCCGTGCCGTACGCGCTCATCACCAAAAATGTAATGTCCGGCCAAAGCGAGACGGCCGTTTTCAGCAACGTCATGCCGTCGACCTTGGGCATGCGCACGTCAGAAACCACCACGTCGTACGGCCGCGCCGAGAGCTCCTTGAGCGCTTCTTCGCCATTTTCGACCGCGCGCACTTCGTAGCCTTTGTCTTTCAGCACCAAGCTGAGCACGTGACGAATCGAGGCTTCGTCGTCGACGATCAATATGGAGCGAAAAGCGGCCATGGCGTGTGCACGCGCTTGAAAAAAAAAGATCAGCGCGCCCGGCGCATCATCTCATGGCAACGGCAAGGTCAGCCGAAATTGTGCCCCGCCGGTGGGGGCGTTACCGGCCTGTAGCTCGCCCGACATGCCGTGCGCCAAGTGCAGCGAGACCGCCAAACCCAACCCGGTGCCCTTGCCTGCTGACTTGGTGGTGAAAAAAGGCTCGAAAACGCGGGGCAAAACATCAAAAGGAATGCCCGGCCCCTCGTCGTGTACTTCAATGTACGCCTTGCCCATTTCGGCGATCACCCGGCCGCGCACGGTGATTTGCCCTTTTCCATTGAGCGCCTGCGCGGCGTTGAGCAGCAGGTTGATCAAAATTTGCGACACTTGCCCCGCTTCACCCCGCACGAAAAGCCCCGGCTCGATGTCGACGTCGACGTGCACCGGCCCGAAATCAGGGCCCTTGGTCAACATGCGCACCACCGAATCGACGAGGCTCTGCACCTCGAGCGGCCCTGCCTTGCCGCGCGACGGCTTACCGAGCTCGAGCAGCGAGCGAACAATGTCGTCGATGCGCTGCACTTCTCCCTCGATGCGGTTCACCAAGTCGGGCACGTCAGCGCCGCTGCTCTTGGAGCGGATCAGCGAAAGATACCCAAGAATTCCCGAAAGGGGGTTGCCCACTTCATGTGCCACGCCGGCAGCGAGTTTGCCGACGGTGGCCAACCGGTCAGCAGACACCAGCTCGGTCTGCGCGCGAATCAGCTTTTCATTCGCTTCTTTGAGTTGCACCACATTGTGCGCGGTCAGCGCTTGCTCTGTCTTCAGAGCGAGCGCCATTTGGGCCACGGCTTCTTGCAGACGAGACACCAGCGGTCCGCCTTGGCGAAACACCACTTCGGCATCGAGCCGGCCCAACTGCTCAATCGCTTTTTCCAAATGCGTCAATGGCCGACCCACGAGCCAAGTGAGTACGCCATAGGTCATGGCGCTCAGCATCACCACGTCGAGCCCCAGAAAGAAGGGCAACACACCGTTGATTCGATTGAGCACCGGTGCGCCCGGCGCCGAGCGGCTCAGCGTTTCGATTAAATTTTCGAGCACCGGCTGCAACGTGAGCCAGCACACGCCGGTGCCGAGCAAGCCCACCATCAGCGACACGAGCGCAATTCGAAAACGCACGGCCAGAGCATCGCCTACCGAAAGTCACGACGCTCGAAAATGACCACCGTGCCGATCATCAAGGCGATGCTGTAAGCGAGGGCATAGACAATGGAGGCACCTAAATCACTCCATGCCACGGGGCTCGCGTAGGCCGCCTGCACCTTCAGATCGAGGCGGTCTAAGTTAGGGAGCGCGTAATAAATGGCTTTACCCACCCACTGCACGAGCTGAACATCAGAACGTGATGCGTGCCGGTAAATGTCGCCACTCAAGTGACCGGCGAAGAACAACCCGCTCACGACGACGGCCGCTACGGTTTGCCCACTGAAACTCGAAAAGAAAAACCCCAGGCAACTCAAAACCAGCAGCTCGAAATAGAGCGCGATGATCGCCGCGATGATCGGTTGCGTCACCGGTGAGCGCAGCAGCACCAATTCTGCCGCGAAGACCAACGACATCACCACGGTGAGTATCGCCAGGGTGAGCATGTTGCCCCCCAGACGACCCACCAGATAAAGCCCGCGCGAAATGGGTTTCGAGACCACCATGAAGATGGTGCGCCGTTCAATTTCACGCGGGACCAACGCACTCGACAAAAAGATGGCCAGAAAGACGAGCATCAAGCTCATCGACCCCAAGCCCACGTCGGTGTTGACGCGGTCGAAGGTCATCACCGTGACCTCCATTGCCAGCTGTGTCGAGAAGAGAAGCACCAACGCAAAAGCGGCCACCACCACGGTGACCCGGTTGCGCCGCGCTTCGCGGTAGCCGTTCCAAATCAGCGCCCAGAGTGAGCCGATCAACTGAAGGTACCTCCCACTTTGGTTTCGGCCTGCTGTAGCGCATTCATAAACAAATCTTCGAGCGTGAAGCGAATGGGCTGAATTCGTGTCACCCGGCCTTGCAGCCGCTGTGTGGCACCGATGAATGCCTGCAAGTCTTGATCAGTGACCCGCACCCACAAACGCTCAGAAATTTCTTGTTTCAGCTCGTGGTTCACCCCGACCGACGAGAGCTGTTCTTTCGACAGGCCTTCAACCGCCACCTCGAGCACCGGCACTTGGCTCGAGAGCAGCTCAGACACCTTGCCTTCTTGCACTTTTTTGCCCGCCACCAAGACCGCGAGCCGATCGCACAGGGTCTCGGCGTCGCTGATGATGTGGGTGCAAAAAAGCACGGTGGTGCCTTGGCTGCGCTGCTCCAAAATGATGTCGCGCATCAACCGGCGGCCGAGCGGGTCTAACCCTGAGGTTGGCTCATCGAGAATCAACAACCGCGGCTTGTTGATCAGCGCCTGCGCCAAGGCGATGCGCTGCACCATGCCTTTCGAATAGCGACGCACCTGCAGTTTGGCGGCGTTGCTCATTTCAACCGCGCCGATGACTTCTTTCACCCGCGTGTCGAGCGCTTGCCCCGAAAGGCCCAGCAACTTGCCTGCGAGCCGAACGAATTCTTCGCCGCTCAGGTACTCGTACGGCATTGGGTTTTCGGGCAAAAAACCCACTTGAGAACGCGCTTCACGTTTCGCCGCTTCAGTGCCGAAAATACGCACTGTGCCCGAAGAAGGTCTCACCAAATTCATCAAGATCTTGATGGTGGTCGACTTGCCTGCACCGTTGGGGCCGAGCAGGCCAAAAATCTGCCCGGGTTCAATGACCAACTCGAGCCCCTGTAACGCAAGCACGTTCTTATTGAGGAAAAAGCCGAGTCGATAGGTCTTGCTCAACCCAGACGCCCAAATCGCTGATGCTTGCTCAGAAATGAGTGCACTCCTTCACTGTGCCGGCGGCTGAAAATTCATCGGACTTTTGGGGTCGTCAAATAACTGGAGACGGGCTCTGGCGGCCGAAGAGTGAGACAGGCCGTCGTCACCCAAAAACAACTGGCCCCCCATCGGGTCTTCTGGAACCGAGGGCAAGTCACCTTCGGCCACCAGCTGCGACAACAACGTTGGGGTGATGCCGTTTCGTGCTTTGAATTTCGCTACCGCGGCGTCGATTTGCGTCAAGCGTTGCTCGAGAACGATTTCTTTTTCTCGCCTTTCGTAGGTTTCGCGCTCCTCGTCGTCATGCGCATTGGCCCGCATTTGCCGCACAAAAACCAACGCCGCGTCGAAGTCGCCTTCATGCGCCAT
The DNA here is from genome assembly GCA_019694575.1 of Myxococcaceae bacterium. Taxonomy (GTDB): domain Bacteria; phylum Myxococcota; class Myxococcia; order Myxococcales; family Myxococcaceae; genus JAIBBR01. The sequence goes on from JAIBBR010000012.1 coordinate 49,588, forward strand.
GATGCGCGACGCCAACGGCGCGACAAAGGCCGGTACATCGGGCCGACGCGCGAGTTGGGCCAAGAGCTTCGCTGCTTTTTCACGGTTGCCCACGTAAAGCAGCTCGTTCTGGGCAAGGTACAGCATCAACTTTGAGTTATCGGGAAAAGCCTTGAGACCTTTCTCAAGCAGACGGCTGCTCAATTCGGCATTGAGCCACCCACGATCGCGTTGGGTGGGCACGTTGAGCGCGGTGTACCAGTACACCAGGTAAAAGTCGGGGTCGATGCTGGTGACCAGATCGCCCAGCTCGTAAATCAATAGCCCTTCTTGGCTCGACCGCGGGTCGCCCGAAACATTGATCAACCGCAACCAATAGGTGGTGGCCGTGAGCATTTGCTCGAACCGGCCCACGGTTCGCAGAAACTGAGGGTTGGGCAGTGTCGCTGCTCCCGGCGCCGCCACGCGGAGTTGCGGTGGCGCGCTCAAGAACGCGATAACCATCACGGCAGCGAGAACGGCAGCAAGGCGAACCATTTTCGAGCCTTGAAAAGACCACAAAAACAAACAGAGTGGGCCTTTTTTGAAGGCCCACTCTGCGATGAAGCAACTACAGCGAAGTGCGGCCTAAATTACGGGCAGCTGACGTCGTTGTAGGTGTTGTACGCGGTACCCGCCGGGTTGTTCGCGGCCTCGAAGCAGGTGCCGACCACGAAGGTAGCGTTGTACGACGACATCAACCACGAGTCGATCGACGAGTCGTTGTCAGCATTGCCCAACGCCAAGGCGCTGAAGCCACCGACCGCGGTCGGTTGAACTTCGGCTTGCGTCGCGAGAGCGGTGTTACCCAGCGGAGGCGCGGGAAGAACAGCGCTGGCGGTGGCATCGACAGCCGGTTGAGCGGTAGAGCCCGCGAAGCGAAAAGTGTCGACTTCAATGCAGGTCGCGGTACCGGTGTTGCCAGGGGCCGTCAGGTTACGCGTTTCCCACACGCACGCAGGGTCCATGCGAATGGCGTAACGGTTACCGCGCTCAGGCGAGAAACCGATAGTGCCCATCAGCGAGCTGTAAGTGTCTTTCTCGGCGAAGTACGTCTTCTGCGCCGTAAAGAGCGACTTCAAATTGGTCTTCGCCTCGCCTTGCTTCGAGCGCGCCTGGAACTTGATGAAGTTAGGAATCGCGATCGCCGCCAAGATGCCGATAATCGCCACGACGATCATCAGCTCGATGAGGGTAAAGCCTTTTAGCTTCCGCTTGGTCATTTGTACTCCTGGTGATGGGTAAAGGTGACCTTCAGTTCGGGTCAGTCCACGCTTCTGCAACGTTGGGACCGCGCGGTATTCTGGCAGCGCGTTTCAGCAATTCAAGTTCTTATCGATGTCCTACCTGGGTCACCCTTGACCGTGCACTGACGTTTTTCGTCAGTTGACTGACGCAGAACGTACCGCGCTCTTTTGTCTACAATCACTCCAGGCCATGTTTGGCCAGCCTGTAGCGAAATGACCTGAACGACAATCCGAGCAGTTCAGCAGCCCGGCCTTTCACGCCACCCGCTTGACGCAGCGCTTCTTTCAAGTAGCGGCTTTCGGCTTCGTCCAAAAAACGTTCCAACGAGAAGGCACCCGAGAGCGAAATGTGCGGTTGACCCGACGACGTTTCGACTTCGCCCCGCAGCGCAGGAGGCAGGCTCTCTGGCTTCACCTCGTCTCCACTCGAGAGCGTGGCCGCGCGTTCGACGATGTTGGCCAGCTGTCGCACATTGCCGGGAAAGTCGTACCTCGAGAGCAGATCAACCGTGTCGCTGACGAAGTGCAACCCAGGGCGCCCCAGCTCTTCAGCTGCGTCATTCAAGAAATGCTGCGCGAGAAGAGGAATGTCTTCGCGGCGCGCACGCAACGGCGGCACTTCAATGGTAATCACATTCAACCGGTAGAGCAGATCTTCTCTGAAGCGGCCGGCGGTGACTTCTTGCTCCAACACCTTGTTGGTCGCCGCCACGATGCGCGCTTCGAATTTCACTTCTTGCGTGCCCCCCACCGGCCGCAAGGTGCGCTCTTGGAGCACACGCAGCAACTTCACTTGAATCGCCGGCGAAATCTCACCGATCTCGTCAAGAAAGAGGGTGCCGCTTTGGGCCGCCACCAGCAAACCTTCGCGATCAGACGTGGCCCCCGTGTAAGCGCCCTTCACGTGACCAAAGAGCTCACTTTCGAGCACACCTTCAGCCAGCGCCGCGCAGTTGATCGCCATGAAAGGCCCGCCCGAACGGTCAGAGCGCGTGTGAATGGCGCGGGCCACCAATTCTTTGCCGGTGCCGCTCTCGCCGGTAATCAACACCGTGCTGCGCGGTGAAGCCGCCACCTTGTCAATCAAACTCAACACTTGAGCCACGGCAGCGCTCTTGCCCACCATCGACGAAGCGCCCACCAGCGACTGCCGCAGACGCAGGTTCTCACCGCGTATCTCTCGTTTCTCGAGCGCACGGGTGACCAGCAGCTTCAACTCAGCGTTATCGAAGGGCTTACAAATATAATCGTAAGCCCCTTCACGCACCGCTTCGATGGCAGTGGCCGGCGTACCAAACGCGGTGATGATGATGACCTCGGGAGGAAACGGCAGTGCCCGCGCGACCTTCAACACCCGAAAGCCGGTATCACTACCCACCTTCAAGTCAGAAATGACCAAGTCAACTTCAGTGGTGGTGAGCGCGGTGAGCGCCCCTTCGACGGTGCCGTACACCTGCACGTCGTGCCCCCACTTGGCGAGCAGGAGCTCCAAGTACTCGCGCATCGAAAACTCGTCATCGACGATCAGTACGCGCAACGTGCCCCTCCGGCAGTGAAACCACGAATTCAGTGCCCGAGGCGGGGCTCGAGGTCACCGAGATGCTGCCTCCATGGGCGCTGATAATGGAATGCGCCGTCGACAAACCCAAGCCCGTTCCACCCGTGTGGGTGGTGTAAAAGGGCTCGAAGATTCGCCTCAAGTCGGTGGCCGGTATTTTGCCCGCTGAGTCCCACACGATAATTTGCGCTTTGCCGCCCTCGTCGCGCACCCGTACCCGCACCACGCCCCCCGCGCCCGCCGCCACCAACGCATTGCGAACCAGGTTGATCAGCACTTGCCGCAGCTGCGCTTCATCGGCCGTGGCCAGCACCGACGGGCCTTCATGCGCCAAGTCGACAGAACGCGCCAACGGGTCGGTGCGCAGCATTTCGAGCGTCTCTTCAACCAGCACGCGCAGATCAAAAGTGGCGAACACCGGCTCGGCCGGCCGCGAGAACCGCAAAAAATCTTCGACCAGCCGTGCCAGTCGGTCTGACTCGCGCACCAAAATGCCCGAGAGCCGTGACGAAGCGGCATCAGAGTGGGCTTCGTCAGCCAGCATTTGCGCCGCGCCTCGCATTGACGCCAACGGGTTGCGAATTTCATGCGCCAGCTGTGCCGAGAGCCGGCCCAACGACGCCAGGTGGTCAGCGGTGCGCAGCTGCTCTTCGACCTTGCGCAGACCGGTGAGGTCTTGAAACACCACCAATGCGGCGCCGCCGGTGCCTTGCAGCGGCGTCACCGCCAAACCCAACACCTTGGTGCCTTGCGGCGTAGGCGTTGAGAGCTCCGCGCGCCGAGTGCTCGGCTTCACCTGGGTCACTCCCGGCAGAAGCTGCTCGATAGGCTCACCCGCCATCGGCCCTACCAACCCCAAAATCATTTCGGCTGCGGGGTTGACGAACGTAATGCGCGTCGAGTCATCAAAGGTGATGAGCCCCGAAGGTATCGCCGCCACGATTTGGTCTTGCAGCGTGAGCAAGCGGCGAATGTGTGCGTCGCGCGCCACCAAGCGCCCACCCGCGGCGGTCAATTCTTTGGCGAGGTAGCTGGCAAGTACTGCAATCACCACCTGCGCCAGTGAGTTCACCGCCAAGGTGAAAATCACCCGCGCCGAGCTGAAGGCAGGCACGCCGCTGGCCACCACCACCACCGCGAACGCAATCGACGACACCGCCGCGGCCGCCAATGCGCCGCGCTGCTGCAGCAAAATGGCGCCCGCCACCACCGCCACTGAATAGGTGAAGGTGAACGGTGACTCGATGCCACCGGTGACGAACACCACGCACGAAGCCAACACCACGTCGCCCAAGAGCTGGCCGTACGCCGCGCCGCTGCCCGCCCAACCGCTGCGCAGCGAAAAGCCGTAGACCAAGGTCATCGCGTACACCACGCCGATGAGCACGAAAGCAGCCGGGGCTTCGCTTTGAACACCGGCCTGCAGCGTGGCCGAATAACGCGCCGCTACCACCAGCAGCAGCACACTGTTGCTGACGGTGCGAAAGACCGCCAGCCACGTGAGCTTGGTTCGCAGGTCGCCAGAAAGGCTGGGCGCGGTCTCGGCGCGCGTCACGACTTATTTGATCGCGCTGGCGATAGAGAAAATGGGCAAGTACATGGCGACCAAGAAGCCACCCACCATGCCGCCCAAGAAGACCATCATCACCGGTTCAATCATCGACGTCAGCGAACCCACCGCGGCGTCGACTTCGTCGTCGTAAAAGTCGGCGATTTTGCCAAGCATTTGGTCCATCGCGCCGGTCGCTTCACCGACGCCGATCATCTGCACCACCATCGCGGGGAACACCTTGGTCTCGAGCAGCGGGCCGGCAATGTTTTTGCCTTCAGCGATTTTGCTGCGAACGTAATAAATGCCCTTTTCGATGGAGCGGTTGCCGGCGGTCTTGGCGGTCACATCGAGCGCGTCGAGAATGGGCACACCCGAGCTGATCATCGTGCCCAGCGTACGGGTGAAGCGGGCCACCGCGAACTTGCGAATCAAGGGGCCAAACATTGGCGTCTTGAGAACGAAAGCGTCCCACAGCTCACGCCCTTTGGGGTTTCGGTAGAAAGAAATAAACCCCACGACGATGGCAATGACGCCCGCAATGAGGTGCAAAATGTATTTCTGCAGCCATTCAGAAGCGTCGACCACCACCTGGGTGGGGCCCGGCAACGCAGAACCAAAGTCAGCGAACATCTTGGCGAACACCGGCGTCACTTTGAGCAACAGCAGCGCGGTCACGCCAAACGCCACGCAAAGCACGATGCCCGGGTACACCATCGCACCCTTCACCTTGCTCTTCAGCTTCTCGGCCTTTTCTTTGTAAATGGCCAAGCGGTTCAAAATCGTGTCCAAAATACCGCCCACTTCGCCGGCGGCGCACAGCTGCACGAAGAGCTCGTCGAAGACTTTGGGGTGATCTTTCAGCGCGTCAGAGAAAGTCGAACCGCCTTCGACTTTGCCTTTGATGGCGAAAATCACTTTCTTCAATGTGGGGTGCTCGGTCTGCGAACCCAAAATTTCCAAGCACTGCACCAGCGGCAAACCGGCGTCGATCATCGTCGCGAACTGCCGGGTAAAAATAAGGACGTCTTTCTGCGCCACCCCGCTCATGCCGGGCAGCTGAATGTTCATGTCTAGCGCGCCCTTTTTCTTCACCTTGGTGGGCGTCAGGCCGAGCGACTTCAGGCGCGCGTCGACGGCGGTGGCGTCGCCCGCTTCCATCTCGCCCTTCTTCACTTCACCCGCTTTGGTCTTCGCCTCCCAAAGCCAAATTTGCTTGTCGCCCTTCGAGGCAGGGGTCTGCTTGGTAGCAGTTTGAGCGGTGGCCATGCGTGAAGCTCCTTGCAGCTCTTTACGCCTAAAAAAGTGTCGCGGAGGTTTCGGAGTCTACAGCGAACGTTCAACTTTTCCATTTTGAGGGTGGCTGTCGCACCCTTGTCTACCCACGGCCGGCCGGTGGCGCGCGGTGGCCCGGCAATGCACCCGCTCCGCCACCACCACTGGCCAAGATGTTGCGCAGCTCTTCTGGGTCAGACGAGCGGGCAAAAGCTTCGTCTTGGCTGACGATACGTCGCTGTAGCAGTGCCGCGAGCGCTTGGTTGAAGGTCTGCATGCCAAACTTGGCCTGGCCCACCTGCATCGACGAATAAATCTGGTGCACTTTGTCTTCGCGAATCAGATTGCGAATGGCGGCGTTGGGAATCATCACCTCGAGCGCGAGAATGCGGCCCGAGCCCGAAGCCTTGGCCAGTAACGCCTGCGACATGATGCCTTCGAGCACGAACGACAACTGCGCGCGCACCTGTGGCTGTTGATACGGAGGAAACACGTCGAGAATGCGGTTGATGGTCTGCACCGCGCTGTTGGTATGCAACGTGGCAAAGGCAATATGGCCTGTTTCAGCAATCACCAGCGCTGACTCAATTGTTTCTAAGTCGCGCATTTCGCCGACCAGCACCACGTCGGGGTCTTGCCGCAAAATGTACTTGAGCGCGGTTTTGAACGAGCGCGTGTCGGCGCCCACTTCGCGCTGGTTCACCAAGCAGTTTTTATGCGGGTGCAGGTATTCAATGGGGTCTTCGATCGTCATGATGTGCTCGTGACGCTCGGTGTTCACCTTGTCGATAATCGACGCCAAGGTGGTCGACTTGCCTGACCCGGTGGGGCCCGTGACGAGCAACAACCCACGCGGCTTCTTCGACAACTCAGAGACAATCGGCGGCAGGCCCAGCTCTTGAAAGGTCAAAATCTTAAAAGGAATGGTTCGAAAAGCACCCGCCACCGCGCCCCGCTGCATGAAAATATTGGAGCGAAAGCGCGACAAACCCTTCACCCCGAACGACAAGTCGAGCTCGTTGTCTTCTTCGAACTTGTGCTTCTGCGCGTCAGTGAGAATCGAATAGCAAAGCTGCTTCGTTTCGACCGGCGTGAGCGGCGGTGTCTTCAGCTGCACCAATTCTCCGTCGATACGCAGCTGGGGCGGCGACCCGGTGGTGATGTGCAGATCGCTCGCGCCCTTCTCGACCATCGCCTTCAACAGCTGGTGCAGGTTGGCCACGGGTGATTCCTTGAATGTTGGAGTGAAGAAAAGAAACCGTTACATGCGGTCAGGCGCGGTATTGCCCACCGCTTCTTCAAGCGTGGTGCTGCCGCTCATCACCTTGTTGAGCGCCGACATGCGCAACGTCTGCATGCCGAGCCGAATTGCTTCTTGCTTCAACTCGGCGGTCGAAGCCCCGTTGATGACGAGCTCTTTCAAACCGTCCCAAAAGGGCATGACCTCGTACACGGCGACGCGGCCGCGGTAACCACGGTCGTTGCACTCGCGGCAACCGTTCTTTTCATAAGCAGTGAAAGTGCCGATTTTATCGGGAGGAATGCCACCGTCGATGTAGGCCTGCTCTTCCATGTTCGCGACCGGCTTCTTGCAGGCGTTACACAAGCGGCGACACAGACGTTGGGCAAGAATCAAGTTGAGCGAGGCGGTGACGAGAAACGGCTCGATGCCCATGTTGAGCAACCGGCTCACCGTGCCCGGGGCGTCGTTGGTGTGGAGCGTCGAGAGCACCATGTGGCCCGTCAGCGCGGCCTTGACCGCGATTTCGGCGGTTTCAAAGTCGCGAATCTCGCCGATCATGATGGTGTCAGGGTCTTGCCGCAAAAAGCTGCGCAGCGCCGAGGCGAAATTGAGCCCGATGTCTTCGTGCATTTGCACTTGGTTGATGCCAGCAAAGTTGAATTCGACCGGGTCTTCGGCAGTGCAGAGGTTCGAACCGACGTCGTTCAACGCCGAGAGCGCCGAGTACAGCGTGGTGGTTTTGCCAGAACCCGTGGGCCCGGTCACCAGCACCATGCCGTAGGGCCGGTCAATCTGCTCTTTGAACCACTTGAGCGGCTCGGCTTCGAAGCCCAGCTTGGTCATGTCGAGCTGCAAGTTCGACTTGTCGAGCAAGCGCAACACGACTTTTTCGCCGAATAGCGTGGGGCAAACGCTGACGCGAAAGTCCATTTCTTTGCCGCCACCCAACTTGATTTTGATACGGCCGTCTTGGGGCAGACGGCGTTCAGAAATGTCGAGCGACGCCATGATTTTCAAGCGCGACGTAATGGCGTTGCGCAGCTTGATGGGCGGCTTCATCACTTCGTACATCACGCCGTCGATGCGAAACCGAACGCGAAAGTCTTTCTCGTAGGGCTCGACGTGAATGTCGGAGCACCCCTTGGCGATGGCGTCTTTCAGAATCAAGTTCACCAGCTTGATGACGGGCGCGTCGTCAGCTGCGCGCGCCATTTCTTCGATGTTCTCGGTCTCTTGCGACGAAACTTCGACGTCGTCGACGTCAACGGAGCCCACGATTTCTTCGAGGGTGGGCCCTTTCTCTGAGTAGTACTTGACCACCGCCTCGCGAATCGACGGTTCAGAGGCCACCACTGACTCGATGTTGTAGCCGGTCAAAAACTTCAGGTCGTCGACCGCGTAAATGTTCGAGGGGTCGGCCATGGCCACAATCAACGAAGGGCCGGCGCGGTTGACGGGTATCACCAAGTGCTTTTCGGCCACTTCTTTCGGCACCAGCTTGATGATTTCAGGGTCGATGTCGAAATCTTTCAGGTTGATTGCCGGCACGCCGTACTGCTTCGACAAAAAGTCAGTCAGCTTTGACTCTTCAATCGCTCCGGTTTTGATCAACGCGGCGCCGATACGCTCGCCCGTTTTCTGCTGTTGTTCCTGTGCCTTGCGCAGCTGTTGAACCGAAATCAGGTTTTCACGGACAAGCAGCTCACCCAAACGACCAGACATGAAGAGCGCCTCTTGGTTTCGCGGTTGGTGTTCGAAGCTGTTGAATCCAAGCAGTGGCGATTTTTGAAGTCAAAGGTTCATCGCGTGCTTCGGGCGACAATCGTTTTCGCGGTTTCGACGTCGCGTGCAATTTGCGCCGCCAATTCGGCCGCTGAACCGAAGCGTTGCTCGCCCCGCAGCCGCTCGAGAAACCGCACCCGCAGGCCCTTGCCATAGAGGTCTAAGCCTTCGAACAAATGCGCTTCGATGGTGACCGCTCCACCACCAAATGTAGGTTTCACACCGATGTTGGCGGCGCCGCCCCGCCACCCCGTTTCGCCTTGAACCCGCGCTTGCACCGCATAAACCCCGGGCGCTGGCTTGAGCTCATTGACGGTGTCGATGTTGGCCGTGGGAAAGCCAATGGTTCGCCCACGCCCCTGCCCCTTCACCACCACGCCGTCTAAATCGAAAGGGCGGCCCAGCAACGCCCACGCCGCGTCGACGCGCCCTTCTAAAATGTACTCGCGCACCTTCGTCGAAGAGACGACCACGCCATCGACAGTGACAAAGGGCACCACTTCAACCGAACCTCCGCGTTGCTCGGCGGCCGTTTTCAAAGTGGCCACCGTACCGGCGCGGCGGCTGCCATAGGTAAAATCTTCACCCACCACCGCTGCTTTTATGCCCAGCGCGTCGAAGAGCATGGCTTCGAACTGCGCGGGTGAAGTGGCGGCAAAGGGCAAGGTAAACGGGAGCAGGAGCAGCGCTTCAACCCCGTGCTCTGCCAGCAGCTCGACTTTGCGCGCCTGACTGGCGATCAACTTCGGGGCGAGCGCAGGCGAGAGCACTTTGCCCGGGTGAGGGTCAAAGCTCATCGCGGCTGGGCGGCCCAACGCCTTGGCGCGGCCAATCAGCGCCTGGTGACCCAGGTGCACGCCGTCGAAGTTACCCAAGCAAAGCGCGGCGCCCTGAAACTCTCGCGAAGCGACGGCGGTTGCATAAACGCTATGGAGCTTCATCGCGGTTTAGGTATAGCCCGCTTTCATCATTTCCATGTCACGCTTTCCCTTGCGGCCCGTGGCGGCCGGCGCAGAATTCTTGGGCCTCAAAGAGCCTCCCCATTGGGACACGGCTTTCGGTTCGTCTGGCCCCCTCGAGCTTGAAATTGGCTGCGGCGCAGGCGGTTTTGCGCTCGAGTACTGCAGGCGAAACCCACACGTTCGCTACATTGCCTTCGAATGGCGAAAAAAGTTCGCCCGTGAAGTAGCCCACCGGGCGCAGGTGCGCGGGCTCACCAACCTCAAGGTCATTGAGGGCGACGCCAAGCTCGAAGTGCCACGGCTGTTTCTGCCCGGCTCGTTGGCTGTCATTCACCTGCAATTCCCCGACCCCTGGTGGAAGCGCGCCCACTTCAAGCGCGCCATCGTGCACCAAGACTTCGCCCGCTTCTTGCTCACGCTGTTGACACCCGGTGGCCTGTTCGACATGCGCACCGACGTTGAAGACCGGGCGCACCAAATGCTGAGCATTCTCGAAGCAGTGGGTTTTCATAACGCCTTGGGCAAAGGCGTCTTTCACCCCGCTCTGCCAGAAGAGGTGCCCTCGACACGGGAGCGGCGATATCTTGACACCGGCCAGCCCGTGTACCGGGCGCGCCTGACGCGGCCGGGTCAAGAGCAATAGAAAGAACACCATGCGTCGCTTTGAAGTTACAGCGCGGTATCTGATCAGTGGCTGCCTGGCGTTATTCGCTCAGAGCTGCAAGCCCGATAAATGGGCCACCCCCGAACGCAGCTACGACACCTTCGTCACAGCACTTAAGAAGTCTGACCAGGCCATTGCCTGGGAAGGGTTGTCAAAAGCATCGCGGGCCGCTATTGAAAAAGACGTCTCAGCAGCCAAGGCCGTGGCTGGAGACATACTCAAAGCCGATGGGGCAGCGTGGGTAATGTCGAGCGGTAAACGCGCGACAGGCGCTGAGCAAGTACGCGTGGTGGAACGTGACGCGTCACATGCGATACTTGAAGTCAAGGGAAAGGGCGTTACGTTCCGCGAGCAACTCGTCTTTGAAGACGGCCAATGGAAGTTAGATCTGACTTCTCGTTTGACACCTGACCCAAAACAACCGTGACCGATCGACCCAAACCCAAACCACTTGCGCCACGTGTCGAAGTCGTTCGACGCCCCGCCGGCGCTCCTACGCCGCAAGCCAGCCCACGGCCCGGCCCTCCCCGGCCCACCGGTACTGTGCCTCGCCCGACGGGCAGCAGCACCTCACCCGTTCCCTCCCGGCGCCCCCCGATGCCCGGTGGCCGCCCAATGGGTCGCCCCTCAGGCCCGCGCACGCCTCCCACCACCGCGATGATCGACGACTTGGCGCGTCGAGAACGGGTGCCAGCGCGCATCGCCAAAGGTGAGCTCGACGGCAAGATGAAGTGCCGCATTTGGAAGAAGCTGCATGGCGAAGAAGCCCGTCGCTTCGACAAGGCGTACACTCTGATGGAAAAGCACCAGGAGCTCTCGCTCGCCGACGCGTTCGGCGTGGTGCAGAGCGGCTTGCCGGTCGATCAGTTCATGCAGCGCCGGGCGCGGGTAAAGAAAAAAGAAGAAGTGAAGAAGGCGCGCGGCGAAGTGGCCGGTGACGCAGTCGACGCGTTGCTCAATGGTTGGCTGGCCGCTAACACCGAATTAATGGTGGTGCTCGCTGAACGCACCGCGCTCGATAACTTGAAGAGCGTCGAGCGCGTCTCGTTTGTCTTCGAGAAAATGGGGCAGACCGAGAAGCTTCAGGTGGTGGCGCTCACCAAACAGGCCCTGTGGGAAGCGAAAGGCAATTCGTTTGAACGCGACCCCAAGCTGACGCAAACACCGGCTCCGGTGACGCGCCAACCCGCGCGGCGGCCGTACAGCGACCCCCGCCCTTTTCTCGAATGGGTGGGCAAAACAATCACCATTACACTGCGCAACGGGCTGATTCTCGACTTGCCGCTGCTCGGTGTGGGCCCGTTCGACTTGTTGTTGGGCACGAAAGAAAACGAAATTTTCGTGCCGCTGCACGCCGTAGCGAAATGGCTGCAGGGCTTGGCGGTAGGGGCCCCTTCGTAGTTTGAAGCGCACATGAACCTGAGCACCCTTCTCGTCGTCGGCGCCAACCTGCTTTTGTCGGCGCCTTTCCCCACCGAGGTGAAAACCGCGGCATCGCTCGAAGGTTTCGCACCTGCGCTCTGGCGCATCGAGCAGACGCTGAATAAAGATCTCGACGGCGACGCCATCGACGACGCGGCAGTGGTGTTGATCGAAGCGGCTGCCCCGCACAACCGCGCGCTGCTGGTGCTGTTGAAGCGACAAAACACCTGGGCGTTGGTGGCCAGCAGTCGTGACTTGCTGCAATGCGGTGATTGCGCCGGGGCCAAAGGGGGCGACGGCGCTCCGACCATGGCCCTCGACGAGCGGGTGCTGACCATCACCCAGACATTCGGCTCGCGGCCTTACGGCTCGTCGACGCACCGTTTTCGTCTCGACAAGAGCCGACACAGGCTCGAGCTGATTGGCCTCGACACCACTTCGGGCGATTCGTTGGTGGGCACCTCATCAAAAATATCGACCAACCTGCTCACCGGTGTGACGCGCTCGCAAATTGTGAGCTGCGCCGCGCCCTGCGACGAAGCCAAGCCGCAGCTCGAAATGAAGCGGTCCACCACGCGAAAGAAAGTGGCGCCACTGCTCACTTTGGAACAAGTCAAAGGCAATTGACCGGTTCGACCTTGGCACCCCGACTCACGGGCCCTAACGCGGCTGCCGCCACCCCCCAAGGGGAATGACCTGACTGACATGCGTGCCCGCTTTGGCTGACTGGGCGCGCCGAATCAGCAGGGGAATATCGCCCTCGCCCTTTTCTACCGCCACACGCAGGTCGGCCAGACGCTCCAAGTGGCGACGCACCGGCACACCTTCGGCGGCCAAAGTCACCATCGCGCGCAAGTGGGCTTCGGCTTGCTCGAGCTGCTTTTCGGCCCGGCCCACGTCGCGGCGCGCCAGCGACAGCCAGGCGGCGGTCTCGGCTGCCACCAATTCGAGCTCGTGGTTCAAGCTGCCCATCAAACGGCCCCGGGCTGATTCCCACTGTACTTTTTCGAGCGTGAGCGCGGCTTGTTTTTGCTCGCCATGCTCTACCACGCTGGTGTCAATGCGTGCTTCCCACACGCTCGGCTTCACGCGGCCGCGCAACAGCACGCGGCGAGACAACCCACGCGAGACGTCTCCCAAGTTGACTGCCAGCGCGTCTTCTTCGACGTGCGAGGGGTAACCATGGCAGCACATCAGCGATTCGAAACCGGTGGGCGTCACTTTCAAAGTGGCTTGGCTGGCGACGGTGCCAAAGAGGTGGCTAAACACCGCGCCCATGGCCTCAGACAAACCTTCGGGGCCATCGACATGCTCGAAGGCGTTACCCGACGGCAACGTGAGGGCCGACAGAATCTCGGCCACATAATGCCGCGCCAGCCCGAGCGCGTGCACCGAAATGCCCTGTTGCGACAATTTGAGACCCAGGGTGTCGAAGGCGTCTTGCTGGTCAGGGCCCACCGAAGGCTCGCCGTCGGTCAAAAGCAACACCCGCGGTCGGCGCCCAGGCACCAACACCCGCTGCAGCGCGCGGGCACCTGACTCAAGCGCCTGGTAAAGCGCGGTACCACGGCCCGTCGTCACCTGCTCGAGCGCGGCGGTCATTGCTTCTTTGCCTTTGGTGTCCATCGCCACCACCGGCACCACTTGCTCGGCCACGCCGTCAAACCACAGCAACCCCATGAAGTCGTCAGGGCGGGCGAGCTCGACAAACTGCTGCGCCGCTTCGACGGCGGCCGCCAACGGGGCGCCTTTCATTGACCCCGAGCGGTCGAGCAGCAAATTCACCATCACCGGCGCCCGTGTCTCGTCTCCCGACGCATCGCCCGAAATCAAAAGGTACGCCTCGGGGGCGTCACCGGCGTTTGTTTCTACACCCCATGCAGTCCAGTTCATGATGCTCCAACAGCACTTAGGCAGCGTGTCCGTTCAACCAAGCATGACTGCATCTCGGTCCTTTTTGTCGCACAAAATCGTGGCGACTTGCTCCCTACATGTCGTACCCCCATTGCATAGCGACCAACCCGGCAGAATGTCGGACTGAAACGATACGGTAACGAACGAATGACAACGCTGGCGAAATTAATCACCAAGCACGCTTTTGTAGACATCGAGACCACGGGGCTTGATTCGGCTCACGATGAAGTCATCGAGGTCGGGGTGGTTTTCGTCGAGGGCGGAAAAGTCGTCAAGACGCTGGCGCAGCTGCTCAAACCGACGCGCACGTTGCCGCTGGTGATTCGACGGCTCACCGGGCTGGCTGACGAAACGTTGGCTGCTCGGCCGACGCTCCGCGCTTTTGCGCCCACGCTCCAGTCGGCGCTCAAGGGGTGGACCTTGGTCGCCCACAACGCCGGTTTCGAAAAAGCATTCTTGGTTGACTACATCGACGCGGTGAAAGCGCCCATGCTCGACACCTGCGAGCTGGTGCATTACCTGCACCCTGAATTGAAGAGCCATTCGCTCGATGCGCTGGTGCGCCACAGCGGGCACGCGTCGGGCATCGCCCACCGCGCCGAGCAAGACGCACACGACACATTTCAAGTCTTGGCCTCGGTGCTCGCAGAGGTGGTGCACAAACGCCGTTTGGCCGACGTGCGTGACTTGTTGGCCACGTTGTCTTTGCAAGACACGCAGCTTTCGCTCACCGCGCAGCTCGAGCCACACCCCATTCTTTCTCTGCTCGAGCGGCTGAAAGAAGTGCTCGAAGGTGAGCCGCAAGAATTGAAGCTCGAGCCGTCGCATTCTTTCTTGCCGCTGCGCGCCGAGCGCAGACGGGCGCAAGAGGCTGACCATGCTCCGCCCGTCAGTCGTCACGCCGTGCCCGTGGCGCC
>JAIBBR010000126.1 GCA_019694575.1 Myxococcaceae bacterium
CGCGGCGGCGAGAGCCCTCGCACCCATTTCACCAACGCTTCGATTTGCGCCGCGGTGAGCTTCTTCTTGTAAGCCTTCATTTTTGTCTTCGGAACGCCGTTGGTGATGGCGTCGCGAATGTCGTCATCGGTGTGTGCGCTATGCCACCTGGGGTTACTCAAGTCGTTCATGTTGTGCTCTTTCCCTACCTCGGTGTTGGCCTTGCCGTCAGCGCCGTGACAGGTCTGGCACTTGGTGCGCACGATGTCTGAAATGTCTTCATCAGCAAGGGCAGGGGCGGAACGTACGAGCAACACGAAGACAGCGCTGGCGAGGGCAAACGTTTTCATGGCGCCGCGCTTTACCTGGCTGCTCTGAAACGGTCTACGGTGCCGGCCGATGCGTTCATTGGGCCTTTTGGTGGTGACACCGGCCGAGACTTTTCCCGTCGAGTTGCCGCTCGGTCGCCCGGTGGTGGTGGGTACCGGAACTGACGCTTTCATTCGCCTCACCGATGCCAAAGTGGCCGCCAAGCACCTGGTACTCACCGCACGCGAAGAAGGCGTCGCGATGGAAGAGCTGCGTGGCACTTCGGGCGTCTTTCTCAATGACGTGCAGCTTGCAAGTGCCGCGGTCGCGCTCTCGGGAGACGAAATAAGTCTGGGTGCTTCGCGGCTGGTGGTGACGGGCCTGTCTGCTTCGGCCCAAACCACCCGGCCCCGCTTGGCCGAAAATGACGAGCTGCTGGCGCGGCTGCATGATGAAGCGTTGCGCAGCGCGCGGCAGGGGTTTGGTTGGGTGATGGTGGGGTTGCCTCCCCTCAATGCGGCGGCCAAAGCGGCATTGGTGCGTCGGCTCATTGAAGAAACGGGAACGCTCGCGCCTGGTTCTTCGTGGGGCAGCTTCAGCCCTGATGTGCTGGGGGCGGTGGTTCCTCGGTCTGCCGAGCGTGCCTTGTCTGACTGTCTGGCGCGGCTGCCCAGCGTCGCGGGCCCTCGTGCAAAAGTGGTGAGCGTGGTGGCGCCGGCCGACGGGCGCGACGCCGAGCGTCTGTTGGAAAAAGCGCTCGACCAGTTGTTGCCGACGAAAAGCAGGGCAGAGGGCGAATGGGTTTTGGCCGACCCGGTGATGGTGCGGCTCAACACCGCGCTCGAAAGCACGTGGCAGCGCGGTGCCCCGGTGGCGTTGATGGGCGCGAACGGCGTCGGCCGTGAACGGTTACTGCGGCGGGTGGCGAGCCTCGAAGGTGAAGGTGAAGCGGTCGTCATCGACGCACACGACGCGCGTGCTGTGCAGAATGCGGCGGCGCCAACGGTGATTCTGCGCGACGTCGAGAGCCTGCCCACTGAAACCTTGAGTGATGTGCTCCAGGAGCTGGCGAAGAACAGCATTCGGGTCGGGGCCATTGCTTCGGCGCCGTTGCCGCGGCGGCTTTTTCCACACCAGCTCAAAGTGCCGTTGCTGTGGGAGCGGCGGAGCGAAATTTTGCCGCTCGCCGACAGTTTTCTTTCGCTTTTTCGGGTGCAGTTGCATCGGCCGCGGCTGTGGCTTTCGACTGAAGCGCAGGCGTTGCTCAGCAAATACACGTGGCCCGGCAACGTGCGCGAATTGAAAAATGTGATTCACCGTGCCGCCCGCTCGGCCTTGCGCGACGAAATTGGGCAAGACGCGTTGCCGCTGCCGTTGACGCGTGAATTGGGGGCGCAGAGTGTGCGGGGAGCGCTGACGGCGGCCGAGCGTGAATTGGTGCTCGAAGCGTTGGCCCGCACCCGGTGGAACGTGAGCGCCGCGGCGGTGCGGTTGGGGCTGCCGCGCAGAACGCTGGTTTATCGAATGGCCCGCCTGGGCTTGAAGCGACCGAGCCGTTAGCCAAACGCTTAGCCTCGCGGGCC
This sequence comes from Myxococcaceae bacterium, assembly GCA_019694575.1. GTDB lineage: Bacteria > Myxococcota > Myxococcia > Myxococcales > Myxococcaceae > JAIBBR01. Next base: position 1,872 of record JAIBBR010000126.1, read on the forward strand.
GTTGCTCAAGCCAAAGCAGTGTGTGCGAATCAAGCCTCGCGCCGCGCCACCGCGAACAAGCTCTGTCCAAACGGCAAGGTCACTTTCTCTTCGAGCTTTGCCCACATCGGAGCAATGCGATCGTACAAGCGCAACTGCAGCGGCGGCACTGACGTGCGCTTGAAGAGGCGCCCATTCAAAAACCAACCGGGCATGCTGAGCACGTTCATCCATTCCAGGTGCTCGAGCGCGAAGCCGTTACCCGTAATCACTTCGCGCAGGGCAGGCTCGGTGTAGCGGCGGTAATGGCCCACCGCTTCGTCCATCGCGCCGAAGAGCCAGGGCAGCGCGGGCACCAGAATGAGCAGGCGGCCCCCGGCGGGCAACAGTTGCGCGAACTTTCGCACTGCGTCACCGTCGTCTTTGATGTGCTCGAGAACATTTGACAGCACCACGGTGTCGCATTTTTCAGCCTGGAGCTGTGCGATGTCGGCGCCTTCGAGCATCGACGACACCACGCGCACGTGCTCCATGCCGCGAAAACGGTTGTTCAGCCGCCGCACGTAAAAAGGGTCAGCTTCTAACGCCACCACGCGCTCGCGGCCAGGCACCAGCTGCTCAGTTATGGTGCCCAGGCCTGCGCCGACCTCCAGCACGCGCCGGCCGGCGTAGGCGCGAAACTTCTCACCCAGCCATGCATTGTAGCGGGGCGCCGCCGCTTCTACCCGCGAGAGCGAGGTATAGCCCTGGTGCCGGTTTTCTTGGTCATCTCGCCCCAGCCAGTACTGGCTGACCACGGCCACCGCCCAAGCCAATTCGGCAGCCGAAGGCCCTTCGCCCGCTTGCAACGACACCGGCACACTTGCCACGCGGTACTTCTCGGCGGCGGTCTTCACCATCAATTCGACCGTGCGCGCTGCACCTTTGCTCTGCACCTCGAGCGATTCGAGCACCGGCCGTCGAAATGCGCGTTGACCCGTAAAAGGGTCTTCTATCGATTGCGCCAACAACGGCTGGCCCAACCGCGCCAATGCCCGCTCGGGCCACGAAGCATTCGACCGCCGCGCCAGCACCGCGTCGGCGCCTTGCTCGAAAATCGGGCGAATCAACGCGGCCCACCCGTCGAGTGGGTAGCGGCTGTCGGCTTCTTGCACCACCACCACCTCGCCGCGCGTGCCGGTCAAGGCGTCGCTCAGACGTTGGGGCGCCCCGTTACCTTCGGGTAGCAAAACCACCTCGAGCCCCGGCCTTCTCGCCAACAGGGCATGCATTGCCCGCGCGGCTTCGGCGCGTTGCGGCAAAAACGGAATCACAATGGTGAGTGAAGTCATCTTGCGAACCTTGGGGGCGCGTCTTAGGAGCATCGGAGTGATGAGCGCCACCCTGGCTGACATTTTTCGTTCGCTTTCGTCGTTCGAGCCCAAGCGCGTCGACTTGCGCGGTGCCCCGTGGGACAGCTACGTCGACTGGGCCGTCGCCCAAGGCTTGGCGCCGCTCGCTGCCTACAACGTCGAGTACCGCATGGGAGGCGCGGGCGCTCCGCAGTGGGCGCGTGACCGGTTACTGTCGATTTACCAGGGCAGCCTCAACGACAACGTGATGAAGCTGGTCAACTTCAAGCGCTCGGTCGACGCGCTCGAAGGGCGGCGCGTCATTTTGCTGGGGGCAGGCTGCTTCGCCGAATGTGTTTACCCGCACATTGCCTTTCGGCCGGTGGCTGAGTTGGAGCTCCTGCTGCCCAAAGGCGACGTCGAAGGCTTCGCGGGCTTCATGAAGCACGCTGAATTCAAACCCGAGAACGAAGTGCCGGCCGAAGCGCGCAGCGCGAGCGCCGTGCTGACCGACGGGCGCACCCAGCTTTTCTGTTACGGCGAAGTGCTCGACGGTGGGCCGTTGCAGGCCGGCCTCTTCGAGCGGGCGATGCCGAGCAAAGTGTACGGCCCGTCGCTGTACCGCTTAGACCTCGAAGACGCGCTGCTCTTTCACACCGTGAGCCAAGCGCGGCGCGGCTACGAAGTGCCGATGATTGAGTTCATCGACCTGCGCGAGTTGGTGGCCGGAGCGCCCTCGTTGGGCGGGCCGTACTCGCGGTTGCCGAGAGCCGACATTGTCTTAGAGCGGGCCTCGGCATGGGGCGCAGAACGCGCCCTCTTCGCGTCATTGAGCGTGGTTGAAGCGCTGTTTCCCGAAAGCGCCGCCAACGTGGCGCCTTTCAAACCGAAGCTTTCGACGGTGACACGCGAATTGATTGAGCGGCTGTTGGTCGCGCCGCTGACGCATGTGGGGCGCACCACCGAATTCAAAGGTGAAGAGGCGCTGCGCCGGGTTCTTTCTGGCGGCTGAAATCGCTCCGACGCCTTCTTGGCGCTGGTCGCGACATTTGGCTAGGGTGCCGCGCCTTCGATGAAAATCGCAGTCATAGGCACCGGCTATGTCGGCTTAGTGGCGGGTACGTGTTTTGCCGACTCGGGCAACGACGTCACCTGCGTCGACATCGACGAATCGAAAATCAACAAGCTCCAAAATGGCGAGCTGCCGATTTACGAGCCCGGCTTGACCGAGTTGGTCACGCGTAACTTGAAAGAAAAGCGCCTGTCGTTCTCGACGCAGCTTGGGCCAGCGGTCAGCGGCGCGCAGGCGGTGTTCATCGCGGTGGGTACACCCGAAGGTGAAACCGGTGACGCTGACTTGAAATATGTGCTCTCGGCGGCCGAGCAAGCAGGTCGCGTGTTGACTGACTATACCGTGGTGGTGAACAAGAGCACCGTGCCAGTGGGCACCGCTGACAAGGTCAAGGCCACCATCGCCAAGCAAACCAAGGTGCCCTTCGATGTCGTGTCTAACCCCGAGTTCTTGAAAGAAGGCGCCGCGCTCGACGACTTCTTGAAGCCAGACCGGGTGGTGATTGGCACTGACTCTGAAAAAGCCAAGGCGCTGATGGCCGAGCTCTACGCGCCTTTCGTGCGCACCGAAAACCCCATTTTGTTCATGGACGTGCGCTCTGCCGAGCTGACCAAGTACGCCGCCAACGCCATGCTGGCGACGCGCATTTCATTCATGAACGACATCGCCGCCATTTGCGAGGCAGTGGGCGCCGACGTGAATTGGGTGCGCAAAGGCATGGGTGCCGACAGCCGCATTGGCTACCCCTTTCTCTTTCCTGGCGTGGGTTACGGCGGCAGCTGCTTTCCCAAAGACGTGAAGGCGTTGTCGGCGTTGGCTCGCGAACAGGGCGTAGAATTCGACTTGCTGCGTGCGGTCGACCGCACCAACGAGCGGCAAAAGCAGTTGCTGCTCAAAAAAGCGGTGAAGCACTTCGGTGAGCTGTCGGGAAAAACGTTCGCGGTGTGGGGCCTGGCGTTCAAGCCCCGCACAGACGACATGCGTGAAGCGCCGGCGGTGACGTTGATTGAAGGGTTATTGGGCAAGGGCGCGCGGGTGCAGGTGCACGACCCCGTGGCGATGGGCGCCGCGCAGCGCCGCTTCAAGGACCGGGTGGTCTTCGCCGCCACGCCGTACGACGCGCTGAAAGACGCCGACGCACTTTTCGTGGTGACCGAATGGAACGAGTTTCGCCACCCCGACATGCTGCGCATCAAGAGCCTGCTCAAGTCACCCGTGTTGTTCGATGGGCGCAATATTTACGACCCGGCGCGCATGCGCGAACAAGGCTTCACCTATTACGGAATTGGGCGACGGTGATGACAACGGTACTCTCTGGTTCAGCGCGGCCTCCGATGCCCCTCGTGGTGTTGAAGGCGTTGCGCCCCCGGCAGTGGATAAAGAATTTCGTGCTCTTCGTGCCGCTGCTGTTCGCGAAGGGCATTTTCAAAGACGACTTGGGCTGGCGCTCGCTGCAGGCGGTGATGGTGTTCTGCTTGCTCGCCAGCGGCGTCTATTTGGCCAACGACTGGGTTGACCGCGAGAAAGACCGGCTGCACCCTGAAAAGCGGTTGCGGCCCATTGCTGCGGGGCACTTGAGCGGAGCGATGGCGGCGGTGCTGGTGGTGCTGTTGTGGGGAGGCGCCGCAGCGTGGGGTTGGGCGTTGGGGAAGACGTTCTTCGGTGTCTGCGTGGCGTATATCGCGCTACAGCTCATTTATACGCCGCTGCTCAAGAAAGCGGTGATTCTCGACGTCATGGCGATTGCCGCGGGTTTCATTTTGCGAATTTTCGCGGGCGCCACGGCGATTTCAGTGCAGGTGTCGAACTGGCTGTTTCTGTGCACGCTGCTCGGCGCGGTGTTTCTCGGTTTCGCCAAGCGGCGCCATGAATTGTCTTCGTTAGAAGAGGGCGCGGGCGCTCACCGTGCCAACTTGAATGAATACACGTTGCCGCTGATTGATCAGATGATGTCGATCAGCGCCGCGTGCACCATTTTGGCGTACGGCTTGTACACCGTGTCGAAAGAGACCATCGACCACGTGGGCAGCGACATGCTGAAGTTCACCGTGCCCTGCGTGGTGTACGGCGTGTTTCGCTATTTGTACTTGGTGCACAAGAAAAACCTGGGTGGCTCGCCCGAGAAAATGTTGCTCGGTGACTTGCCGCTGCTCATCGACAGCGTGCTCTTCTTGGGCCTCGCGGCGCTGGCGCTCTATCACTGAAAGTGGGCGTTGAAGCACCGAGCGGCAGAAAGTTCACCGTGCGAGCAGCTGGGGAAGTTTCTTGAGCGCGTTCGCGACGGGCATCACCTTGACGTCATGCTCAAAATATTCGCGTTCTCCGCCGTACAGAAGAAAGCGTTCGGCTTCTGGGTACTCTTCTCTGAATGCCTTGAGACCGTCGAAATCGGCACCACGCAATCGATTGGCGCGGGTCACCTCGAATGCTTTGAAGCCGTCTTCGCCGTACAAAATGAAGTCGACCTCTTCGCCGCCACGTGTTCGCCAGAAGGTGATTTGGTATTCCAATTGAAGCCCGTCGATGACGCCGCGCAGCTCTTGGTGAACCAGCGTCTCGAGCGCTGGACCATCGATTTCGGCGTCGCTGTCGAGGGGGCCACGCGGTCGAACGCTTCGAAAGACACCGACGTCGAAGAGAAAAAATTTGGGGTGCGCGACCGTCGCCCGTTTTGCTCGCTTGGCAAATGGGCGCAGCCGCGCTGCCAGAAGAAGGTCATCGAGAATCACGAAGTAGTCTTCGACTGTCTTGCGCTCGACGGCCGCCTCTCTCGCGACGTCGGTCATGTTCAGCAGGCTGCCTTGCGAAAATGATGCAGACTCGAGAAAGCGCGCGAAGGCGCCCAGGTTTCGGGTCAAACCTTCCTGCTGGACTTCTTCTTTGAGATAAGTCGCGACGTAATTTTTTAAAAATGCCCGTGGGTCTTTGCTGAGGTACGCCAGGGGGAGGTGCCCGTGCTGAATAGACTTGCGTATGTCGAAGTCGGCTCCCAGCTCACTCGCGGTCAGTGGGTGCATGGCGAGCGTCTGGGCGCGACCCGCCAACAAATTTACGCCAGCCCGCCGGAGCTTTCGTGCCGATGAGCCCGTCAGCGCGAACTTGAACTTTTTCTTTTCGATGAGGCGATGCACTTCGTCGAGTACTGCCGGCACTTTTTGAACTTCGTCGATGACCACCCACCCCCTGTATTTCGACGGGACACGCGCTTCGAGGCGGCTGGAGTCTGCCAAGAGCTCGAGCATGGTCGGGCCATGGAGCAAGTCGATGGTGATCGCCTCGCCCAATTGATCTGTGACCCAGGTTGATTTTCCAGTGCCCCGGGGGCCGAAGAGAAAGAAGCTCTTCTCGGGAGGTTTCAGCAATCGGGAGTACACAGTTCCTTTTTATATTAAAAAAAGGAACTTTTGGTTCCTCTCTTCAAGGAAAATGCAGCAGCGTGCCTTTGTAACCCACAGCCCATACGTCGCCGGGGCCGCTGCCCCACACGCCTTGCAAATCTTCCATGGTGTTGCTGGGCACTTCCACCCAGGTGCTGCCGTTCCAGTGGCGCACCGTGCCCTTGCCCCCAACGACCCAAATATCGTTCGGCCCCGAGCCCCAAATTCCGTTGAGCCAATTACCCGTGTCGCCGTTGACCAAGGTCCAACTCACCCCGTTCCAGTGAATGATGGTGCCAAATGAGCCCACCACCCAGATGTTGCTTGCGCCGGTGCCCCATAGCGCGGTGATGGTATTGCTCTGCCCGGTATCAATCTGGTTCCACACCGTGCCGTTGTAGTGTTCGAGCTTGAGCCCACTGCCTCCGACAAAAATGTCTTGCGGGCCGGTGCCCCATACCGTCGAGAAGATGCTATTGCTGCTCCCCGTCACCTTTGACCAGTTGGAACCGTTCCAGTGAATGACGTCGCCGAAGGTACCCACTGACCAGATGTCGTTCGCCGCGGTGCCCCACACGCCATAGAGATTGTTGACGACTGGGTTCTGCACCTCGCTCCAGTGGCTACCGTTCCAATGCATGGTGAGGGCGTCGTCGCCCACCGCCCAAATGTCGTTCGCGCCAGAGCCCCAAAGGGCTCGGGTGCTCCAGTTGGTTTCTGAAACGTTCGCCCAAAATTTTCCGTCCCAATGGAGCATGGCCCCAGAGCTGCCGCCCACCCACACGTTGTTCGCAGCCGTGCCCCACACCGCATACAGCGCATCAGTGGTGGTGAAGTTGCCACCGGTGCCTGAGCCTCCTCCTGTCATGCTGCCACCGCCGGTCGATGTGCCGCCGCCGGTGGATGTGCCACCGCCCGTCGATGTGCCGCCGCCACCGCTGCCCGTTGCACCCCCACCCGCACCGCCGTCAGCGCAGTCATCGGTACACGCGAAGGCTCTGCCGTCGGGCGACAGGTCGAGGCATCCAACCGCCCAAAAGCCCAAGAACCCAGCTGCGATGAAAAATGCGCTTTTATTCACGCTCGCTCCGTGGGTGGCTATCTCTGGCATCGTTGCCCGGCAGCGTCAAACCACCCTGCCCCCTAAGATTGACACCGCGAAAACGCCACCGTCGCATCACGGCACTTTTTTGCGACGGTTTTTATGCCCGCGCTTCAATGAAAAAAATTCGCAGGGAGACTTTCATGAGCGCTTCGGTTTTTTCCCGTTCGGCTGCGTGGGCGGCCTTGATTTCTGTCCTCCTCTCGAGCGGCTGTGCCACCTTGCCCAAGACGGGGGTGCCTGCTTCAGGTGCGCCATTGGCCATCAACACTGAAGAAGTGTGGGAGTGGAATTTCGAAACCCGCAAAGTCGGCGAAGAGTACCGTGCTTCACAAGACTCCAGCGGCGACTGGACAGTGCGCAAGACCGGCGACATTCACAAAACGAGCCTCACCGGAGGCGATGTGACGCGGTGGTTTGCGCTCCAAGACAACCTGCGCATCGACGACGAAGACTTCTTTCGTATCACCGGCCAGACGGGCATTGCCGACGACGTGCGTGACACACGCGAGCGCGCCCTGTGGTGGAACCGCGTGGGCCTGGGCGCCGCTGGCCTGGGCGTGGTGTTGGGGGTGGTTGGAGGGCTGTTGGCGCGTAACCTCGACTCGATGGGAGCCGGACTGACTTGCCTCATTTCCGGCATCATCTTGGCGCCCAGCGGTGGGTACCTGGCGCTGCGGAGCAAGTTTCAGGTGGATCATCAACTCACTTCGGTCGACCTCGCCCAAGCGTATGCCGCGCAATACAACCAGACAGTCCACCGATGAATGTTCCCCAATTCAGCAAACCCTCAATACGAAAACGACGAAGCAAGCACCACGAAGAGCCGCAACTGCCGGCCGGTGGTGAGGTACGACGTTTCTCTGGCAAAGTCGTAGCCCAGGGTCTGAATCGCCGAATAAGAGCCAATCACGCCCAGCGATGACGACGTCGTCTCTCCCAGCAAGCTCGCCGTCAGCGTCGCTCCAAACGTGTCGACTTTGTCGGGCGCGACATTGGCCGCCGGGTTGGGCACCGCCACGTTGCTCAAGTCGGTAAACAAGCCGCCGCGAATCGCCACCCGTTCACCGAGGTAGCCTTCGAAGCCAATCGCCGCGTTGGGCGTGAACTGCAAGTCACTCACCGTGCCCTGCGTCGCGTCGACGACGGTGGTTTGCGGCAAGTGCGCGGTGAAATCGACCGAAACGGTGAAAGACTTCGGCTTTGACCACGCCGCGCCGACGCTGAGCTTGGTCGGCACTTCGAAGCGGGTGCGGGTGTCGGCTTGGCGCATTTGAAACGTGGGGTTCGCATCACCGTTGCTGAAGCTCAAGACGTGCGCGTAGACGGTCGACTTGTCCATCACGTGAAACACCGGCGTGCGGGCCGAGAAGCCCAACGACCAGTGTTCGGTCGCTTGAAACCGCACCCCCGCCGACGCGGCGAGGCCGAAATTCAAGCTCGACTCGGCGTACGCAATGTCGACGATACTGGTCGCCTTGCCCGCGGCATCGAGCGTGGCGCCGGTGAGCGAATATTCGTTGTCGTTCGTCTTCAGGCTGCCGAAGAGGCTAACCCCCACCGCCCAGCGCTCGCCCAACCGCCGCGCCAGGGTAGGGCCGGCCAGAATTTGTCGCTGGTTGATTGAACTGCGGTACGCCACCTTGCTCTCGAAGAGCGTGCGTTGCTGCTGGCTCGAGCTGCCCGGCGCGAAGACGTTGAAGCAAAACACCCACGGTGAAGGCACGCCGTCGGTCGCGCCGCCCAAGTGCATCAGGCTGCTCGAGGTGGCGGGTATCAGGTTCAAGGTCGCATAGCTGACGTCGGTGCCAGGCCCAAGGGGCCCGTCGATGCTGCCCAGCGCGATGCCGTAAAAGTTGGTCGTCAATGAGAGCGAGTCTTTGGCGGCCATCGCCGGGCCGGCGGGGTTGTAATAGGCGCCCGACTCGTCGTTGGCGAGGCCGGTGAATGCGCCCGCCATGCCGGTGGCGCGTTCTCCCATGGGCAAGGCTTGGTAGTTGGCTTGAGCGACTGCGGTCGAAGCGGCGCACACCACGCACCACGACCATGACAGAGAGGTAATTCGAAGCGCGCGCGTTGGCACGCGTTGCTGTTTACGCTTTCGCGTCTTCGAGAGCGATGAGTTCGTAGATTTCGCTCGCCGTCTTGGCGTCGAGAATCGAATCGCGAAAACGGGCGTTTTTGAAGAGCCGAGAAATGCGAGCCAGCGCTTTCAAATGCAACCCCGCCGAATTTTCGGGGGCCACCAGCGCGAAAAACAAATGGGTGCGTTTGCCGTCGATAGAATCGAAGTCGACGCCCGCACGCGAAACGCCAAATGTGGCCGACAACGCCGAAAGCCCGGTGAGCTTACCGTGGGGAATGGCCACCCCTTCGCCAATGCCGGTAGAGCCCAACCGCTCGCGCTCCTCGAGCACTTGGGTGATGCGCTGCAAGGTGACCGAAGGGTTGGTGTTCGCCAAAGTGCCCGAGAGCTCCTTCAAAACGTCAGGCTTGGTCTTCGCGGCGAGCTCCGCGATGACTGCCTGAGGTTTCAAGAACTCGGCGATTTTCACAGGCGCGGCACTTACCGAAGGCAGTGGTGAAGCGCAAGGTGCGTTGTTCGCTTACCTTGCGCCGTATCGAGGGGGGAAATCGCGCTTAAAAAAATTAGGCGACGTTGGCTTGGGCTCTGGTGGCGCTGGCTTCAATCAGGCCGTAGTGGCCGTCTTTGCGGCGGTACACCACGTTCATTTCGTTCGATTGCGCGTTGGTGAACACCAAGAAATCGTTGTTCATCAGGTCCATCTGCATGATGGCTTCGTCGACGAGCATTGGCTTGGCCAAAAACTCATTCGAGCGAATCACCCGCGGCGTGGCGTCGGCGGGGTTGGGTGCCTTTTCAGGGTCTAACAATTCGACGACGTCGTGGCGAATTTTGAAATGGTTGGCCACCAAGTCTTGGCGATGGTGCACCCGGTCGCGACCGTGGTGGTGCTTGAGGCGCTCTTTGTAGCGGCGCAGCTGGCGCTCAATCTTGTCCATCGCCAAATCGATTGAAGCGTACATGTCTTCACTCTTTTCGCGGCCTCGCAACACGAAGGCGCCCGAAGTGATGGTGATGTCAGCGTGGTGTAAGTGCCGTTCCATCGAGAGCACCACATGCGCTTCACCCGCCTTGTCGAGGTACTTGTGGGCGCGGTCGACTTTCTCTCGGGTGTAATTCTTGAGGGAGTCGATCGGGTCGAGGTGGCGGAAAGTGATGTTCAATTGCATGAGTGCCCTTTCGTAAGAGTGAAGCAACTGTACCGTTTCGGCGCAGGCAAGTTGTGACGCGCTTTTAGCGACGTGACTTTTCAACTTCAGTGATTAACGCAGCGAGCCTCAAAAACACCTCCTGACAGGCGCGGCGGAGTTCGGGGGTCGTCTCGGGTGGCAGACGATCGGGGTAAAAACGTTTGATGATTGAAAAGAACGCCCCGCGGTATTGGTCCAATGGAGCGCCGGGCGCAACCCGAAACACTTCATGGGCCGACTGGCGGCGAATCGCGGTGAGGTACTTGAGCACGCGTTCTAACGCGTCCATCTGAGAGCGGGCGGTGTCGGCCGGTGTGCGCGGCCCAATGGCGGCCACCACTTCGGGAAACTTGTCGACCGGGTGAAAGGTGCGCCCGTCACGCGACACCGAGCGAATTTGGGTCAACTTGCCGGCCTCGGCCAGGTCTTGCAGCACTTCGAGGCCAATGGGCCCCAGCACCCGGTGCTCGACGTCGCTGAGCCAGTAATCGCTCACTTGAGGGCCTCCAGCTCACGCCGCACCGCGGTCAACACTTCAATCGGCGCGAAGGGCTTGCTGATGTACCCATTGGCGCCAGCGCTCAACGCCTGCTGAATGAGCTTGTCGGTGTCTAAGCTCGACACCACCAGAATCGGTGGTGTCGGCGCCGCGTCGCGCACGGCCTTGAGCACTTCGAGCCCGCTCTTCTTGGGCATCACCAAGTCGAGCAGCACCAGGTCGGGAATGACTTGTGAAATCTTGGCGAGAGCATCGTCACCGTCGACCGCTTCTTCGATGCGGCACTGCAGCTCGGCCAAACAGTCTTTCAGAAAGACGCGAGCGAACTTGTCATCTTCGACGATGAGAATAGTGCGCGTGGCCACGGTCAGAAAGGCTCCTTGAAAGGGAGAATGCCGTTGCTTGAAGAGAATACTGCTTAGAAATATTTTTTGCGCTTGCTCGAAGGCAGAACGCCCAACACCTCACGGTATTTGGCGACGGTACGACGAGCGATTTCAATACCCTGACTGCGCAACAACTCGACGATTTTCTGGTCAGAATACGGGTTCTTGGCGTCTTCTGCGGTGACGATTTTCTGAATGTGGTTTTTCACCGCTTCTGAGGCGATGTCGTCGCCTGAGGTGCGGGCAATTGACGAATTGAAGAAGTACTTCAATTCGAAAATGCCCTGCGGGGTGTGCACGTACTTGTTGGTGGTGACCCGCGACACCGTCGACTCGTGCATGCCAATGTCTTCGGCCACGTCGCGCAAGATGAGCGGCTTTAGGTGGGCGATGCCCTTGTCTAAAAAGTCGCGCTGAAACTTCACAATCGACTCGGTGACTTTGTAGATGGTGCGTTGGCGCTGGTGAATCGAGCGAATCAGCCACATGGCGCTGCGCAGCTTTTCTTGCACGAATTCTTTGGTTTGCCCCGAGGGTATTTGCCCGTTGCGCAAGGCCTGGCGGTACGCGCCCGAAATGCGCAGCTTCGACAAGCCGTCGTCGTTGAGCACCACGGTGTAGTCGACGCCCATTTTGTAAATGAAAACGTCAGGGGTGATGTACTGCGCGTCGTCGCCCGAAAAATTACGGCCCGGTTTGGGGTCGAGCTTGGTGAGCAGCTTGGCCGCCTCGACGATGTCTTCCATCGGCAGCTTCAGGTCTTTGGCAATGGCGGGGTAATTCTTCGATTCTAAAAACTTCATGTGCTTCTTGAGCAGCAAGCAAAGCAACTGAGCGCGCGGGTCGCGCAGCGCCTGGGCCTGCATCTGCAAGCACTCTTGCAAGTCACGTGAAGCGCAGCCCTTGGGGTCGAGCTGTTGAATGCGGCGCAGGGTGCGTTCGGCCACGCCCATGGGCACGTCGGCTTCGCTCGCCAGGTGAATCAGCGGGTCGCCTTCGCTGTCGGTCAGCGTGAGGTACCCGTCGTCGTCGAGGTTGCCCAAAATCAGCATCGCCACCCGGCGTTCGGCGTCGTTCATTTTGAGCATGCCCAGCTGCGCGGCCAGGTGCTCGACCAAGTCTTCTTTGCGCACCAACGTGCCTTCGAGCGAAGGCATGTCTTCGCTCGCCACGCTGCCTTTGTTCGAGGCGGTGGTGGGCTCGTTGAATTGGTAGCTGTTTAAGTACGCGTCCCAGTCGATTTCGGCGGGGTTGTTGCTGTCGGCCACCACTTCTTGCGCCACTTCAGGAACCTTGGGTTCCATGTCGGGCGGCAGTTCAGCGTTGGCCGCTTCGAGCGACGCTTCACCGGGCGCCTTTTCAGACATGTCGCCTTCGACGGTGTCGTCAGGTTGCTCGAGAAGCGGGTTCTGGTCCATCTCCTCGCGCACTTGCTCGAGGAGCTCCATGCGACCGAGCTGCAACAGCTTGATGGCCTGCTGCAGCTGGGGCGTCATCACCAGCTGCTGCGAGAGTTTGAGGCTTTGCTTGAGTTCCATCCCCATCTTTGGTGTTTGCCTCTGGCCCGATTGGCCTCAAAAGTCGTGCCAACCGTAGCAGAAGGCGAGCCAGATATCTCTCTTCATTTAAATACCTGAAAGCACTGCAATTAAAGCCAGGCTTGAAGGCCGTGGGTTCAAAGTGTCTGGCGTCTCACCTTTGAAATCTGGGGGTCAGGGCTGACTCCCATTTTGAATTTTGACCCACGGCGCCCTTCGTACTTGCGAGCACCTAGATGGTGGTCTGCGGGTTGCAATGAAGACTCGCAAAGGCCCTCTTGAGAGGAAATGACGTGTCTGAAACCGTCGTACCGCCACCGCGGCCACGCTTGTTGATTATCGACGATGACCCCCGGTTTTTGACCGCCATTTCCCGCATGTTGAAGACCGACTACCGGGTCTCGACCGAAGCCGATTCGACCAAGGTGCTGAGCCGGCTGCAGATTGAAGAGCCATTCGAGCTCGTGCTGTGTGACATGACCATGCCCGACTTAGATGGGCCCGAGGTGCACCGGGTGGTGAGCGAGTCGTTGCCCGAATACCTGTCGCGGCTGGTGTTTTTCACCGGGGGAGCCGTCACCGCGTCGGCGCAAGCCTTCTTGCGGCGCTCCGACGTCACGCACATTTCGAAATACCTAAGCCCCGCGGCTTTGAAAGACGAAGTGGCCAAGCA
>JAIBBR010000127.1 GCA_019694575.1 Myxococcaceae bacterium
AGCATTCGCCGGGGTCGGCTTCGCTTTGGCCTTTACACGCTCTTGCGCCTGCTCGCGCCGGCTGATGACCGCTTTCGCTTCTGCGCTACCGGGAAACTCCTTCAACAACAGGCCGCAATACGTGTCGGCCGAAGCCCCGTCACCGCTGGCGTCGAACGCGTCACACAACCGCTTGAGCGCTTCGCTGCGCTGTGACCCCGTCGCTCCCGACTTCAGGGCCGCGAACGCCGCGTCAACCGCGCTCTGCCGGTCACCCGCCGTCGACGCCACCCGCGCCTGCTCGAGCAACGTCGCCACCCGGGCGGGCTTCTTCTCGGCTTCAGCCGCGCTGTCACCCTTGGCGGGAGCCGCGCCATACGCTTCATCGTCAGCCGCCGTTTCAGTCGAAAAGGAGCTGCCCTTCGCCGCTGACGGCTTCGAACGTACCGACAAACCCATGCTTTCTTGCCGTTCAGCCCCGCCGCTCTGCGCGGGGGCAGGTGCCGCAGCCGCTGGAGCCACTGGAGCCGAATCAGCCGACAACCCCAACGGTGCTTCTTTGAGTTTGCTGATTTTCGGCGTCGGTGCCGCAGCCACTTTCTCTTCTGCTGGGGCATTCACTTCTTTTTTCGACGGCTTCTTCTTCTTCGCGTCGTCTAAATAAACCTGGCTCGGCTCACGCCCACCCCGCGCCGTGGCATTGCCAAAATCGAGCCGCAAGTCTGCGTCCTTCTGCTCCTTGGCCAGCTCCACGCCGCCCACACCACTGCCGGCCGACCCCAAGCTACCCATGCCCTGTTTCGAGTCGCCCAGCGCGCTCGCCACGGCCTCACGCCGAGACGTCGAAGGCTTCGCCGCGGCCTTGCCCCCCACTCCCCCAGCACCCGCGCGGCCATCATTTTGGGGCGACGGCCCATTGACTTCGGCTGCCTTGTCCGCCACGGGCGGGGCAGCAACGGGAGACGGGCTTGCCCCTTCTTGCGCCCATTGACGGCCGCCTTCGCCGTATTCTCGCGCTGACTTTATTTCAGCCTTCTTCGCCGCCGTGGCCACCGCTTCAGCGTCAGGTGCCTTGAGGTCAGCAACAACCGTCACGTACGCCACCAACCCCAGCGCCGCCACCGCGCTCAACCCGCCTACCCAACGCGAAAAGCCACTCCGCGACTTCTGACTGCCCTGTCGTCGCGCCGCTTGTTCGGCGTACGCCAACAATGAATCGAGCCCGGCCTCGGGCACTGCTTCTATCGGTAGCTGCCGCATCGACGCGCGCACGCTTTTGATACCCGCCAAGGCCTGTGAGCATTTGGCACACGTCTGCACGTGCGCCGACACCGCGCTCTCTTCATGGGCCGACAGCTCGCCGTAAGCGAACTCGAGGAGCTTGTCCTCGTATTGGTGCACGACGGGTTTCATCGAATCGTCTCTCTTCGGTTGGCTTACGCCACGGTCCTTCCCTCGGCTTCGAATTCTCCTTCGACACCCATTGCCAAAAGCTGCTTCTTCAAACCCTCGAGCGCGTACCGCATGCGGCTCTTCACCGTGTTCTCGTTCACCCCGGTGACTTCGGCGATGTCTTTGAAGCTCACGCCGCTGTATTCGCGAAGCAAGAAAACCTCGCGTTGCTCGTCGGGCAGTGCCCGCAACGCTTTTTCTAACTTCGGCCGCAGTGCCGCATTGTAGGCCCCGCGGTCGGGGTTCTGCGCGCTGATGTCGGCCACACTTTCACCCATGCTCGGGCCGTCGGCCTCGTGTGCTTGCGCCGGGGCGTCGAGCGAATCGGCCTGCCGGTAACTTTCTTTACGCGCACTGTCCACGCAGAGGTTCCTCGCAATGGTGTAAACCCAAGTCGTAAATTTCGCTTTGGGTTGATACTCGCCGCTTCCCCGCACCACCTTCAGCCATGTCTCCTGCAGCAGGTCTTCTGCCCGCTGTTTGTGCCCGGTGTAACGAAGAATGAAGTTGTAGACCGCGAGACGGTGCCTTCCCACGAGCGTTGAAAACGCTCTGGCGTCTCCCGACTTGAAGACGAGCATCAAGTGCTCATCAGTCGTTTCCGGTCCCAAACGATCTTCCCCGTTTGTCCTTGAGCAATTGAACGCATGACTGCGCGGTCTGATCTACCGGCGCAGCGAGCGACGGTAAGTGGCTAGAATGACAGGCGTTGCCACCAATGTCACGAGCGACAACACCGCAATCAACACCTGGGGAAAAGGCGTCTGAAAGTGAACGTACAGCGCGCGCCCCAAGCACAAACCCAAGCCGCAGCCGGTGACGAGCCGCCAGGCGTTGCTCCCTGACGCGGGGTGAAAACGGCCCCACGCCCAGTCAACCAGCGCTGGCACGGTTAACGCGGGCACCCAAAACACCTCATGCGGCAATGAAAGCGGCGCTTTTATCGCTACCTGCAGGGCGATCACGGCAAACAGCAAAGGGTAAGTGCCTACGCACCTCGCGCACACGGGTAAGCCGCCCATGCGAAAGCACCGGTTCAGCTCGTGCTCGGGGTGATGGCTGAGCCAAAACACATTCATGCGGTGGCCTGCGCCTGCTCAAAGGCGATCTCTTCAACCACCTGCCCTGCACTGAACACGCTGACCCGCGACGCCCACGCCTTCACCAACGAGAGATCGTGAGACACCAACACCACCGCCATCTTCCACTCGCTCTGAGCCTGCGCCAGCACGCGCAGCAATTCGTTTTGCACGGCGGCGTCGAGGCCACTCAACGTCTCGTCGAGAATCAAGAGCTCAGGTTGGCTTATCAACGCCCTCGCCAACGCCACGCGCTGCCCCTGGCCGGTAGAAAGCGCAGCAGGTTGTCGGCTCAGCGTATCGGCCGGTAAACCCACACGCGCGATCCATTGCGCCACGCGCTGCGCAGACCCAGCGTCGAACCGCTGTTGCACCCGCAACGGTTCGGCCACCAGCTCCGCCACGCTCCAACGAGGGTTGAGCGACCGCACCGCTTCTTGCAGCACGCACTGCATGCGCCGGCCCACGGTTGGCCTCGCGCGGGCTGGCATGGGCGACAACCCCAACCCGTCGAAAATCACCTGGCCGCCTGAAAGCGGGTGCAGCCCCACCACCGCTTGCGCCAACGTCGTCTTGCCGCTGCCGCTCTCGCCCACCCACGCTACGCGCTCACCGGCAAACACCTGCACACTGACACCCCGCAGCACGTCGACACCGCTCAACCGTACGCGCACCTCACGCACGTCGAGCAACGGTTTTTTCCCCGACGAAGGCTCGGGGCTCAAAGCGTCTCTCCATGAAAGCACGCCACTTGATGCCCGGGGCCCACCGTTTCAAGCGTGGGCATTTCTGAACAACGCTCCGACGCTTTCGAACAATGCCCACGGTACGGGCAACCCGCCAGCGTCTCGCTCAACGCGCCAGTCTTCACCGGGCTCTGCCACCGCCGCTGCGCCTCGACCTTCAAGCGGGCCGTGTACGGGTGACGCGGCTTCTCGAGCACTTGCGCCGCCGGGCCGCTCTCGACGATTCTGCCCGCGAACATCACGTACACCCGCTGACACGTCTGGCGTACCGCGAGCCAATCGTGGCTCACCAACAGCAAGCCCATGCCGTCTTGGGCTTGGGCTTTTTTCAACACCTCGAGCACCCGCCCAACCGCGGCCGCATCGAGCGCGCTGGTCGGTTCATCAGCCAGCAATAGCAAGGGCCGCACCAAGAGTGCCGCGGTGAGCAGCGCCCTCGCCCGCATGCCCTGCGACCATTGGTGAGGAAACGCGCTCAACGCTTTCTGCGCACCGACAACACCCATCGCTCCCAATGTTTCGGCCGCCAGTGCGCGCGCGTCGTCGTAAGACAGACCTCGCCGGGCACATGCGGCGTCAGTCACTTGCTCACCCACTGTCAAAAGGGGGTTGAGCGCCGCAGACGGCTCTTGAAACACCATCGACAGCTCGACGCCGCGCAGCTGCGCCATCGCCGTGTCATTGAGCGGCAGCAGCGACGTACTTCCCAAGCTGATTTCGCCTTGCGCCTGCACGCCAAAAGGCAACAGCCGGGCGACACTCAAACAGGTCAGCGTTTTGCCGCCCCCTGACGCGCCGAGCAGCCCCACCGCTTCGCCAGAGTCGACAGTAAAATTCACGTCTTTCACCAAGTCGACAGTCACCGCGTCACGCGCGCGATGCGCCGACACGTAGAGGTGCTGCACTTTGAGCAAAGCCGTCACTGGTTGAAGCGCTTATCCTACGCGCTTCAATGCCTCTTTCAGGGCGGCTTTGTCGAGCACTCCCTGGCTGGTGAGGTGCCGAATCAGCGTCGCCAGCACATCAGCGGGTGGGGCATTTTCATTTTTCAAGACGCCCTGCGCGTGCAACCAAGCGCCGACCTCTTGCATCACCGTGGCGGGAGCGCGCGACGAGTCGCTCGCGCCCCACGCGGTGCCGGCCTGCTCGAGAAAAGCGCGCACTTGTTTCGAGTCATCAGAATCGGCCGTCGCGGTAACCCACGCGGGCACGTCACCCGCTTTCACCGGCAGCGCGCCGCGTGGCGAAGGCCGAGGCGCCGGCGCCCCCAACAGCGTGGCGTGATGACGCGCCAACTCGTCGACGGGCGTTACATAAAGCTTGAGCAAGCGCTTTAGCTTGACTGACATCTCTTCGACCCATTCGCCGGCGGCGACGGGGTCGGCGACAGCGACGTGCACTTTGCCTTGCGCACCGATGTCGATCTTGAAGGGCGCCATCTTGCGCTTCACCTGAAAATCGACCGGCACCAACGAAGACACCGCCGCTGGCACCGGCGGCATCACGGTGAAGGGCAAATCGTTTTGCTTCGAAAGGGCTTCAGCGAGCGCCATCGGAGTGACCTTGCCGCTTTCCAGCAACTGATCGCCAATTCGAAAAGAGGCACCGCCGCGTTGATCTTTAATCGCCGCGTCGACGTCGGCCTGCGTGCAGGCGCCCATCTCGACCAAGATTTCGCCCAGCTTTCGTCGCATCGCCACTAGCGCTTGACCTTCTTCAAATATTCTTCGCGGGTAAAGACGCCCCGCTCAATCAGCAGCTCTACCATCGCCTTGAGCGCCGCCACTTCTTTGCGGTGCCCTTCTTCGAGCAAAGCCAGCACATCGCGCGGGTTGGGTTGACCGCTGTCGGGGCCGTCGAGTTTAAGCGAGTCGAGGCCCGGTTCGGCACGATTACCGCGCTTGCCCGCCTCTTCGCGCACCTGCTGCTGGGTCTTGAGAATGGTCTTGCCCTGGGCGTCGACCATTTTGAACGAGCTCTCGATGTCTGCCAGGTCGCCGGCGTTTTCATAAAAGCGGGTGAAGGCGCGGGCGATTGCCGTGCGCCCCGCGAGCTGCGGCACGATGCGGGCCCGGGCCACGGCGCGGAGCGTGTCAATGTGCTCGACCTGTTGAGGCTCGGCCATCGCCACCACCAGGGTTCGGCCATCGTCACGCAGTTGCAGAGGCAGCGCTGCCAGGTCGCGGGCGATCTCCTTGGGTACTTTCGCCTTCACATGGGGGAAAATGCTCTGAATCGCGTCTACGTTGAC
Source organism: Myxococcaceae bacterium (assembly GCA_019694575.1). Lineage (GTDB taxonomy): Bacteria > Myxococcota > Myxococcia > Myxococcales > Myxococcaceae > JAIBBR01. The sequence continues at coordinate 5,508 of JAIBBR010000127.1, forward strand.
GGTCTGCAGGCCGAGCTGTTTCGAGAGCGCCTTCACCAACATTTCTTCGGTGAGCGCATTCATGCGCACCAAAATTTCACCGAGCTTGCCGCCCCACCGTTGCTGCTCGGCCAACGCCGCTTTGAGCTGCGACTCGGTCAGCACTTTGGCTTTGACCAATAAATCGCCCAGCTTGATAGAGGCCATTGGCGGGTGATTGTAGCCCGTTAACGGCCTTCGTCGAGCGCACGTCGCGCCTGTTCAGCCACGATTCACCCACCAAGAGCCCTAAAGAACAGTCAAAAGTATTTTTCGAGTGCTGTTTTCCAAGGCAAAACCTCGACGCCTTCGACGATGGCAGGCGCATTGATAGCGCACCACACGCACGGTTGGGCACGCCCATGTTCCCTGGCCAGCCGTGCAACCTTCTTCACTTCGACAATCGAAGGCTCGGCCGAGCTCTTGATTTCAACAAAGAGCGCTGGCTTTCCGGGTCGCTCGACAACCAAGTCCACTTCGGCATCGTCTTTGGTGCGCATGTAAGAAAGCCGATATGCGGGGTGGAGCGCTGAGCAAAGTCGCTGTGCTTCGGTAATGACAAAGGCTTCAAACGCATCGCCATAGGCATTCGTGCCGGGTCGAAGATTGACATCGAGCGTTCGACCGAGAGCGCGCGCCAGCCCGGCGTCGAAGTAGAAAAATTTTGGCTTCTTGGCGATACGACGCCGAAAAGAGTGCTCGAAAGATTCCAAGAAAAAACCCAGATGGGTATCTTCGAGAATCTCGAGATATGTAGCGACCGTTTTGTTGTCGACACCGGTGTCACGCGCGATGTTCAGCGTATTGACTTGCTTGCCGTGCGATTGGGCTGCGACTTCAAGAAACCGTCGAAAAGGGTCGAGCTTTCGTACCAACTGCTCGGCCCAGACCTCTTCTTTGACGTATGTCAGCGCATACGAGCGCAAAAACTGATGTTTGGCCGTGGTTCCTTTGAGAAGGAACATTTGGGGCAACGTACCGACATGCAACGCTTCATCGAGGTTGAAGCGACTACCGAGCTCCCGCTGTGTGAGCGGGAACAGGTGCAGCGCCAAGGCTCGCCCGCCAAGCATGTTGGCACCGCCCGACTTAAGCTTGCGTGCACTCGAGCCTGAAAGGGCAAATCTCAACCGCTTCTGCTCGATGAAGCGGTGCACGGTATCGAGCAGCCGAGGCAATTTCTGAACTTCGTCGACGACGACCCATTTCACCGAGCTGGGCAATGCCGCCAGTCGCTGGCCGAAAGCCTGCGGTCGCGCGCTGAAGAGATCTTCCGTTTCTAGGTCTAGCAAGTCGAACCAGACCACCCGTGAACTCTCGGGTAGGTGAGACCGCAGCCAGGTGCTCTTGCCTGTTCCTCGGGCTCCAAAAAGAAAAAAGCTCTGCTGTTTCGGAAGGCCAACCAACCTTTGGAACATATTCCTAAAATGTACGACTTTTTAGGAATGTATTCCACATTAGCCCTTACCAGAGAGTGGTTTTGAGGTCCCTTCGCGGTCGTGTTTCTACGGCCGGGAGGCCGGTCCTCTCTTGAAAGACCAAGCGCTCGACAACCCGCCCCGGTGAACCCGCATTAACGGCCTTCGTCGAGCGCACGTCGCGCCTGTTCAGCCACGATTTCCAGGCACCACACCACGCCAAACACCAAAAGCCCCGGAAAGACTGCCAACCACCACGCACCTGGTGTCGTCAAATAACGGCTGGCTTGGTTGAGCAGCTCGCCCCAACTGGCCTGCGGAGGCGCGGTGCCCAAGCCCAGAAAGCTCAAGCCTGTTTCCACCAATACCGCTGAGGCAAGCGCCAAGGGAGCCGCCACCCACAGAGGAGCGATGGCATGCGGCAGCACGTGTTTGCGCAACACATAGAGCTTCGACGCACCCATTGCTTCGGCCGCGCGCACGAAGTCTTGCACCTTCACTCGGCGTACTTCGGCCCGCACCAGCCGCGCTACGTCGGCCCAGCGCGCCAACGCCAAGGCCAGGGCCACCACCATGGGCCCCGGCTGGCGCCACAATGCCAAGCAGGCGAGCAGAAACAACAAGGAGGGAAACATCAGCATCACGTCAATGAGCCGTGAGAGCAGCGCATCGACACCGCGGCCGAAGTAGCCGGCCAAGGCGCCAATGGCAGCGCCCACCGTGAACGAAACCACCACCGCGACGAGCGCCCATGCCATGCTGCGGCGCGCGCCGTGAATCAACCGCGCCAACACGTCACGCCCGAGCTCGTCGGTGCCCAGCCAATGCGCAGCGTCGGGGGCATAAGGCGGCACATCAGCACGGTTGGGCATTGAACCTTCAATCTGCTCGGGACCAAACGGCACCAGAGTAGAGAGCATCCACTCGGCGCGCGGCTTGAGCGTGGTCTGCGTTTGGCCAGCGAGCGCTGCGGGAGCGAGCACATTCGGAAACCAATGTGTTTGGCCATCGACCCGTACTGACAACGGTAAAGGCGAAGCGAAAAAGTCGGCTCCCAGCACCAGCACCGCGTAGAACAGCAGGCCCCAACGTGCAGCAGCTGACGCGACAGGAGTGTTCACGCGTCGTCCAGCACCAACCGTGGGTCAACAAATGCGTGCGCCAAATCGACGGCGAGCACGACGAGCGAGGTGAGCAGCGCTCCAAAAGTGGTCACCGCCATCACCACCGGGTAATCGCGCCCAAGCACCGCATCGAGAGCAAGAGAGCCAATACCGGAGATGCCGAAGACACGCTCGATGATCACGCTGCCTCCCAGAAGCTGCGGCACGATGGCGCCGAGCAGCACCAACGCCGGCACCAACGCGTGCTTGAGCGCGTGGCGGTAGACCACGTGGCGCCACGGCACTCCGCGCGCGACCGCGGCCCGCACATAGGGCTGCACCAAAGCGTCGCGCATGGCACCGCGCACGTGTCGGCTAAGCCGCGCCAACGACGCATATGACAGGCAAATCACCGGCAGCACCCAATGGGCGGGGGTGTCCCACCCTTGCAACGGCAACAGCCCTAACCCATGCGATGACGCGAAGACCCACAATAAAAGCACCGCGCACCAGAACGACGGCATCGCGTAAAGCGCAAGCAGGCTGCCGAAAACGACGCGCGCCGCCCAGGTGTGGGCCTTTACCGCGCCCCACACTCCCAGTGGAACGCCGAGCCCATACACCAAAAGCAGCGCGAGCACGCCGAGCAACGCCGTCGCGGGAAGCGCCTGAAAAAATTTTTCACGCACCGGCCTCGCATCAACGGACGAGCGGCCAAAATCAAGCTGTACCGAGCGGGCGAGCCATGACGCATACGCGCTCCACATGCCGGCCACAGGCTCTGTCGGAGCCACCCACACCGCACGGGGGTCTTCAGACCATGTGACACCCTGCGACGCACCCAGGCGGGCGAGCCCGAAGGTCAGCGCGGTAACACCGACGAAAGTAGGCACCATCCACAAGAGGCGCTTGAGCACGTAGCGGCGCCTCACCACCTTGGCTCCGGCGGCGAAAGCCACGCTTTGCGCAAGTCGTACCAAGCCAGCGACGGCTTCAACCCATGCACGCTCTTGGCGATCGCATCGAGCAACGGGCGCCGGGTGAGAAACAAGTACACCTGATCTTCGTACACCTTGCGGTGCACTTGGCGCTGCAGCTTCATGCGCGCGTCATCATTTGGTTCAACCCGAATTTGTTCCAACCAGGCATCGACCGTCGCGTCTTTGTACGAGACGTAATTTGAGCCACCGGCAATTTGGCTCGAGTGGAAGGTCTGAAAATTGTCAGACTCGACGTCGAGCGTGGCCCAGCTCAATGCCGCCGCGTCAAAGTCATGGTCGCGCAAACGTGTGACGTAAGTCGCCGTCTCGGCCGGCTCGATGCGCATCTCGATGCCCGCGGTCTTCAGCTGCTCTTGGTAGAGCGGCAACAACTTGCCCATGCGCACGCTGTTGGCATTGGCCATGAACGTGAAGCGAAATGGCACACCCTCTTTTTCGCGCACGGCGGCTGGCTTCGTCACCTTCCACCCGGCTTCGTCGAGCAGCGCCATCGCCGCTCGGGGGTCGAACGGCAGCCGCACCACAGCAGGGTCGCACCCATTCGACGGCGGGTAGTACGGGCAGGTGGTGGGTGTTTCTAACCCCAAGTCGACGTTCTTGGTCACCGACTCCCAGGGGAAAAGCATCGCCAGCGCCCGTCGCACCCGCACGTCGGCGAAGTACGGCTTGGTATGGTTCCACGCGATAAAGCTGTATTGATTGTCAGTAAAAGCAGAACGATTGTACCCCTGTTGCGCCCACATATTTTGGGGTTCCCCGTTCTCAAGCGCCCGCCAAGTGCGCGGAGGAATTTGCGTCATCACCTCGAATTCGCCGGCTTCCCACAGCTGGGTCGCCGCGTTCGCGTCGGCCACGGGGCGAATCACAATGGCATCGACGTACGGCGGCGTACCCCAATAGCCATCGAAACGGCGAAAGGTGATCGCCTTCTTCGGTTGCCAGCTCTCGAACTTGAAGGGGCCAGTGCCAAGCGGGGCACGCAAAATCGGAGCGACGGCGAAGTCACCCGCCAACGCCGAACGCGGCATCATGGGCACCATCGTCAGCAGATCTCTGGCCGCCGACACGTTCGCGCGTTTCCACCTGAAAACGACCGAGAACGGCCCAGTCGCTTGGTAGCTCTCGAGATCGGCTAAGTAGCCGCGCCGCGTTTGGGTGGGCAGCTGGGGGTTCATCAAGGTGTCAAAAACAGCCACCACGTCGGCCGACGAGAAGGGTTCGCCGTTATGAAAGCGCACGCCTTCGCGCAGTGTCACCGTCAACGTCAGGTGATCACCGCTTTCTACCCAGCCGGTCGCGAGCAGCGGAGCCAGCACGTATTTGGGCTCTGTCGCGCGATCGAGCTCGGCCAGCGTCTCGTACACCGGGCCGTGCAGGTACCGCCGCACCACGCCATCGAGCATTTGATCATGCACCTGGTTCAAGCCAAGCGGCTCACTCTGCACCCGCACCCGCAGTACGCCACCTGTGCGCGGAGTGCCCGCGTCAATTTCTTCGGGAATACGGCCCTCAAGCCACGCCGCGCTCACTGGCGGCACACCGGCATCGGTATCAAAAGGGGGCTTGCGACACCGGCAAGCGAGCGTTCCCGTCAGCACCGCAAGAAACGCCAGCGCCAGCCGCTTCATGGGCTTGCCACCGGGTGTTCTTTGCCCTGGGCGTCGACGTCAACCACCGGCACATTGGCGGGGGCACTCATTTCAAATAGCGTCAAATCGGGCGCTTCGTTCACCGTCACGTCTTTGTAGTTGAGCTCGACCCGAATTGACTGCCCGGGCACCTCGAGCACCACGCGGCGGGGGTAGGTCGCCGGGCCTACGTCTTCAATGTCTTCAAAGCGCGAATTGTACGCTTGCATACCGGTGACTTCGCTCTTCACCACGCGGTACGAGGGGGGCTGCACAGTCAGCTTCTGCACCACGCCGCCCCGCTTCAAGGTAAGCCAATACACGCCCGCCTCGGCATCGAAAGACATCTCTGTTTCTTCTGCCGGAATACGCGGAGAGCGGCCCAGCATCAACGCGGCCAATTCGTCAGGAGGCAGCACCACTGGCAGAAACCGCCCCATGTTCGCGGCAGTGGCGGGGCCGCGGTAGTAGCGCTGTGTTTGTGCGTCGTACATGCCAAACTTTTCACCGTCAGACACCAGCACGGCTTGTGGCTGGTTGAAGAAGCCGAGCGCTTCGAGGTGTACGTACGCGGGGTGCGTGACAGCGACGAAGAGCGTGACCGTGCCATTTTGCCCCGGCGACTCGACGCGCAGCTTGGCGTCACCTTTCATGCTCACCACTTGGCTCTCAGCCACGGCAATGCGCTTGAGCAGCTCAGCCGCCGAACGCGCTTCACCTTCGGGGCCCAAGTCGAGGGGGCGCTTGGGGCAGCCCATCAACCAAAGCGCAGCCGCCAGCCACAGAGTGGAAAGAAAAGGTGGGCTTGTGTGTTGCCGGGTCATGGCGTCGGGGCCTCTTTGCCGCTATTAACTCCAAACATCCATGACCATAGACGAACTCGTCCAGTTCCTGCGGCAAGGCGGTATCACCCTGGCGGGAATTTTGTTGGCTTCTGTCGTCGCGCTGGGCGTTTCTATCGAGCGTTTGATGGCGCTGTGGGGCGTGTCGGCGCAGGCGCGCTCGTTGGGGCAAACCGTGGCCAAGCACCTGCTGCGCGGCGAACCCGTGGCAGCCGAAAAAGCGGCCGAGCGCTCGAGCTACATCGTGGCCGACTTGTTTCGGGCCGGCTTCGAGCGCGCGGTGAAGACCAAAGGCCCCAGCCTCGACGCCGCGGTTGAACGCGAGCGCTCGCAGTTGCTGCTCAAGCTAAAAAGCAAGTTGTGGATTCTGGGCACCATCGGCGCCACCACGCCATTCGTGGGTTTGTTCGGTACCGTGGTGGGCATCATGCGGAGCTTTCGCGAGCTCGGCATTGACGTGACAGGTGGCGGCGCGGGAGGGCCCGGCGCGGTGATGGCGGGCATTTCTGAAGCGCTGGTGGCGACGGCGGCGGGCATTATCGTCGCGGTCGAAGCGGTGATCTTCTACAACTACTTTCAGTCGCGGTTGAGCAAGCTGTCGATTGAGCTGCGACTCATCAGCGAAGAGTTCGTCGAATTGCTGCGTGAAGGGGTGAATGGCAATGGGGGTAATGGTTTGAGCACGAGCGAAATACCGACCACCACCAGCACTCCACCTCAGGCGATTCCCGCTAAGACGTAAGAGAGGCACACCGCAATGGCCATGGGCAAAGTGCCAGGCAGCAAAGACGATGATCTTCAAGACGAAGGAATGTTCGCCGAGATCAACATCACCCCGCTGACCGACATTTTTCTCGTGCTGCTGATCATCTTCATGGTGACCAGCTCGGTCATCGTCAACCAATCGTCAGGCGGTGGCACCCAGTCGGGCTTGAAAGTGAACTTGCCCAAAGGCGGCGCGGCCGACGTGACGCAGAAGTCGAATGATCTTTCAGTCGCGGTGTTGCTCGACGGGCGCCTGGTGCTTTCGGGCAATGTGGTGACGGTCGACGAGCTCAAAGCAGCACTGGCCGACGCGAAACAGAAAGACCCTTCGACCATGGTGATTGTGCAGGCCGACGAAGGCGTCACGCATGGCAAAGTCGTCGAAGTCATGGAGCTGGCAAAGGCCGCCGGATTGGGTCAGCTCGCCATCGGCGTGCGCGAGTCGCCGAAGTAGCTACGACGCCATCACCTGCGGGGCCTGCCCGAGCACGGTGAGCGTCACGCTGCCTGCCGGAGCGCGCAACGACACCATCGCCAACTTGTCGAGCTTGGCGGCGCGAAACACTTCGAGCATCTTTTCTTGGCCCGCTCTCCACACGCTGCTCATCGTGCAACCAAAAGAAAGCGAGCACGCACTGTGCGAATCGGTGCAGACATTCAACTGAATGGGCCCTTCGACGGCCTCAATCACGTCGAGAAAAGAGATTTCCGAAGCGGGCTTGCCCAACGCGTAACCGCCATGCGAACCGCGGCTCGACACCGCCAGCCCTTGCTTGGCCAGGGTCTTCATTATTTTCGACAAGAACGACTCGGGCACCTTCATGCGCCGAGCGATTTCGCGAAAAGACACAACGGTTCCCGCGGGTTGCGAGGCCATGAAAAGCATCGCGCGCAAGCCATATTCGATTTTGCGCGATATCTGGAGCGGGTGTTGCATCGTCGGTCGAAAGTGAGGTTGTCATAACGTGCGCCAATGACGCAACATGGAGCACTTAAGATGATTGATCTGCACTCCCACACCACCGCCAGTGACGGCCAACATGCCCCCCGCACGCTGATTTCAATGGCCCATGCAGCCGGGGTAACGACCTTGGCGGTGACTGATCACGATACTGTCTCGGCCTTGCCTGCCTGCGCCAAAGCCTGCGCCGAGTTGGGCTTGACGTTGGTCAACGGCATCGAGGTGTCGACCTTCGTCAACCGTCGCGAAGTGCACGTGCTGGGGCACTTCGTCGACCCCGCCGAGCCCACGCTCGCCGCCTTTGCTTCGCGGCTCAAAGTCGAACGCGAAGAGCGCATGGAACAAATGGTCGAAAAAATGCGCGCCATCGGCTTTCCCATCACCATGGGCCATGTGCGTGCGCTGGCTGGCCCCGACGCACACCTGGCCCGGCCACACCTCGCGCGGGTGCTGGTTGAAATGAACTACTGCGCCAACACCAAAGAAGCGTTTGATCGTTTTCTGGGTGATGGCAAACCGGGGCACGTCGAGCGCTTCAAGCTTTCAGCCGAAGACGCGGTGAAGCTGATTCACGGCGCGGGAGGCACGGCTACGCTGGCCCACCCCGGCGTGTCGAAAATTTCGGAGTACGAGCTGAAAACACTCGCCGGCGCGGGGTTAGACGGGGTTGAAGTAGAGCATTCTGATCACCCTCCTTCGATGCGCGCACAACTGCGTGGCTGGGCCGCTGCGCTCAATTTGGTGCCCACCGCAGGCAGTGATTTTCACGGTGAAGCAGTGGCGCCGGGCCGCACGTTGGGCAGCACGTCGATGGCGGTAGAGCAATTCGAGCGGTTGCACGACAAAGCCGCGCTGTACCGGCGTTAGAGAGCCGCGCGTCGCTCTTTTTTTGGAAAATCGAGGCGGCTTAGAGGTAGAGCCTTTCGAGCCATGCCTGACACACCTTTACCTTTACCCACCGTCAGCCCGAAGCAGGCACTGCAACGGCTGATTGACGGTAACCAGCGCTTTCGCAACGCCGACGTCGCGGGTACCGCGCGCCCTTGGAGCTCAGAAATGGCGAAGGGGCAACGCCCGTTCGCGATCATCTTGGGGTGCTCTGACTCACGCACGCCGGTCGAAATCGTCTTCGATCAAGGCTTCGGAGATCTCTTCGTGGTGCGCGTAGCGGGCAACATCGTGGCGCCGTCGATTGTCGGCTCCATCGAATTCGCGGCGTCGCAATTCGAATCAGGCCTGGTGGTGGTCATGGGCCACACCCGCTGCGGCGCGGTCACCGCCACCGTTCGCGCGCTGCTCACCGGTGAAAACCACGTCTCGAAAAACATTCGCTCTATCACCGATCGCATCTCGCCGCACATTCGCTCCCTGGTGAAAAAAGACGTCATGGTGGGCGATTCGGCAATTCGCGAAGCGGTGCGCGCCAATGTGCGAGCGTCGGCCGACCACCTGCGCCACGGCAGTAGCATTCTCGAAGACCTGGTGATGTCGGGCAAGCTTGCGGTGGTGTGCGCGGAATACGAGCTCGAGACCGGCGCGGTGACATTCTTCGACGCGCTGCCTGAGTAAGGGCCCGCCGCAAAATAAACGCTCCATATCAGCGCCGATCCATCCCGGCTGTCCGCGTTACGCTCCCTGCGACTTACCACTGGTAAGTCTTAGGTCGCGCGCCTCGCCATCCGGGCGCCTCGGCGCAGATCTCGGACCGTTTATTTTGCGGCGGGCCCTAACTACAGGTTGTCCGGGAATTAAGGCAAACGCGCAGGCAAAATTGCGAAGCAAGCGACGCTCGACGGCACGTGTAGTTCATGATCTCTTGAGTGCGTGACCTCGGAGGGCAACACCCATGGCGAACAC
>JAIBBR010000128.1 GCA_019694575.1 Myxococcaceae bacterium
GCGCGGCTCACCACCAGCTACGGGCGGGTGGGTGGTTTGAACCGCGACCTGCCTTTGGGGTGGGTTGAAAAGGTGCTCAAGTCACTCGACAAGATCAAAGGCCTGGTCGCCGACGTCGACGCGCTGCTCACCCGCAACCGCATTTTCACCGACCGCATGCGCGGCACGGGTCTCATCACCACCGAAGACGCGTTAGATCACGGCTTCAGCGGCCCCTGCCTGCGCGCCAACGGCATTGACTACGACATTCGCAAGCACCGGCCTTACTGGGTGTACGACAAGCTCGACTTCGACGTGTGCCTCGCCAAGAACGGCGACAACTACGACCGTTACCTGGTGCGTATCGCCGAGCTGGGGCAGTGCGACCGCATCATTCGCCAAGCGATTGAAAAGCTGCCCGAAGGCCCGGTCATCGTCGATGACTGGCGCATCGCGCTGCCCCCCAAACCCGATGTGTACGGCACCATTGAAGGCGTGATGGCGCACTTCAAACTGGTGATGGAAGGCGTGCAGGTACCGGCCGGCGAAGTTTTCAGCTCGACCGAAGCGCCCAACGGAGAACTGGGCTGGTACTTGCGCAGCGACGGCTCGGGCCGGCCCTACAAGGTGCACGTGCGCGCGCCAGGTTTTCACATTCTGTCGGCGGTCGGCAAGATGATCGACGGCCGCATGTTGGCAGACCTGATTCCCACCTTTGACACCATCAACATGATTGGCGGAGAGGTCGAGCAATGAGCGAAGAAAACAAACCGGCCGCGGCTGCGCCTGCTCCGCCAGCTCCGGCACGCCCCACTGCGCCGCCTCCGAAGAACCCGGGCTTCGTCACCTTTTCGGTCGACGGCAAAGAAGTGATCGCCAAGCCGGGCACCAACATGATCGATGCCGTGAAGACGGTGGGCACCGACATTCCCTATTACTGCTACCACCCGCGCCTTTCGGTCGCCGCCAACTGCCGCATGTGCATGGTCGAAGTGAACAACGGCGCCAAGCTGGTGCCGGCCTGCCAAACCGCGATCGCCGAAGGTCAAAAAGTCGTCACCAACAGCGTCAAAGTCAAAGAGCAGCAGCGCGCGGTGATGGAGTTTTTGCTCTTGAACCACCCGGTCGACTGCTCCATTTGCGACCAAGCCGGCGAGTGCAAGCTGCAAGACTATTACATGCGGTACGATCACAAGCCTTCGCGGTTGACAGGCAGCAAAGTGCTGCGCAACAAGCGCAAGGTGCTCGGGCCCTTGGTGGTGTTAGACCAAGAGCGTTGCGTCTTGTGCACCCGCTGCGTGCGCTTCATGGACGAAGTGGCCAAAGAGCCCCAGCTCGGGGTGTTCGGCCGTGGCTCGCACGAGCGCATCGACGTGTTCCCCGGCATGGGCGCGGCCCTCACATCGAATTACTCAGGCAACACGGTCGATATCTGCCCGGTCGGCGCGCTGCTCAACCGTGAGTTTCGCTTTCGGGCCCGCGCGTGGTTTCTCTCGGCGGCGCCGTCAGTTTGCACGGGTTGCTCGCGGGGCTGCTCCACGTATGCTGACTTCATGGGCCAAGAGACGTACCGCTACCGGCCGCGTGAGAACGACGCCATCAACAAGAGCTGGCTGTGCGACCAAGGCCGGCTCACCTACAAAGAGCTGAACCAGAACCGCGCGCTCAATGTGGTGCTGGGCCGTGGCCAAGACGCCCGTGAAGCCACCCGCGCTGAAGCGGTGAAATACGCGGCGCTCAAGCTCAAGGCCCACGTGAACAACGTGCACGTGCTGGTTTCTGCCGTGGCATCGAACGAAGACGTGCTGGCGTCGATGACCTTCGTACGCGACACGCTGGGCATGAAGACCGTGTACTTGTCAGGCCGCCCTCAAGGTGACGCCGACCACTTCTTGATGCAGGCCGACAAGAACCCCAACCGCCGTGGGCTCACCGACATCGCGGCCGCGTTGGGCATTGCCGTCAAGCCCTTCGCCGAGCTCACCCAAGCGCTCGACGCCAACCACGTGAAGGCGCTGTACGCGATTGGCACGCAGGTGCCTGAAGACGCGACGGTGTTTTCCAACCGCTTGGCGAACGTCGACGTGTTCATCGCGCAAACCGTGCACGAAAACCCGATTGCGCGGCTCAGCCACGCGTTGCTCCCTGCTTCTACCCATGTAGAAGACGAAGGCACCTTCACCCAAGAAGCGGGTATTACCCAGCGGTTCCGCCGGGCATACCCTCCCAAGGGCGAGAGCAGCCCACATTGGAAGTGGGCAGCAGAAATCAGCACTGAAATGGGCACCGCGATGGCGTTTTCGAACAGCCGCGAAGTCTTCAAAACGCTCGCGAGCAACGTGCCGTCGCTGGCGAATTACGCTTGGGACAAAGAGGCCCCGATGAATCAGCGCCGCACCCCGCTGAGCCCGTTGGCGGCGAGCGCCGACGGTCGTCCTCCGGGGTACCGTGAAGGTGGCGTACCGCGCGTGAGGGGAATTTAAATGCAGCGCATTGGCGTCGTTGGGTTCATCTGTGGCCTCATTGTCTCGGCGATTTTCGGAGCGATGGCGGCGGCGTACGGCTTGGCTGGTTTCTTAGAAAAAACGCTGGTTGAGAAACTGGGCATTCAAGGCGGCGCCGGCATTGGCAACATGCTGATTCTGATGCTGGTTTTCGTCATGGTGATCGCCACGCTGCTCACCCTGGCGGAGCGCAAGTGGAGCGCCTTGATGCAAGACCGCATCGGCCCCAACCGGGCGCGCATCAACTTGCCGGGTTTGCGTGATCAATCGTTGGCGGGGTTGCCGCACATCGCCACCGACGTGATCAAAATGCTCACCAAAGAAGACTTTCAACCGAAAGCGGCCAACAAGTTCTTGTTCAACTTGGCCCCCATGTTGGCTTTCGCTCCGGCCTTCGCACTGTTTGCGATTGTGCCCGCGGGGCCCACTTTGCCGGTGCTCGGTTACCAAGTGCAGATGTCAGTGGCCAACCCTGACTTCGGTTTGCTCTACATTTTCGCCATCGCGTCGTTGGCGGTGTACGGCACTTCGCTGGCAGGCTGGGCGTCGAACAACAAGTTCGCGCTGCTGGGCGGAGTGCGCGCCTCGTCGCAGATGATCAGCTACGAAGTGGCGCTCGGTTTGTCGCTGGTAGGCATGATGCTCGCCTTCTCGACGGTGCAATTGGCAGGGCCGACGGGCATGTCTGAGCTGCAAGGTGGTTACTTGTGGCGCTTCACCGAGGTGGGCGGCTTCGACGTGGGCATACCCGCGTGGGGCTTTTTGCTGCAGCCGTTGGGCTTCGTGCTCTTTTTCGCCGCGTCGTTCGCTGAAACCAAGCGCGCCCCCTTCGACGTGCCTGAAGGTGAGTCAGAAATCATTGGCTACTTCGTCGAGTATTCAGGCATGAAGTTCGGCTTGTTCATGATTGCCGAGTTCGTTGAAGTGGTGGTGCTGGCCGGCGTCATCGTCGCCATCTTCTTTGGCGGTTACTACCTGCCCTTCGGCAACGAGTGGCTCAAAGCGCAGACCGTTTTCGTCGAGCAACCCTGGTTGTTGGGCGCGGTGTTCGGCACGGTGTTCTGGGTGAAAGTGGTTTTGCTCTGCTACGTGCAGCTGGCCATTCGCTGGACGTTCCCCCGCTTTCGGTACGATCAAATTCAAACCCTGGGTTGGAAAATTCTGTTGCCGGTGGGTCTGCTCAACGTTTTCGTCACCGGCGCGGTGATTTTGTGGGCCTTGCCCGAAGGCGCGGCCACATTGCCTGCCGCGGCGCTGATACCCTTCTTGCAGCCGCTCGCCATCGTCGGGCTGGTTGAAATTGCCGTGGTGGTGGCCCTGACGCTCACTCCCCGCGAGGGCGCCGAGAGCGCGCACGCCGACGGGCATGGCCACGGCCATACCGACACTCACGCACCCGCACCCAGCCACGGCGCCACACCCGTGGCTTCTTCTCACTAAGTTTCGACCGACAGCAAACGAGCGCACCCGCATGGACCACCCTCCTGCCCTCTCAGAAAAGAACGACCCTCACGCGCCAGACTTACGCGAGCGCACGTTCTTGCCCGAGCTCTTGAAGGGGCTGGCGATCACCGCGCGCCACTTCTTCAAGAACCTCTTGGGTACCCGCGACCCCAATGTGCACGTGCTTGATCGCACAGGCGACAGTTTGGTCACCACCGTGCAATACCCGGAAGAAAAGGTGGAATACCCGCCCGGCTACCGCGGCCTGCACCGGCTGGTACCGCGCGCCGACGATCTGTCAAAGCCGCGTTGCGTGGCTTGCTACATGTGCGCCACCATTTGCCCGGCGCAGTGCATTTACATCGAAGCCGGCGAGTACGAAGGCACCGACCCGTCGACCGCGTCACGGGTGATTGAAAAATTCCCCAAGCAATTCGTCATCGACGAGTTGCGCTGCATCGTGTGCGGCTTGTGCGTCGACGCGTGCCCCAAAGACGCGATTCGCATGGACAGTGGCGTGCACACGCCCAGCGAGTACACCCGGCAAGACTTCGTTTACGACATTCCCAAATTGCTTCGCGGCGCACCAGCCAGCCACCCGTCAGACCCCTGGTTCAAGCGCGGAGGCTCGGAACAGCCACACCACGTGCACAAAGAAGCCCACACCCGCATCGGCGAAGGGCTGGTGCAGCTCAAGCTGCCCGCGGGCGCCCGTGTCGAGGTCGATCGCACCCACCCGGTGGCCATTACCAAGTTCTATAAGTGACCGCGGGAGCCAAGCCCTCCGTCGCTTCACTGCTGCTCACCCATCGCCGCGTATTGGCGCTTTGCCTGCTCTCGATTTCGTCGGGCACGCCAATCGCCTTCGTGCTCACCACTTTTCCCGGGTGGATGACGCTGACCGGCTTTGACATCAAAACGATTGGCCTGCTGACGCTGGTGCAGGCGCCTTATGCCTTCAAGCTGCTCTGGTCTCCGCTGTTAGACCGCTATGCCCCGCCTTTTCTCGGCCGCAAACGGGGCTGGGTGCTGGTGACGCAAGGCCTGCTCGCGTTGCTCACGTTGGTGATGGCGGGTTTGGCGCTCGCCCCGTCTATCGCCGCCTGCGCCGCGGTGATGCTGCTCATCTCGTTTGCCGCGGCCTCGCAAGACATCGCTTACGACGCGTACGTCATTGAGAGCCTGAAAGAAGGCGAAGAAGGCCCGGTGGTGGCGGCGCGCTCAGCGCTCTACCGGTTGGGCATGTTCTTCGGTGGCTCGTTGATTTTCTCGTTGGGCGGCACCTACGGGTGGACCCAGGCCTTCGTTGGCTTGTCGGCGCTGTACGTGGGGTACATGGCCTTCACGCTTTTCGCTGAAGAAACGAAGAGCGCGCCGCCACCGCCCCCCTCGCTGGCCCGCGCCGCCTGGGAGCCCTTCGTCGGCTTCATGGCGCGCAAAAGCGCACTCACCATTGCCGCCTTCGTGTTGCTGTACCGGCTGGCCGACAGCTTGGCCGGCGCGTTGGTGACGCCATTTCTCACCGCACAGGGCTACACGGTGTGGGAAGTCGGCGCTTGGCGCGGAGTGATTGACGTGGTGGGCCTGCTCGCCGGCAGCTTCGCCGGAGGTTGGGTTACCTACCGCTTTGGCTTGGGCCGCAGCTTGTGGATCTTCGGCTTCATTCAAGCGCTGTCGAACTTGGGCTACGTGGTGCTCGCCAATTCACCGATTGTGCGGGTGGCGGTACCCTTCGGTTCGCTGGGCACGTACGAAATTCCCTGGGTCATGTATTCGGCCATTTTCTTGGAAGTCACCACCTCGGGCATGGGCTCCGCCGCGTTCGGGGTGCTGCTCATTCGGCTCACCGAAAAGCGCTTTTCAGCGACCCAGTTCGCGATGCTCACCAGCTTCGTCGGCTTGGCGCGGCTCTTCACCGGCCCCATTGCGGGTCTGCTCGTCGACGGGCTGGGCTGGAGCACGTTCTTCTTGCTCACCCTGCCCTGCGCGGTGCCGGGGCTGGTTTTGCTGCACCGCTTCGCTCCCTTCGGCAAACCCGAGACCGCCGACTTGTCGGCCGATTCGAGTGAAATTTTGGAGCCGGGGGTCGCTCCTTCGCGCGCCTTCTTGTGGACACTGGGCGGTTTGGTGGCGGCGGGAGGCACGGTGATGGGCCTTTTCACGTCAGCCACGTTGATGGCCTTCAAAAAGCACCACCAGGGGCAAGGCTTTGCCTGGCTCGACAGCTTGCGCTCTGTTGCGCTGCCGACGCGCGCGGCCGATACCGTCGACTGGGTAGGCGCGTCGATTTTCGGCGTCACCTTGGCGCTGGCCACCGCGGCGTATTTCGCGGCGCGTGGGTTAAAACCGTCAAAGGCTGTGTGACGCCAACCAGGCATTGATGCGCGCAGTCATCGCTTCACCCACCGCTGGCACCTTGAGCGCTTCTACCGCGCGCCGCGCTTCACCTTGCCGAGCTTTTTCGCTCCACGCCGCATCGGCCCACTGAAGCTGCGCGGCGGCGTACTGAGGGCTCGCCTTGCCATAGAGTTGGGCAGTGGCTGCCGCAGCCTTGTCGTACGTCGAAAGTGCCTCAGCGGGCTTGCCAGCGGCTTTCAGGGCCGTGGCGAGCGCCTCGAGCGTTTCCAGCGTTTCGGGCTGGGCTTCTCCGTACAGCGCGATGCGCAGCTTCAACGCTTGCGTCAGCGCGTCGACGGCTTCTAGAGCCTTGCCCCGTTCGGCGCTGAGCACGCCCTGCGCGTGCAACACCATGCTCTTCAGCTCGTCGTCAGTACCGGCGCGGCGCACCAGCGCATCGGCTTGGCGCCACAGCTTGAGTGCTTCATCGGGGCGCTTTTCAATGCGCGCGGCCAGCAGGGCCAGTGCGCTCCACGCCTGCGCCGCCAAACGCTCCAAGCCGGCGGCCTGGGTTTGCCACGCCGCGTCGAGCAGCAACGCTTTCGCCCGTGCGGCATCGCCCGTCTGTACGGCGCTCAACGCCTGCGCAAATGTCAGCCGCGCAGAAAATGGCGCATGCCCGAGTTGCTCGGCCGCCGTCTTGACGCTGTCACCCAACGCCAAACCATCGAGCGGGCGGCCAGCGGCGGTGAGCGCCGTCGCCCTGGCGAGCTGCCCGTCGAGGGCTTCGAGCTTCTCGCGCGCCGCCGCGTCGTCGGGGCCGGAGCCGCCTTCACGCAGCGCCACCACGTCGGCGCATTGCGACACCCGCGGCAAAAATGCGAACGAGGCCGCCCCCCGTGGAACGAGCTCGGGCCCTCCTTCTGCCAAGCGCTTCAACGCCGCCCACTGGCGGTAGTGGCCCTCGAGGCAACGCGTGCGCAGCGCCAGCGTTTCTTCAGATTGCTCGCCTCGCACCCGGGCCGCTTCGCACGCGTCGGTCGAGGCCTTCACCCAGGCCGCGGCAGAGCGATCGATCGCCGCCACCATCTGGTCGCCGGCTTCTGCCTTGTTACCCGCGGCCCACGCTTGGCGGAGCGCGGCCTGGGTCTTCTCGTTCCAATCGGTGTTCAGCTTCTCGTCGGCCCCGGCGCACACGCGCATTTGGTGGGTTAACGCACCCATGCCGGCGCCGATGGTGAGCGCGGTGACGCTGAGCACCGCGAGCGCGGTGGCCAACACGGTGCGGCGCCTGCGCCACCACGGGCGGGTTTGCGAAAGCGCTTGAAGCAGCGTGTCCATCGAAGAGAAACGCTTCGCCGGGTCAGCCGACAAACCGCGCAGAAGCGCGTTGAGCAACCGGGCAGAACCGCGCTTCTTGGGGTCAGGCAGCGTGACTTCGGCCGCTTCAATTTGTTTGCGCACGACACCCAAGGTGGCACCTTGAAAGGGCCGGTGGCCATAGAGCGCCTCGAAAAGCGCCACGCAGTAGCTGAACTGATCAGTACGGGCATCGGCGTCGAGACGGTCCATCTGCTCGGGGGCCATGTAGCGAGGCGTACCCATCAGCACGCGCACTTCGGTGAGCACAATGTCGAGCATGGGCTTGCGCGAAACCACCGACGGCACCGGAGCCCGTTCTACGGGCTCGGCTCCCAGCTCGGGTGCGTCGTTGGCGCGCACCAAGCCAAAGTCAGTCACGAAAATGTGCCCGTCGTAGCTCACGAGCACGTTGTCGGGCTTGAAGTCGCGGTGCACCAGACCCGCGGCGTGCGCGGCGGCCAACCCCTGCCCCGCTTTGAGGTACGCGGCCACGATGTCAGCTTCGGTGCGTTCGGTTTCGCGCGCCCACGTGCCCAAGGTGCCGCCTTCGACGAAGTTCATCGCGAAGAAGGCGTGCGGGCCGTACGTGCCAATGTCGTAGACGGTAATGACATGCGGGTGAACGACCCGGGCCATGGCCTGCGCTTCACGCATGAACCGGGCGCGCATTTCGTCGGGGTCAACGCCCGGTATGTCGACCCGCAAAATTTTGAGCGCCACCTTGCGATCAAGCTCGGGATCATACGCGGCGAAGACGGCACCCATCGAGCCCGAGGCAATTGGGTTCAACACCACGTAGCGGCCAATGGTGACGCCGCGCTCAATCTTTTGCATCAACGAATGGGAAGCGGCCGTGGGCGCCACGGCTTCAGAAGGGGGCGCTGGTGAAGCTCCGGGGGGGCCGGGCCGCGTCGGCGGTTCGGTGGCCAAAGCGTCGGGCCCGGGTGCTGACACCGGAGCGCCCTTGCCCACATTGATGCCAAAACGGCGCATCACCGCCTGGCAGTGGACACACGCCTTGACGTGCCCCCATTCTTCGCTCACCACAATCAGCGAATCGGGCCGGCGCGCCAACACCTGAAGCGTGCTTTCAGAGGGGCACTGCATGCTTGTTAAGAAGTATGTCTAGCCTGAAATAGCGCTCTCAGATCGACTGTTGCGACGGAAGATTTCTTTTCGCATTAAATTGAGCGTTCTCTCATGCAGGTTTGGCCGAAAGCACTTTTCTTCGTATTGACGTTGGCGCTAGCCGTGGGGGTGCATGTGTACCTTTACCGGCGGCTGATTCGCGACGTCACTGCGCGCCGCATTTGGCGCTGGCTGGGCGCGGGGGCGCTTACTCTGCTCACCACGGGAGCCATGGCGTCACGGGTGTGGTTGCGCAACAACGAAGAGGCCCGTTCGGTCGCTCTGGGCTTCTTCATTTGGCTGGGCATCGCGCTGTATTTGTTAATGGCCTTCGTCACCGTCGACGCTGCGAAGTGGCTCTCGGCGCTCAGCCCCAAGCCCGCGCCACTCTCAAAAGAACGCCGCGAATTCTTAGCCACTGCCGCCCGGGCAACCGCAGTGGTGGCGGGAAGCAGCGTGGCCGGCTTTGGCGTGTACCGCGCCTTCGCGCCCGCTGAAATCACCGAGCTGCCCATTCGTCTGCCGGGTTTGCCCAAAGCGCTTGAAGGCTTCACCTTGGTGCAGCTCACCGACGTGCATGTGGGGCCGGTGATTCGCGAGCGCTTCATGGACGATCTGGTGAACCGAGCCAACGGCTGCAAGCCCGACGCGGTGGTGATTACCGGCGACTTGGTCGACGGTTCTCTCGGCGAGCTCGGCAACGCGGTGGCGCGACTCACCCGGCTGAGCTCGAAGTTCGGCACGTACTTCGTCACCGGCAACCACGATTATTATTCTGACGCGACGTTGTGGGTGCCAGCGCTCGAGGGCCTGGGCATCGTCGCGTTGCGCAACCGCCGCGCGGTGTTAGGCGACGGTGAGGCGTCGTTTGATCTCATCGGCGTCGACGACTGGGGTGCGCGCTTTGGCCCGCGCGGCTACGACTTGGCCGCCGCCACCGCGGGGCGCGACAAAACACGGGCGTCAGTGCTGCTTGCGCACCAGCCGAGCAACTTCGAAGCAGTCGCGAAAGAAGGCTTGGGCTTGCAGTTGTCTGGGCACACGCACGGGGGCCAAATGTTCCCCGCCAATTACCTTGGCGACGTCATCTGGGGCAGCCGCAACAACGGCCTTTCGCAGCTCGATGGCTCGCAAATTTACGTCAGCCGCGGTTGTGGCTTCGTGGGGCCACCCATGCGGGTGGGAGCGGCGCCTGAAATCGTCAAAGTCGTGTTGCTGCCGGCGTAACGTCGCACGCTACGGGCAGCGCATTTTCGCATCGATCTTCTCAACGCGCGCGCACAAGCGCTGCACTGCGGCGAAGTCTTTCGCCTCCTTGGCCATGGCGGCGGCACGCTGCAGCAACGACACGTCGTTTTTGAGGGCATTGCTTTCGAAAAGAGGCGTAAGCAACTTCAAGCCATCGGCCGGGTGGCCCACTTCTGCAAACGCTTGCGCCACTTGCAACAGCGCCAACGGCTCTTCGTCGGTGAGCTTGTCGATGGCCGCTTTCATTTCATTCTGCACGCACGCATTGTTTTTCTGTCGGTAGCAAACCCGGGCCAGTGCCGCGTGCAGGGCGGCGTTCTCTTTCAAGGCCAGCGCCATGCGCAGCGCCTCGTCGGCCTGGAGCAGGCGGCCCGCTTTCAATTCGAGCTCGCCAATCATCTGCCAGGTGGCCATGTTTTTCGGGCGCAGCAGCGAAAGATCGCGATACACCGCCAGCGCGTCATCGTACCGGCGTGCATTCACCAGTTGATTGGCGAGCTCGGCGAGCAGCTTGTCTGAGACGTCTTGCCGCGCTCTCGCCTCTTCAAGCATTTTAATGCCGTCGGCTTCGCGCCCGGCCTTCACCCACATGCGCGACGCGTCGATCGCCAAGTCGGGCTTGATGTCTTTGGGCGCCACCACCAAAGCCCGCTGCATCAACTCGACTGCCCGCACCGTGTTGGCCCGTTGCGCTTCGATGCGCGAGAGCAAATCGAGCGCGCTGTAGTCTTGCGGGTTGAGCGCGAGCGCCTTGTCGAGTGACGCCACCGCACCGAGCAAGTCTCCCAAGCGATAGAGCACCGCGCCCAAGCGGGTGTGGTTCGCCGCCCGTGACGGCTCAACCTTCACCGCGGCCTGAAAAGCCGCCTTGGCCTGAAGCGGTTTACCTTGCGCCAAATACAGCTCACCCCGCGCTGCCGGCAGCCGGGCATCGGTGGGGCTCAAGGCAGCGACGCGGTCAAACTTTGCCTCAGCCTCGTCGTACTTGCCGGCCAAGTACGCTTCAGTCGCGGCCAGGTACAACCCGTCGACGTGCGTCTGGGGGTCAGCCAGCGGCACGTCTTCTTTGGGAGCGCACGCAACAGCTCCCAGCAACGCCAGCACTGCCACAGTGCCGCGCACGGGTTTCAAAACGGGTACCGCCCGCTCAAAGAGCGGCGAGCACTTCTTCGACGTGTCCATCGACTTTGACTTTGCGCCATGTCTTCTCGAGCCTGCCGTCAGGGCCGATCAAAAAAGTAGATCGAATGAGCCCCATGAACTTGCGCCCGTAGAGTGTCTTCTCGCCCCACGCGCCGTAGGCTTCGGCCACTTTGTGATCAGCGTCAACGAGCAGCGGGAACGACAGGTGGTACTTGCCGGCGAACTTCTGGTGACTCTTGTCGCTGTCGGGTGACACGCCCAGCAAGACGGCGCCCTTCTTCTTCAGCGCGCTGTACTGATCTTGAAAATCACACGCTTCACGCGTGCAACCCGGGGTGTTGTCTTTCGGGTAAAAATAAAGCACCACGTGCTGGCCCTTGAAGTCTGCGAGCTTCACTGAGTTGCCCTCGGCGTCTTTCAAGTTGAAAGCCGGGGCCTTGCTGCCAGGTTCGAGCGTCATGGCCGTAACTTGCCTCAACCCGCCAGCGCGAGCACTGCAAAAGCGCTTCGTTACGACGCGGTCATGCGAATGACTTCGTCGTACGAAGTGAGCCCGGTGGCGAGCTTCATGGTGGCCGCTTCGCGCAGCGTACGCAGGCCCGCCCGCTTGGCCGCCGCGATCAACTGCGCTTCGGGAGCGCGCTCGCTGATCAACCCGCGCACTTCGGTCGAGGCCGAGAAGATCTCAAAAATTCCGGTACGGCCAAAATAGCCCGTGCCGCGGCACTTCACGCAGCCCACACCGCGCTGAATATTCACTCCGCCTGAAAGCAACGGGAGCGGCACACCGAGCGCCGTGAGTTGATCATGATCAATGTCGCTGGGCGCTGAGCAATGGGGGCAGTTGCGCCGCAACAGGCGCTGCGCCATGACCCCGAGCAAGCTCGAAGACAACAAGAAGGGCGGCACCTTCAAGTCGAGCAACCGGTTAATCGCCCCCACCGAGTCATTGGTGTGCAGCGTCGAGAGCACCAAGTGGCCGGTGAGCGCCGACTGAATCGCGTTCTCGGCGGTTTCAGGGTCGCGAATTTCGCCGACCATGATGATGTCGGGGTCTTGCCGCAAAATGTGGCGCAGGGCGGTGGCGAAATCGAGGCCGATTTTAGGCTGCACCTGCACCTGGTTGAAGGCGTCCCACACCATTTCGATGGGGTCTTCAATGGTGGTGACGTTGACGTCGGGGCCGGCGAGCGCCTTGAGCGCCGAATAAAGCGTCGTCGTCTTGCCGCTGCCCGTGGGGCCGGTCACCAAAATCAACCCGTGGGGCTGGGCGATCCACGACTCGAAGGCGCTCTTCTCGGCCGGGTCAAACCCCAAGTTGGCGATGTCGGTGACCAGCGTTTCGGGGTCGAAAATGCGCATCACGCATTTTTCGCCGAACGCAGTGGGCAAAGTAGAAACGCGCAATTCGACTTCACGACCGTCGCGCTCGATTTTGATACGGCCGTCTTGCGGCTTGCGCTTCTCAGAAATGTCGATGCGCGAAATCATCTTCACGCGCGAGACGATGGGCGGGTGCACCTGAATCGGCAGCGTGTAAACGCTGTGCAGCACACCGTCGATGCGCAAGCGCACCACCGAGCTGTCACGCTTGGGCTCGATGTGAATGTCTGATGCGCGGTTGTCAAAGGCGTAACGCAGCAAATAGTCGACCGCTTGAACGACGGGCTTGTCTGACGCGTCGAGCTCTTTGTCTGTCGAGAGCGAAACCAGCTGCTCGAAGTTGCTCACCACCGATTGGTCAGCGTGCTCCGAGGCCGCGGCCGCGAGGGTGCGTTTAAAGCCGTAAACATCGGCGATGCCGCGCACGATGTCGGCTTTGGCCGAGAGCACCGGTTCGATGTGCGCACTGGTGAGCCGCTTCAGGTTATCGAAGAGCTCGGTGTCAAAGGGGTTGGCCACCGCGACGATCAACCCCCGCTTGGGCAGCGCTTCGAGCGGTAAAATCACGTTCTTCTGCGCAAACGGTTTGGACAAGGTGCGGGTTGCCAACGCCATGTCGAGTTTGAGCGGGTCGATTTTGCGGTAGGCAATGCCCGCCGCGTGCGCCACCGCTTCGCTGATGCGGTCTTGATCGACGAACGCGCCTTCGGCCTTGCCCAAAAGTGGAATCTGAAATGCCGCCACCACTTCAATGGGTGAAGGCTCGTACTTGTCGGAGCCAGCGGTTTTTTTCACGCGTGCTCGGGCTTGGTGCTCCTTGGCGGCCACTTCTTGCGACTGCTTCGTGCTGATGAGCTGCGCCTTCACCAGCGCGTCGAGCACAAAAGAAAGCGTGAAGTCATGCTTGCGGTGACGGGCCACCGTCGCTTCTTTCAACGCTGTCGTCACGAGTGCCTTTCTCGCCGCCTCGCCCAGAGGAGCACGAGCCCCATCGTAGCGAAGG
The DNA here is from genome assembly GCA_019694575.1 of Myxococcaceae bacterium. Taxonomy (GTDB): domain Bacteria; phylum Myxococcota; class Myxococcia; order Myxococcales; family Myxococcaceae; genus JAIBBR01. Next base: position 13,531 of record JAIBBR010000128.1, read on the forward strand.
TTTCGAAAGCGAAGCCAGTTTGACAACCACAACCGGCCGGGCGGCCAGTCACCAGGCCTCCATCGCCCCCACAGTCGTCACAACCGGCATCAGGTTGCGACATCAGGCATTCTCCTTGCGCACACCGCGTGCCCACCGGGCATTGCAGGTCATCAGTGCAGGGCGGCAAACAACCCCGGCCAGTGCTCAACAAGCCGCATTGGAGCCCGGCCGCGCAAGTGCCCGGCCCACTGCAGTCACGCAGGCACACGCGCGCTCCGTTGAGCCCCGCTCCGTGACATGTGGTGCCTGCAGGGCAACGGGCGCACTCTGACCCACACGCTTGGGTGCACAACCGCGTCGACGCTCCGTTGAGGGCCACACAGACCTGGCCGAAGCCGCATTGTGTGTCGGCGGTACACACGTCTCCTACGTGGCCGCCGCTGTTTTGTTTCGCCACGCACATGCCGTCACACACCCGGCATTGGTATTCAGAAGCAGCCGCGCAATCAGCGTCGACGGTGCAGTTGGGCAAGCACACCCCGCCCCCTCGTTCGGTCAACGCGCACACGTACCCGGCCCGGCAATCGGCAAGGCCGGGGCGGCAACTGGCCAGGCAAAGATCTTCACCGGCAGTGCCGACACATGACGAGCCCGCTGGACACGGCACATGCCCCGCGCCACACCGTTGGCTGCAATAGCCGCCCACCCATGGCTGGCAAAGGGCCACCGCCGAGCCACACGTGGTTTCGTCGGCGCACGGTGCTCCGACATGGGTGACGTTGCTGGTAGAGCGCAGGCACGCGCCATCGAACCCCGCGTCGGCGAAATATGAAGCAGCCAAGCACACCAAGGGCAATTCACATTGCGCGTTGGGCCCCACGGCGCAGCCTCGGGTACAAAAACGTTCGGTGGCTCCCTGCGGCAACGGCTGAGTGACGCAGCGAAGCGCGGCAGCACCACACGCGTTGACCGCGGTTGGCTCGCACGGAGCCCCCACCGCATTGGTCGACGGGTAGCGCATGCACAGTGCATCGGCGTCAATGGGGGCGAGCGCGCGACGGCTGAGCCCCGGTGTCACGGTGCTCTGCATGACGTTGCCACCCGCCACGAAGAAATGATCAAGCCCCAAGCAATGCCCCGCTTCGTGCAGCAACACCGTCTCGACGTCGAGCGTGTTGGGCACCGCGCCATCGGTGGTCCAGTCGAAGTCCACCGCGTTCAAATAGGTGTCGCAGCTTTGCAATTCGCCCGCGTATGTGAGCGGCAGCGAAATCGCGGCGATATTCTGTGCGCCGAACACGTCGGCATAGGTGGAGTCGCCCGCGGTCTCGACCCACACCGGCGCCACGTTGTAGAGGTCGTGGCTGTCGGTCACATCGGCAATGGGCACCGTCGAGCTCAAACCCGCGTACGACGCTTTGGGCACGGCGCACGTCACCGCGCTCCACGTGTTCCACGCTGATTCACTCGC
>JAIBBR010000129.1 GCA_019694575.1 Myxococcaceae bacterium
GAATCTACCGAGACGCTCGCTCAGACGAGCGCGCTGCCGCTTTCACCCGAGGCGCAAGAAGCGCTGCAGGCTGTCGAGCTTCCGCTGTTGGCGCGACGGCCTGTCACCTATCGCCGTGCGTTTTTAGATGAGTACGTGCCCAACCAAAGCCGCTACCTGTCGCCGCAGCTGAGCGAGCGGCTCCTCGGTCTTGGGCGCACCACAGACGCGAATCAGCCCGCGGGTACCTTTGCACGGCATGTTCTCGAGCGGTTGTTGCTCGATTTGTCATGGAGCTCATCGCGGCTCGAAGGCAATACGTTCTCACTCCTCGACACCGAGCGGCTGCTGAAGATGGGAGAGGCTCCAGAAGGCAAAAGCGTGGCCGAGACTCAGATGCTGCTCAATCACAAGGCCGCGATTGAATACATCGCCGCTGAGCCGATGAGCGCGGGTATCGATGAGCGCACGTTCAAAACGCTGCACGCCCTGCTGATGGAAAATCTCCTTTCTACGCCCCTCGATGAGGGCAGTCTTCGAAGCACGCCAGTTCAAATCAGCGCGAGCGTCTACTTGCCGACTTCTCACCCGCAGCTCATTGACGAATGTTTTCGTCAGTTGGTGCTGACTGCCTCGCAAATTCATGATCCGTTCGAATGCTCGTTTTTTCTTCTGATTCAGCTGCCGTACCTACAGCCCTTTCTCGACGGCAACAAACGCACCGCGCGCCTCGCCGCTAATTTGCCATTCGTGATTGGCAACTTGGTGCCGCTGTCGTTCATCGACGTGCCGCGCGAGGTGTTCTTGAAGTCGTACCTCTGTGTCTATGAGCTCAATCGCATCGAGCCGCTTCGCGACATTTTCAGTTGGGCGTATGAGCGGTCTTCTTTACGACTGGGCCAAAGCAAAGCTTCGATGGGAAAGCCCGACCCATTTCGCCTGATGCACCGCGGGCTCTTGAGAGAAGCGGTTGCCCAGTTGGTGCGTGCCAACCGACCCCCGAATGAAGAACGGGAATTTTTGCTGAAGTTCGCCGAGCAGCACCTGGCCGCGGCAGAACGTACGAGATTTGTCGCGATGGTCGAGCGGGAGCTCGCGTCACTGAACCCCGCGACGTTTGCCCGTTACCATCTGCGCCCTTCAGAGTTTGAGGCGTACCGAAAGGCCCGAGCCGTCAGTTACTCATGAAGGGCGTGATCAGAAAAGCGTTGAGACATGCGGAGAACTGTTGGGCGCTGTACGTCGACGGTACCCACTTCAACATTCAGCGCCGCGGCAGCACGGTCTCGAGCGAAGCGAAAATCACCCTTGTCCTACCCGTGGTGTCGCGGCACGCTGGCTTTCAATGAAGTCGAAGAAGGGCAAGATTTCTCATTCGCTCGCGCATGGCTACAATTCTGTGCTGGTCGATGCAGTGCGTCTCATCGAGGCGGCTCGCGGCGCCGCAGCGCGGTCTGTGAACGCGGTGATGACCGCCACGTATTGGGGAATCGGCAGGCGGATTGTCGAGCACGAACAGAGCGGTGCGCACCGGGCGGCCTACGGCGAAGAACTGCTCAAGCGGCTCGCCAAAGATCTCACCGCCAAGGTCGGCCGAGGCTTTTCCGAGCGCAACCTCGAGCAGATGCGGCGCTTCTTCCTGACCTGGTCGATTTCGCAGACGCCGTCTGCGAAATTGCTGCCCGGCTCTGGCGACCTGATTTCGCAGAAGATGTCTGCGAAATCCAGAGATGCCGACTCACTCGCCGGGCTCCCTGTGTTTCCTCTTCCCTGGTCGCATTACGTGCGCCTGCTCGGCGTCACCAACATCGAGGCGCGTCATTTCTATGAGGCCGAGGCTCTTCGCGGTGGCTGGACCGTGCGGCAACTCGACCGTCAGATCGGCAGTCAGTTCTACGAGCGCACGGCGCTGTCGAAAAACAAAGTAGCCATGCTTCGCAGGGGGCAGGCAATGGCCCCGACCGATGTCGTTACTCCAGAAGAAGCAATCAGGCAGCCCTACGTCCTCGAGTTCCTGAACCTGAAGGACGAATATTCCGAGACCGAGCTTGAGGCCGCGCTCATCGCGAAGCTCGAGAGCTTCCTTCTCGAACTGGGCGGCGACTTCACGTTCGTGGGCCGCCAGCGTCGGCTCCGCGTTGGCGACGCTTGGTATCGGGTGGACCTGCTCTTCTTTCATCGCCGTCTGCGCTGTCTGGTGGTGATTGACCTGAAGCTTGGTGAGTTTACCCACGCTGACGCTGGACAGATGCATCTGTACCTCAACTATGTACGCGAGCACTGGACAATGCCTGACGAGAACCCGCCCGTCGGGCTCATCTTGTGTGCGAAAAAAGACCACGCGGTGGCGAAGTATGCGCTCGACGGTCTGCCGAACAAGGTACTTGCGGCGGAGTACCGTACCGTGCTCCCCGCTGAGCGGACCCTGGTCGAAGAGATCGAGAAAACACGCCTGCAGCTCGAGCGGCGACGCAAGTATCGGGGCCGATGAAGAGCGAGACCCAGAAGCCGCGGGGTGTCAACCGCCACTTGGGCGATTGCACTGCTCACGTTTGCCCAGTTGGTGCGTGCCAACCGACCCCCGAATGAAGAACGGGAATTTTTGCTGAAGTTCGCCGAGCAGCACCTGGCCGCGGCAGAACGTACGAGATTTGTCGCGATGGTCGAGCGGGAGCTTGCGTCACTGAACCCCGCGACGTTTGCCCGTTACCATCTGCGCCCTTCAGAGTTTGAGGCGTACCGAAAGGCCCGAGCCGTCAGTCAATCATGAAGGTGCAGTTCGGTCACCGTGAGCCAGGCCATCGTCTGCACCGCCACCAGGCCTCCGAGTGCGAAGTGTCGCCAGTGCAAAAAGACTTCGAAGCGCTCGCGACCTAAGGTGTCGAAGTTCAGCCAGCCGATGATGCCGACGCAGCCCAGCACTGCCCACGCCACCCTTCGCCCCCATGGAGAAGGGTGTGACTTTGCCAATTCAACCAGGGCGTAGAGCGCGGGAGCCAACGCGATCAGATTTGTCCACCAACCCAGCGGAGAAAAAAAGGCCGTCAGCCAAAACGCTGATGCCAGCACAATGACCCTGCCTTTTTTGTCATCGCGCCGCCAGGTCAGCGCCACGGCCAGGGCGAGCGTGCCAACAACCCCCCACGCCAGAGTGAGCACCCCGAAAGGCATGGGAACTGTCGCGTTCTCAAGTGTGCACGCCAAAGCAAAGACGCTTTGGTTCTGGCCGCTGCACAACAGCGGCGGGGTGGTGATTTCGTGCACGCGCAACCAGCCGTTCAGCTGTGAGACGCCGCCGAACCACACCGCTTGGGCCACCCAAGCGACGCCCAGTGTTGTCACGCACGCGGCGAGCCGTCTCCATTGTCGAAGGAGCAACACCGGTAGCAGAAAAATGAGAAACGGCAGCTTGAACACGCAGGCCAGCGCCCAGAGCATGCCCGATCGACAGGGCGCCCGCTCTGCGTCACGTTCACTCACCGCCATTGCCGCGAGGAGCACCGTGTCGCATTGCCCGAGGGCGAAGTGATGAAAGAGATAGGGAGCCACCAACACCAGCACCACCGCGTGCCTCGATTGCGCGGCCGAAGAGAGCACCACGGCATGGCTCACCTCGCGCAGAAACACCCACGCCGCGATGCCGCTCAGCACTGCCCATAATACGCGCGCCACGGTTACCGGCAGTGCTCCCAACGGCGCGAAAAGCATCGCCGCGGCGGGCGAATACTTGAACGGGTTGGCCTCGTCGGCAAAGTACAGCGGCTGGGCCGTGAGCGCACGCTCGCCGGCGAGATGGAACGCGCCAAAATCTCCGCCCGTCGCTTTGAACAAGCCCGCGTGCAACGCGAGGAGCGCGCAAACCGTGCCCAATGCGATGAGCTCTCGTCGGCTCACGTGAGATGTCGGCCCTGCCGCTTCATGTACGAGGTAACCCTTGCACCGAGCGGCTTTTAGACCAACCGTGCAACACAGGTTGCTTCTTTAGGCACTGCTGTTACACGCGCTGGGAACTGTTCGCCAATCAAGCCACTTGGTTCAGCGCATACGCGATGTTCGATGTAGTGGAAGTCAATACAACATATTCTGCGCGTCGAAGCGCGTTACTCGCTGCCCGGTACCCGCGTGGGTGCCGCGGCGGTCGACGGTGCCAGCCGGCAAGGTCACTTCTCTAATGCTGTCTGACGAGGCACAAGCGGTTGCCCAGCCGTAACCCGGTTGGCCCACACTTGGTCCACCACGAAGGGCGGCCGACGGCGTGTTTCATCGAGCACCCGCCACAAATACTCGCCCAAAATACCGAGCATCAGCATCTGCACGCCTGACACGAAAGCCAATACCACCATCAGCGGTGCATAGCCCTTCACCGGTATGCCTCCAAACAACGCTGCAATCAGCACGTACGCCCCATAAACGAAGGCGGCGGCGGCAATCAGCGCTCCCAAGAGCGAGAAGAAGCGAATGGGCACGTACGAAAACGCGGCAAATGAATCGATGAAGAGCTTCACCTTCTTCGAGAAAGTCCACCGCGAGACACCCTTGGTGCGTGCCCTTCGGGTGTACGGAATCATCGTGGGGTGAAAGCCCAGCCAAAACACCAGCGACATCAAGTTGGTGTTTTTCTCGTTGATGCTCTTCAAGTGCTCAACCACCTGGCGGTCGATGAGAAAGAAGTCGAAGCCACCCGCGGGGTAACCGGGCAGGGCGAAGCGCCGCATCAACGCGTAATACGTGTTTGAAAAGAGCTTTTGGCTAAACGCTTCTTCACGGTCAGCGCGCACCGCGAAAACGGCCTTGGCGCCGCGGCGCCAGTGGTCATGCATTTCAATGAAGAGTTGATGGGGGTCTTGCAGGTCTGCGGCAATCATGCCCACGCAGTCGCCTCGGGCATGGTGCATGCCCGCGAGAATGGCCGACATCGAACCGAAGTTGCGGGTCAGCTTCACCACTTGAATTTTGTCGGGGTGCGCCTGTTGAAATTCACGCAGCACTTCGAGCGAGCCGTCTTGCGAGCCGTCGTCGACGAACACCAGCTCGAGCGTGTCGCCGCCCAAGTCTTTTTCCAACGACAGCAGCGCTGGCACGGTGTCGCCCAGGTTTGGCTCATTGAAATAAACCGGCACCACGATTGAAAAAATGGCCATGGTTACGAGAGCGAGGCTTTGACCGCGGCGATGACGTGATCTTGCTCCGCGATGCTCAGGTGAGGGCCCATCGGCAAGCTGAGCACGTCTTTGGCCATTTGCGCGGCGAGTGAAAATTCTGCCGCGCGCGGGCGAAACTCGGCGTACGCGTCTTGCAGAAAGGGAGGAATGGGGTAATGAATGAGCGTGTCGACGCCGCGCTCTTTGAGCGCCTTCTGCAACGCGTCGCGGTGGGGCGCTCTGACGACGAACAAGTGCCACGCTGACTGCTCGACGCTCGACATCGACGGCAAAGTGAGCGGCAAGCCCTGGAGCGCTTCGAGGTAGCGGTTGGCCAACGCCGTTCGCCGCGCATTCCACTTTGCCAAATGGGGCAACTTGGCCGAGAGCACCGCGGCCTGCACGTCGTCGAGGCGGCTGTTCACGCCCTTCACTTCGTTGACGTATTTGACGCGCGAGCCGTAATTGCGAAGCACGCGTACGCGGTCGGCCAGCGCCGGATCATCGGTGGTGACGGCCCCTCCGTCGCCGAAAGCGCCCAGGTTTTTGCCGGGGTAAAAGCTCCACGCGGTGAGGTGCGCCAGGCCACCCACCGGTTTGCCACGGTAATGCGCGTGGTGCGCTTGGGCCGCGTCGTCCAACACTTTGAGCCCGTGCGCGTGGGCCAAGGCCATGATGGCGCCCATGTCGCAGGGTCGCCCATACAAGTGCACCGGCAGAATGACGCGCGTCTTCGACGTCAACGCCGCCCGAATGCGCGCCGGGTCGAGGTTGAAGGTGGCTTCGTCGGGCTCTACCGGCACCGGCACGGCCCCCACGGCCGATACTGCCAGCCAAGTGGCGATGTATGTATTGGAAGGAACAATCACCTCGTCGCCAGGGCCCACGCCCAACGCGGCCAAGCCCAAATGCAGCGCGTCGAGCCCGTTGGCGACGCCCACGCAGTGCGCGGTTTGGGTGTGCGCCGCATAGGCCGCTTCGAAGGTTTTCAGCGCGTCGCCCAGCAAGTACCAACCTGACGCAGCGGTGCGCAGCAGCGCCTCGTCAAGCGCAGGCTTCAGCTCTTCATAGGCGGCCTTCAGGTTTAAGAAGGGCACCTGCGCCATTAACGCGCGCTCCGGCTGGCGACGAAGTCTTCGTAGGTTCGAATGTAGTCGGCTTCGTCGTAGGCGTCAGACGCCAGCACCAACACCACCGTCGACGGTTGTGCGCCAAAAAGCGTCACCCACACGCCCGGAGGTACGTGCAAGCCTTGCTTGGCCCCGTCTAACAACACGTCGGCGCGGGTGCGGTGGTCGTCGAGCGCGATGCGCACGGTGCCTTCAAGACACGAAAAGAATTGGTGGCAGGTGCGGTGTGAATGGTTGCCGCGCATGCCTCCGTCGGGCAGCCGCGACAGTGTGAAATAACGGTGCGGCAAAAACGGCAGCCCGCTCTTCAGCTCGAGAAATGAAAGCAGCCCGCGCGCGCTTTCGACCACCGGTACTTTGACGAAGCGGCTGCCACCGGGCAGCTCACCGGTGAACGTAGCGGGCAACACCTCGAGTGGCCCCTTGGGCCCCGCAGTGGCGACGATGCGGGCGGGGTTGCCGGTGACGATGGCGTAAGGCGGCACGTCTTTGGTCACCACCGCGCCGGCGCCCACCATTGCTCCGGGCCCAATGGTGAGGCCGGGCAGAATGGTGGCGTTGGCTCCGATGCTCGCGCCTTTGTAGACATGCGTTTTGGGAAAAGTGTTTGGGTACTGACGGCTGCGCGGGTACTTGTCGTTGGTGAACGTGGCGTTGGGGCCGACGAAGACATCGTCTTCGAGGGTCACACCGTCCCACACTTGTACGCCAGACTTGAGTGTGACGCGGTTGCCGATGCGCACGTCGTTCTCGATGAAGACGCCATCGCAAATGTTGCAATCGCCGCCCACTTTGGCCTTGGGCAAAATGTGCGCGTTGGCCCACACCCGGGTGCCGGGGCCGACCTCGGCTGATTCGACGATTGCTCGTTCGTGCGCGAAGAAAGAAGCCATTTTTGAGAAGGTGATCCTTCGAGGAAGAAGCGGCTAGCCGTATACGGGCTGGGCGCTTACCACGAGGTTCGGTGCCCAGTAAGCGTGAAAAGGTTCAAAGTTGGGGTATGTCGGCACGCCATGAAAATCGCCATCACTGGAGGCGCCGGTTTCATCGCCTCGCAGATTGCCGACGCTTACCTCGAGCGCGGGCACGAGGTGTTGATCATCGATGACCTGTCGACCGGTTCGCGAAACAACCTGCCAGCCCAAGCGACATTTGCCGAATGCGACATTGGCTCGAAAGCGGCGCGCGACGCGTTGCTTGCTTTCAAGCCCGACGTGCTCAACCACCACGCCGCTCAGATGGACGTGCGCAAGAGCGTGGCTGACCCGCTCTTCGACGCGCGCGTCAACGTGCTGGGCCTGCTCAATTTGCTCGAAGCCTGCCGTGAAGCGGGCACCCGCCGGGTGCTCTTCGCTTCGTCAGGTGGAGCGGCGTACGGCGAACAAGACCGCTACCCGGCCGATGAGTCGCATGCCACGCGCCCGGCTTCTCCCTATGGGGTGGCGAAAGTGGCGGGCGAGCTGTACCTCAATTCGTTCGCGCACATGTATGGCTGGTCGGCGCTGTCGCTGCGCTACGCCAACGTCTACGGCCCGCGGCAAAACGCGCACGGTGAAGCAGGCGTGGTGGCGATTTTTTCTCTCAAGTGCTTGGCGGGTGAACGCTGCACGGTTTTTGGCGACGGGCTGCAAACGCGTGACTTCGTTTACGTGGGCGACGTGGTGGCGGCCAACGTGGCGGGGCTTGAAAGGCCCCACGTACAAGGCGCGGTGAATATCGGCACCGGTGTGGAAACCGACATCAACCAGGTGCAGTTTTTGGTGGCGAAAGCCGCGGGCCGGGGCGATGGGCCGCTCTACCAAGAAGGCAAGCGCGGCGAGGCCCGGCGCAGCGTGCTCGACGCCGCTCACGCCAAGAAGGTGCTCGGCTGGCAGCCCCAGGTGCCGCTGGAGCAAGGCATCGAGCGCACCGTCGACTTCTTTCGGCAGCGAAGCACCGCGAAATGAGCCGGCGCCTGCTGGACTTGGCGCTGGGCGTGCCCGCGCTGTTGGTGTCGGTGCCGGTGATGGCGGTGGCGGCCACCCTGGTGAAGCTCGATTCGCCGGGCCCTGCGTTCTTCGTGCAGACCCGCGTGGGCAGGGGCCGCCGCCCGTTGCGCATTTATAAGCTGCGCTCAATGGTGCACGGCGCCGAGCGCAAAGGCCCGGCGGTGACCGCGTCAAGTGACGACCGCATTACCCGTGTCGGCCGGCTGCTTCGCAAAACCAAGCTCGACGAATTGCCGCAGCTCTTCAACGTGGTGAAGGGTGAAATGAGCCTGGTGGGGCCACGGCCCGAAGCGCCCCGCTATGTCGAACAATACAAACCCGAATGGTTGCCGCTGCTCGAGGTGAGGCCGGGCATTACCGACTTGGCGTCGCTGGTGTTTCGCGACGAAGAGCAGCTGCTCTCGCAGGCCCATGACCGTGAGCGCGGCTATGTGCAGGCGGTGATGCCCGCCAAATTGCAGGTGGCGCTCGAGGGCGTGCAGCGCTCTTCAGTGGTGTACGATTTGGGCATTTTGCTGCGCACCGCGCTGGTGGTGGTGCGGCCGGGCGCTTCTACGCACCCTGCGTTGCAAAAGTCAGCCCAAGCCATCGAGCGGCTCAACCACGAGCCTTCGAAATGAATGGTGCTGTGGGCGAACGGCCCTAAGTGCGGTAGAGGAGAAAGCCATGTCCGTGCCTTTTTTTCGCCCGTCTATCTCTGCTGCTGAAATTGATGAAGTCGTGGCGTGCCTGAAGTCGGGGTGGCTCACCACGGGCCCGCGCACCAAAGAATTCGAAGCGCAGTTCGCCAAGTCGGTGGGTGCCAAGCACGCCATCGCGCTCAATTCATGCACCGCCGCGCTGCACCTGGCGCTCGAAGCGGTGGGCGTAAAACGGGGGGACTTGGTGGTGGTACCGACAATGACCTTCGCCGCCACTGCTGAAGTGGTGCGTTATTTCGAAGCCACTCCGGTGCTGGTCGACTGCGAGCGCGATTCGATGTGCATCGACGCCAAGGCGCTGCGCCGCACGATGGAGGCTTTGCTGGCGGGGCAAAAGGTGGCGGGCCTGAAGGCTCCCTATGGCCCGGTGAAGGCGATTATTCCCATGCACTATGGCGGCCAAATGGTCGACGTCGACGCGGTGCATGAGGTCGCCAAGGCTTTCAACGTGCCGGTCATTGAAGACGCCGCCCACACGCTGCCGGCGGCTTACCGTTCGTCGCCGCAAGCGCCGTGGCGTAAAGTAGGCACCACCGCCGACATCACCTGCTTCTCGTTTTACGCCAACAAGTGCATCACCACTGGCGAAGGCGGCATGGTGGTGACCCAAGACGACACCTGGGCCGACCGCATGCGCATCATGTCGCTGCACGGCATTTCGCGCGACGCGTGGAAACGGTTCACCAACGACGGCAGTTGGTACTACGAGATTGAAGCACCCGGCTTTAAGTACAACCTCACTGACATTGCTTCATCGGTGGGGCTGCACCAGTTGAAGCGGGCTGACGCGCTGTGGGCCGAGCGCAGCGCATTGGCGAAAAAGTACATCGAGCGGTTGTCGAAAGTGCCGGGCCTGGAATTGCCGCGTGAGTTAGATAACCGGCAACACTCATGGCACCTGTTTTCGATGCGGTTGGTGCCGCAAGCGTGGAACATTGACCGGGCCCAATTCATCGACGCGCTCAAGAAGCAGGGCATTACCTGTTCAGTACACTGGATGCCGCTGCACCTGCACCCTTATTACCGGCGCACCTATGGCTACAGCGAAGGGCTGTTTCCCGTGGCGGAAGCGCTGTGGCCCCAGCTGGTGTCGCTGCCCATTTTCCCCGGTATGACGCAGGCCGAGCTGAGCGAAGTGTGCGCAGCCATTGAAGGGTTGTCGAAAACGCACGGCCGCTGAATAGAAGCCCGTCGGGCAGGCACTTAAACAAACAGGTCGTCGCACAAGATGAATCAAACGCTTGGCCAAAAATTAATGCTGCACTACCGCCGGGCGTTGGTGGTGCTGGTGCACGCCGCGCTTTTTTCAGCCTCGATTTTGGGCGCGTTTTTGCTGCGCTTCGAGTTCTCGATTCCCGAAGAGTATTTTCCCATTAGCTACGCCTGGCTGGGCGCGATTTTGGTTTTCAAGCTGCTGTGCTTCGCCTGGTTCGGCATGTTTTCGGGCATGTGGCGGTACACGGGCGCGCGCGACTTGGTGTCGCTCTTTCGTGCCGCCACCGTGGCCACGGGCCTCTTCGCGCTGTTCATCGTGCTGGGTGGGCACCGCAGCTTTCCCCGTTCTATTTTGGTCATCGACTGGTTGTTGACGATGATGTTGGTGGGCGGGTTGCGCTTCGGCATTCGCTCGCTGTGGCAGTTGGCCAGCGCCGTGACCCGAGAAGCTGACCGTGCCGAACGCCGCCGCATTTTGGTGGTGGGGGCGGGCGACGCCGGCGAAATGCTGTTGCGCGAAATGCAGCGCATGTACGCACACCGCTACCAACCGGTGGCGGTGGTTGACGATGACCGGCGCAAAATCGGCCAGCACATTCACGGAGTGCCCGTGGTGGGCACGGTAGACCAGGCGCAGGCGGTGGTGAGCTCGCGGCAAGTCAACGAAATCGTCATCGCCATACCCACCGCCAACGGCAAGCAAATGCGCCGCATTTTAGACGCGTGCAAACCGGCGGGAGTGGCCATTCGCACCATTCCCGGTATCGACCAAGTCGTCGACGGCCACGTGACGATGAACCAGCTGCGCAGTGTCGACATTGAAGACCTGCTCGGCCGTGAACCGGTAACGCTCGACACCCGCTCGCTGGTGGCCTTGCTCGAAGGCCGGGTGGTGATGGTGACTGGCGCGGGTGGCAGCATCGGCTCTGAATTGTGCCGCCAGGTGGCGCGCTTCAAGCCATCGCAGCTGCTCTTGGTTGAGCAGGCCGAGAACGCGCTCTTCGAAATTCACCGCGAGCTGTCGGCGAAATTTCCCCTGCTGCACACCGTGCCCTGCGTGGCTGACATTTGCGACGTGCGCCGCATGGAACGCCTGTTCGTCACCCACCAGCCGTCAGCGGTGTTTCACGCCGCCGCGCACAAACACGTGCCAATGATGGAGGCGAACCCCGGTGAAGCGCTGAAGAACAACGTGGGCGGCACCCGGGTGGTGGCCGACTTGGCTCACCGCTTCAACGTCGACAGCTTCGTGATGATTTCTACCGACAAGGCGGTGAACCCCACTTCGTTGATGGGCGCCACCAAGCGGGTGGCCGAAATTTACGTGCAGGCAATGTCACAGCGCTCGAAGACGCGTTTCGTGGCGGTGCGCTTTGGCAATGTGCTGGGGTCGGCGGGTAGCGTGCTCCCCATTTTCAAGGAGCAGATTGCCGCCGGAGGCCCCATTACCGTCACTCACCCCGACATGCGCCGTTATTTCATGACCATTCCCGAGGCGAGCCAATTGGTGCTGCAAGCGGGCACCATGGGCCGGGGCGGTGAGATTTTCGTGCTCGACATGGGCGAGCCAGTGAAAATCGTCGACTTGGCCAGAGACCTCATCACCTTGTCGGGTTTGAAGCCAGGCGAAGACATCGAAATCAAATTCAGTGGCGTGCGGCCAGGTGAAAAACTTTTTGAAGAGCTCAACGCCGCCGACGAAAACGCCGACAAGACGCTGCACCCTAAAATCTTCATTGGGCGCTTGGCGCCTCGCCCCTACGACGCAGTGGTGCAAGTCATCGACGGCTTGGTGGGTGAAGCTGACAGCTTGGCGATGCCGGCCCTGCTCGAGCGGGTGAAACAGTTGGTGCCCGAGTTGCAACGCGCCCAGAACGATGGTGCGCGCCCCGCCGCCGACGTGATTCCGCTCAAGCCGGCCCGCGCGGTGAGAAATTAAAAAGCGATTCACCCCACTGAAGGAAAGACTCGTTTAACTTCCGCGCAAGCTTATGGCCGGTAGCCGACGCAGCCCTTTTCGTTTTGCCTATGTCTTATTAGACGTCTTGGTGGTGGGCTGCGTGCTGGCCTGGGGTGGCGTGCCGCCGTGGGTGCTGTGGGGCGCTTTGCCGCTCGCTGTCGCCGCGCTGCTGTTGGCGACGACCCACAAAGACACCCTCGACGTACCTTACGTGGCGTGGGTGCCGCTGGCCGGCGCGGTTATTTCACTCTTTCAAGTGGTGCCTTTGCCGCCGTCGCTGCTCGACGTGGTGAGCCCTCCCGCGGCGGGTTTGCGTGACTTTACGGTGGTGCCCCTGGGCCTGTCGTCATGGCGGCCGGTTTCAGCCGACCCGCCTGCGACGTGGCTCAGCGTGGCCAAGCATGTGTTCGGCTTTTTCGTGCTCTGCACGGCGTATCAATTTGCCTCGAGCTCCCGTTCTTCAGACAAGCACCGGGTGCTGCGCACTGTGGCGTTGACGGGCGGGGGGCTGGTGCTTTTTGGCGCGCTGCATGCGCTGTTGGGCTTCGACAAATTGTTCGGCGTGTTTGGCTTTTCTAATGCGGCGCCGCGGTTGCTCACGCCTTTCGGTAACGGCAACCACATGGCGGGCTTTTTGGTGTTGGCGGGCACGCTGGCGCTCACCTTCGCGCTGCATGTTGAGCAACGTTTGGGCCGGGCGGGGTGGCTTGCAGTCTTCGGCGCTTGCGCCATGGGCGTGTTGGTGACGCTGTCGCGTGCGGGCATTGTCGTTTTCGCGCTGGCCGCGGTGGCCGTTTTGCTCACCACCGTGTGGCAGCGCTTGCGCACGCCGCGTGAAGAACGTCGGAGCGCCGAAGTGAAGGTACCCGACCGTTTGTTGGGCGCCTTGTTGACGGCGGTGCTGGCTGGCGCAGTGGGCGTGGGCCTTTGGTACGAGACGCTCACCGAGCGCTTTGGCGACGCGGTGTCGGCTTTCACCAAGCTTACTTTGTGGCCGCGTGCGCTCGAAGCGGCGATGGACTACGCGCGAGCAGGCATGGGGCGGGGCGCTTTCGAAGTGGGCTTCACCCGTTTTGCTGGCCACCACGCGGGCCGCACCTTCACTCACCCTGAAAATTGGTTGCTGCAATGGCTGGTTGAATATGGCGTGCCCTTCACGGCGTTGCTTTTGGCAGCAGCCGGCTTTTTGGGTTACCGCTTGGCGAAGGGGCTCAAGCACTCGGCATTCGCGCTGTCTGTCGGTATCGCCGCGCTGGCGGTGGTGGTGCACAACCTGGCCGACTTCAATTTAGAATTTCTGGGCGTGGGCACTGCGTGGTTCGCGGTAGTGGGGGTGGCCGCCGCGTCGACGGCGACACGCTGGGAAATCAAAGTTCCACGTGTGCCCGTGGTGGGGGTGGCGTCAGCGCTGGCGGTGGTGGGCTGTTGGGTGGCGTGGCCCGCCCTGTCAGCGGTCGACGCGACATTGCGTGAAGCGAAGGTTCAAGCCTCGCGCCCTTCTGACGTGCGCACCGCGGCGCTGCGTGAAATTGACCGGCGGCCGGCCGACTATTGGCCGTACGCGTTGGTGGCGGCGAGCTATGCCTCGGCGGTGCCTTTCGACGCTGCCCAGGCGCTGGCCTTCGCCAACCGTGCGCTCTACCTGTACCCGATTGAAACCGAGTCGCACCGGGTGGCGGCGCGGGCGTTGTTGCGCATGGGGCACCCCGCGCAGTCGCGGCTCGAGTACCGTCTGGCGTACGCCAACGCACCCGATGGCGGGGCGTTGTTGGCCGAGGCCATTCGCACCGCCAAAGGGGCTGACGCGCTGTTTGATTTGGTGCCCCGCAACGTGCCCGCGGTGATGGCGTTGGTGAATGCGTTGAGCGGCTCGAAGCGCAACATCGAAGCCGCCGAAGTGCTGGTGAAAGCGGTGAGCGACTTCGAAGACCGTTCAGACATTGGAGCGCTGGCGCTGCGCGGCGTGACGATGCTCACCGAGCTCGAGCGGTGGGAAGACGCCCAAGCCCTGCTCGAAGTCACCGTGCCTGAATTGGGCCAGAGCCCCGAGTGGAGCCTGGCTCGCGCCGAGCTGCACACCCGTCAGGGGCAGACCGCCGAAGCCCGCGCGGTGCTCGCGGCGGCGCTCGAAAAGCACCCTGGCCACGTGGCGCTGACCCGGGCGCTGTTTCAGGCGCTGGTCGACGCCAAAGAATATGCCGAGGCCCGCAAGTCGTTGCACGGCGCGCAGGCGGTGGCGCTCGAGCGTTCGCTGCGCTCTGAGCTGCTCTCGCTCGAGGCTTCGAGTTACCGCTCTGAAGGTTTGCTCGAGCGCGCGTTGGCGGTGTACCGCTCGGCGTCGCAGGTGGCTCCGTCGTCGCTGAGCTACGCGCAAGAGGCGAGCGTGCTTGAGAAGCTCAAGCGCTATGCCGACGCGGTGTCAGCGTTGCGCGCGGCCAAGGCGGTAGACCGGGGCAACCCCGCTGCCTATTGGGACGAGCAGATTGAGCGGTTGCGCAATCAGGCCTTGGTAGAGCGCGAAGCCTTGTTGAAAAGCAATAAAGGTGAAGCGGGCGGAACACCCTAAAGGGCCCGCCACAAAATAAACGCTCCATATCAGCGCCGATCCATCCCGGCTGTCCGCGTTACGCTCCCTGCGACTTACCACTGGTAAATCTCGGTCGCGCGCCTCGCCATCCGGGCGCCTCGGCG
>JAIBBR010000130.1 GCA_019694575.1 Myxococcaceae bacterium
AGCCAGGTCCACAGTGGAGTCTTCGGCGCGTCAGAGTTGCCTCCGCCCGCGCGCACCGCTTCTTCGCCGAAATATTCAGCCAACTCTTCAGGCTTGAAGCGCGTCAATTCGCTCTCGGCGTTGTCGAGCACCACTGAGAATGCGAGTGAAGGCAACGGCTGACCATTGCTCCCCACGACGGTGTACGCGCCTGGCTCGTCGAGCGGGCCGACTTTGAATGTCTTGTCAGGCTGGGCTTCGATTTTCAGCTCCACGCCTTTGGGGCTCTTCGCCAGCGCTGGCTCTGCTGATGCATCAGCCTTCAATGTCAGCGTGTTGCCCACCAACGTGCGCAAGTCGTCGCGCTCGTCCAACGCGCCGGCCAGCCACGCGCCCATGCGTTGCATCAGCGGCAAAAAACTGGTGCGAATCGAAAAATCGCTCCAGTCGCGGTCAACGGTAGAGGTGAAGAGCAACACGTGCCCTTTGCCGGGCCGGCTGGCGGTCAACGCGGGCGCTCCGTCATCGAGTGACGCCAACACTTCGCCGGGAGCGGCTCCTTGCGCCGAATCTCCCTCGAGCAACATGTAGCGATAGAAACGCGAGCTCAAAAGCCCTTCACGCGCTTTGCCGGTGAAAGGCGAAAAGAGCGGGTGCAAGAGCGACATTTGCGACAGCTTCGCGGCGCGGGAGCGGGCGTCGGGCGCTTGCGGCTCAACTGACGTTTTCACCACCCGCAACGCGCGCGGCAACAGCGAGCCCATGCGCGCATTCCACGCATCAGCGTCGACATTGTCGCCCATCGACACCCACAAACCGCCGCCGCCTTCGACGAATGTTTTCAACCGCGCGGCCACCGCTTCAGGAGGCGCCGCCACGTTGAGCAGCATCACCACGTCGTAGCCGAGAAAATCTTCGGCCCATGCGGCTTCGGTGTCGCGCAGCACCGGCCGTATGGGTGAGCCCGCGCTCGAGAGCGCCGCATCGACGAAGAATGCTTCGTCGCGGTACTTTTGAGGGCTGGGTGAGCCGTTGACGAGCAGCGCTTTCAATTCACGAGGCACCTGCACCACGGTGGTGCGCCGGTCGTCGTCAGGCAGCGCATCGGTGGGCAGCGACACTTCGACGGTGAAGGTGCCTCCCAACTCGAAGCGGTGGGTGAGCACTTTCTGCGCAGTGCCCTGCGCGGCCAAATCGACGAAGCCTTTGCCGACTGTCTTGCCGTCGATGCGCAGCGCCAGCTCCAAGTCTTTCACCGGTGTGTCTGAGAAATTCTTCACCACCGCGGTGAATTGATACGCGCGAGGGCCCATTTGCGTGGCGGGCTCGGCGCGCACGTCGATGACCGCCCGGTTGGGTAGCTCGGTTCGGTCCGCGGCGGCGTCGCGCAGCACGATGTCAGGGCGCAGCGATTCACCTTGCGGCCCTTTGAAGGTGGGCAGCGGCCGCTCGAATTTCAGCGCGCCTTGGGTGAAGTCGCTCACCAAGACGATGCGGCGGCCCAGCATGGGGCTGTCGGCCAGCGACTGCGCGGCGAGCTCGAGGCAGGTATTCAAGTCAGACGGCGCGTAGTCAGGCTGCGCTTCGTCGAGCGCGGTGATGAGCGACTTGCGGTCGAAGCCCAATGGAGCGCGCACCACCGGCCGTTGGCCGCACACCAGCACCGTGGCCGGCTCTTCGTGCGCCAAGTCTTGCACGGCCGATTTTGCCAACCCCCGGCCCACTTCGAAGAGCGGCTCTCTATCGGCCCAGCGCATTGACAGCGAAGCGTCGAGCACCACCACCGTGGCGGCGACTTTTTGCTTCGTCACCACGGCGATTTGTTGCCGTGTCAACTCGGGCTTGGCCAGCGCGAGCGGAATGGCGCACAGAATCAAGGTGCGCAACGCGTAAATGAGCAGCCGCTTCAGCTTGAGCCGCGAGGCGGTGCGCTTTTGGCTGCGCAGCACGAAAGAAATGGCGCCAAAAGGGTGCGGGCGGGGCCTTCGCCGGTCGAAGAGGTGAATCAGCAGGGGTATGAAGGCCGCCAGAGTGCCCCACAGCATGGCGGGAAAAGCGAACGTCATCGCGCCGCCCTTCGGCCCAAGAAGCGCAACAGCACGGTGTCGAGCGGCTCGTCCAACCGCACGCGCTCGTAGTCGACGTCAGCGGCAGTGCACGTTTCACGGGTGCGCTTCAAGAAAGCTTGAAACTCTTCTAGGTAGCTCTGCTTGATTTCGCGCGGGTTGATTTCGAGGCGCTGCTCATCTTCCATCGAGAGAAACAGCGTGGGGTCTTCAAAGGGAAAAGTCAGCTCGTACGGGTCAACCAAATGAAACACCGCCACGTCGTGCTTGCGCGCTCGCAGCCCGAGCAACCGTTTCAGCGCTTCTTCACGGTCATCGAAAAAGTCAGAGAAAACAATGACGAGCGAACGGCGCGGCAACCGCTCGGCCAAATGGTCAGCCGCGGTGAACAAGTCGGTAGAGCCTTTGGCTTCTAACCCGCTCAGCGCGTCGATGATGACGTTGATGTGGTTGGCCGCGGCACGCGCCGGTATGTCTTCGGTTTTACCGCCGCCGACGAAGCTCACCCCCGCCGCGTCTTGTTGCCGCACCAATAAATATGAGAGCGCGCCCGCCAGCACCTTGGCCACGTCGAGCTTGCTTAAGGGGCCGCTTTGGTAATTCATCGAGCCCGAGGCGTCGACGACCATCATCGCGCGCAGGTTGGTTTCGTGCTCGAAGCGCTTGACGTAATAGCGGTCGAACTTGCCGAAGGCTTTCCAGTCTAAATGGCGCAGCTCATCGCCCGGTGCGTATTCTTTGTGCTCGGCAAATTCGACGCTTTGGCCTTGGTGAGGGCTCTTGTGCAGGCCTGAGAGCACGCCTTCCATCACCGCGCGGGCGCGCAATTTGACGCCCGAGAGTTGTGACAACAAGTGTGCGTCGAGAACGGGCACGTCGAAACGCCTCGGGGCCTAAACCTTGAGCCCGGCGATGATTTTTTCAACCAACGAAGCCGAGGTAATGCCTTCGCTCTCGGCGTGAAAGTTGGTCACCATGCGGTGACGGAGCACGGGTTTGGCAAGCGCGCGCACGTCTTCGAGCGACGCCACGTAGCGGCCCGAGAGAATGGCGCGGGCCTTGGCGCCGATGACCAGGTACTGGCTGGCGCGGGGGCCGGCTCCCCATGAAACGTGCTGCCGCACGAAGTCGGGCGCGTCGGCTTCTTTGGGGCGTGTCGCGCGTACCAAGTCGACGGCGTATTTCACCACATGGTCAGGCACCGGCACGCGGCGCACCAAGTCTTGCAGCGCCGAAATTTGCTCAGGCGAGAGCACCTTGGTCAGCGCAGAGCCGGGGCCGGTGGTGGTTGTTTTTACAATCTGCAGCTCTTCTTCGGCGGTGGGGTAACCGACGTCGACGAAAAACATGAAGCGGTCGAGCTGCGCTTCAGGCAGCGGGTAGGTGCCTTCTTGCTCAATCGGGTTTTGGGTGGCGAAGACGAGAAAGGGCAGCTCCAACGGGTACGTACGGCCACCCGCGGTAATGCGGTATTCTTGCATCGCCTGCAACAGCGCGGCCTGCGTCTTGGGCGGCGTGCGG
Organism: Myxococcaceae bacterium; assembly: GCA_019694575.1. Classification (GTDB taxonomy): domain Bacteria; phylum Myxococcota; class Myxococcia; order Myxococcales; family Myxococcaceae; genus JAIBBR01. Next base: position 3,567 of record JAIBBR010000130.1, read on the forward strand.
TTCACTTCGTCGGCGAGCACGATGTTGGCGAAGAGCGGCCCTTTCAAAAAGCGCATCTCGCGGCGGCCGGTGGCGCGGTCTTCTTCTAAAATGTCGGTGCCGGTGATGTCTGACGGCATCAAGTCGGGGGTGAATTGCACCCGGTTGAACGACAGGTTCAGCACTTCAGCCAACGTAGAAATGAGCAGCGTCTTCGCCAACCCCGGCACGCCCACGAAAAGACAGTGGCCGCGCGAGAAGAGCGAGATGAGCAGGTGCTCTACCACGTCATGCTGGCCTACCACCCGCTTGCCGATTTGCTCGAGCACTTCACGCTTGGCGCGCGCCAGCTCTTCTACGGCTTTCAAGTCATCAGTCGAAGGTTCGAGATTCACGTTTAAGGCTCGCTTAGGTTTTTAGTCGCCCAGGGTGGGAAAGCCAATTGGCGATGCAGGGCCACACTTCGAGGGGCGCGTGCCGCCCCAGCACCAAATCAAGATGTCCATATGAATGCCTATTGCCGTGGGCGCGCCCGAAGGGCAGGTACAGCGCGCCTTTGCCCAAGGCTTTCGCGGTGTGGGCTACGGCCGCCGAATTTATCTGCCGGTCTTCGTCGCCCGAAATGATGAGCAGCGGCGTTTTCAACCGGTGCGCTTGTTCTAAAAATCGAAAGCCGTCTTGGGTGCGAAAACCATTGCTCTCGAAGCCGGTGGCCAGGCTCTCGAAAAGCGACGTGGGTATGCGCCCAAAGCCGTCGGCGTGCAACGCACGTATAATGGCGGGCTCGGTGGCTCCCTTGACGAAGTTGAAGCGCTCGAGCGGGTTGGGCACCCGGCCCAGCAGGGGCGAGAAAAGGTGCGTCACCAAACCCCACGGCACGAAGGGCACCGGCCGTACCAGGGGCAGCGCAAAGGCCAACGCTGAATAGCTCGACGGCCCTTGGGTGAAGTCGAGCGCGCTGGCCAGGGTAATGCCCGAGCGAATCGACGTGTCTTCGGTGTGAAGCAAATGCGCGAGCAGCAAAATGCCACCCAGCGAGTGGCCCACCCAATGAATCGGCCGCCCGGGGCTGGCTTTCTTCACCGTCTCTAAAATTGCCGGCACGTCGTAAGTGAGCAAGTCATCGAGCCGGGTCGGCCCGCGCGGCGAGTCACTTTCGCCGCAGCCGCGCAGCTCGGGCACGAAACAGTCCCACCCGGCTTCGGCGAGGTAGCGGGCCAACGAGCGCTGGGGAAAATGAAAGGTGTAGCGGTTGCAGCCCAAGCCATGCATCAGCACCACCGCGCCTTGCACGTTGCCCTTGGGAAAGACGCGGTGCACGGCGAGACGCACGTTGTCGCGGGTGAGCGCGGTGAGCCGCACGTCGGCGTGGGCTTTTTGGTGGAGCCACCGTTTCCAGGGGCGCAACGGCTTACGAGGCCGCACCGCGGGGGAGTTACGAGCCGGCATCGAAGTTTTTTTCGCTTTTGTCGTTCGCCACAATGCCAATGTTCACCAAGTCGTCACGAACCAAATACGCCATTGCCAGCGCCGTCGCCTCTTCGGGCTTGAGCCTCAAAAGCAGCTCTACCGCGCCGCGGGCTTGCTCTGCCAACGCCTTGTCGCCGAGCGCCAGGGCCGAACGCAAAAGGCCAATGTGCACTTCTTCGTCGAAAGGGTTCACCGCCAGCGCCTGCAAAAAGGCGTCTTTGGCCCGCGCCCATTCTTGTTTGCGCACCGCCAGGCGGCCGCGGTGCACGTTGGTTTGGGCCGAGCCGGGGTGCGTTTCGAGAGACAGCTTGAGCACTTTCTCGGCGTCGTCGAAACGCGAGAGCTCCATCAAGGTGAGCGCATATTTGTTAGAGACTGATTCGTAGCGGCTGCCCACTTTTTCGTAAGCCCGGCTGTAGTGTTCTGCCGCGGCGCCCATGCGGCCACGCTCGCGCATGACCTCGCCCAAGTGCGCCCACTTGCGCGCCTCGGTTTCGGTGATTTCTGCGAAGTCGCCGAATGAAATGTCGCGCTTTTCTTTCTCTTTCGCCTTCTTTGCCTTGGCTTCGGCATTTTCAGCCAACTCTTTGCGCTCGTTGCTGCTGGGAGGAATCAGTTCTTTGGGGAAAGGCTGCTTTTTGATGTGCGCCAGCCAGCCTTTTTCGAACGCCGACCAACTCTTCTTGGTCACGCTTTCGACGGCGGCTTTGTCGGTAGCGCCCGCCGCCATTTTATTGAGCAGCCCCTTGAAGGCTTGTGGGCCCGCTTCATGGCTCAAATAGTCCATCGCGAAGAATACCTCGGCGAAAGCGGTGGCGGCGTCTTCAGCGGTGGGCAACAGCGCCATTGAAGGGTGCATTTTCTCGAAGGGCACCAAGGTGTTTTTCTTCACCCGCGAGCCGAGCAGCGCCAGCGTCGACGGCGTCATCGCCCCACCCGCAGGGCCCCGCCACCGCGACTCCAAATATTTCGCCAGGCCCTCGTGCATCCAAATGGGTACTGAATTGGCGCTCTTCTGCGAGACGACCAGGTGCACGTATTCGTGGGCCAGGGTGTCGAGCCAGTCGTAGCCGCGAATCACCGCTTTGGGGCTGGTGACCATGAGCTTGTTGAACTTGCAAATGGCGATGGTGCCGGTAGTGCGAATTTGCTCGCGGGTGAGCGTCGACACTTTCGACAGCTGCGCGGCGTTGCTCACCACTTCGACCCGCACTTTGCCGGGCGGTACGTAGCCGAAGTCATTTTCGAGCGCCGAGCGAATTGCCTCTAACGTTTCGAGCGCGTACGGCACCAGCACCGCGTCTTTGCCTTCGGGGAAAAGAAAGACGAAGTGCGCGCTTTCAGCCTTCTGGTGAGCGCCCACCACCGCCTGGGTCTCTTGCGCCAAACGCAGGTAGCTGCCCGGGTTGTCTTCGATGCCGGCTTTCTTGAATTGCTCAATGGCCTCGGCGTACTTGCCTTGCTCGAAGAGCACGCGGCCGCGAAAATAATGCACTGGCTCTAAGTTGTGCAGGCCTAAAGGCAACGACGCTTCGAGCGCGTCGAGCCCGCCTTGGGCTTCTTCAATTTGCCAATTCGAAAGGTTCTTCTCGATGGCCGACAGCTGCGCTTTCACTTCGCCTTTGGCCGCCAGGTCTGCCGCGCTGGCCAGGGCAGAGACGAGCAGCAGGCCGAGCAGCACACGGCTCATTGCACCAGCTCCTCGTAGTAGCGCTTGAGCTGTTCTTTGTAGCGGTCAGGCGCGCCTTGCTTCATCGCGTCGAGCACGTCTTTGCGCAGCTCGCGGGGCGCCCGGTTGGGGTCTTCATCGGGTATGTCGATTTTCTTTTGTTTGCCGCCGGGCCCGCGCCGTTCACCGGCCATCATCGGCAAGGGCATGTTGCCGCTGCCGCCCCGGCCTGACTGACTCTGTTGCATTTGCTTGGACAATTCTTTCAGTTTTTCAAGCGCGCCTTGCTGCTCACCGGCGCCACCGCGGGCATCTTGGCTTTGCAACTTGCGCGACGCTTCACCCATGTGCCGGCCGGCTTCGTCCATGGCGTGGCGGCTCTCGTCGTCGAAGACGGGAGCCATTTGCGACAGCTCCTCCATTTGGTTTTTCAGCTTGTTGGCGCGCTGCTCGAGCTGGCGCTGCTTCTGCCCCATTTGCTTCAAGCTCTTTTGGTCGTCGGCCGAGAGCATTTCACCCGCTTGTGGAAACAGGTTTTGCAGCTGCTGCGCCAGCTCATGCGTCTTGCGCGCGTCGCGCTTGAGCTGCTCGGCGCGCTCACGGGCTTCTTTGCGGTCAGCGGGAGCCAAGTTGAGTTGCTCACTGCGCCGGCGCAGCTCTTCGCCGTAAGCCGCCAGGTCAGCCGCGCTGTCGTCAGACTGGGCCGCGGCTTCGGCCGCCATGTCGAAATCGTTCGACTTGAGCGCGCCTTCGATGTTTTCCAATTCACGCTGCAGGGCGTCGTGAGGGTCTGCCGCGCGAAAGCCGAGTTGGTCGGGGTCGACTGTTTGGTACGACTTCTTCAGTTCGGCCGTTTTGCGCAACAGCTCGTTCTTCAAGTCGTTGCCGCGCTGGGCGATGCGGTCGCGCAGGGCTTGGCGGTAGCGGTCTTTGAGCTGCTTCGTTTCTTGCGCCAAGGTCTCTTGCGCCTTGGTGGTTTCTTCTAGCTCCTTCGAAAATTCTTCGAATTTTTGCGCCAGCTCGGGGTTGTCGTTGGCTTCGGCTTCTTCGGCCGCGTCGTTCAGGCTCTCGAGCATTTGGTCGAGCTCCATCGACAGCGCTTGCATCTTGGCCATGGCTTCGTCGGCCTTGCCTTCGCGCACCAGCTTTTCGACGTCGTTGAGCGACTTCGAAAGGTCGCGGTCGGCCATCATTTCTTCCATCGCTTCTTGGTTGAAGTGCTCGTCGTGAATGCCTTTGGAAATTTCAGTCATGCGTTGCATCAGCTCGGCCATGCGCTCGCGCAAGCCCTGCATTTGGTCGAGCAGCGCCTTTTGGGTGTCAGCGTCTTTGGTGCGCTTGAATTCTTCGAGCAGCTTGGCCAGGTCGCGTTGGTCTTCTTTGAGCTGTTTGGAAAGCTGCTTCAGCGCCGCCAGCTTTTCGCGGTCGAGCATCGACTCGAGGTAGAGCACGCTTTTTTCAGTGTGCTCGATTTCACGGCTCACCAGTTTGGGCAGCTGTAAGCCGAAGTCGCTTTTTTTGAACTTGAGAAACCACTGCCGAACGTCTGACGTGGTGCGCACGTCTTTCTTGAGCTGGTCACCCACGTTGACCAGTGCCGCGTACAGCTCGAGCGGAGGGTCTTTGTCTTCGTACACTTCTTGCGCCAAGTTCAAGGTGTCGACCGAAAGGGTAGAGCCCAACACATCGGTGGGCAGCCCGCGCTTGGCGATTTCGTCGCTGATAGCGGGTGAGCGGTCAGCGCCCTCCATGCGGTCAGCCAAGTGTGTCACCAGGCGGTTCCAAATTTCTTCGGCGCGCTTCAAGGCCTCGCGGCGATGCTCGGCGGCGCTGTACACCTTGAGCGTCTGGGTGCGGCTGACGCCTTTTTGTGGGCCGGCCACTTCATTGTTGTCGCGCGCTTCGACGTAGTAACTCACCACTTGGCCCGGCTTGAGCTTGAGAGCAGCCAGGTCCCACGTGTATTGGCTGCCGAATGCCTTGCCGTCTTGCCGCGAAAGCGGAGTGCGCTGCTCGGTGCCGCTTTGTACTTGGTACACCAGCGAGACGTCTTTGATGCCGAAGTCGTCAGCCACTTCGTAATGCACGCTGACATCTTTTCGGTCAGGGTCGAGCTCGAGCTCTTCGTCGGGCGCGGTGAGCCGCACTTGGGGTATGCCGTCAACTTCGATGTGTACCGGCAAGTCGGGGCCTTCGGCCACGGTGCGGGCGCCGTCTAAAAACACCACGTGGTACTGGCCGGGTTTGTCGAGCATGAAGCGGCCCGAAAGGTCGCGGTTGCCGGTGAGTTTTAGCGGCACAGGCTTGCCGTTCAATTCCAAAGCGGCTGAATCGACATCGCGGTCAGCGCGGGTTTGAAAGACGACTTCAGTGCCCGCCGGCGCAGAAATTTCGCCCGAAGTGCCGCTCACGGTGCGTGGCTCCATGCCGGTGTACGCGGGGTAACGGTAGTTGAGTGTCACGTCGCCGGTAATTGGCTCGCGCACTTTGGCTGCGGCTTGTTTGGGTGGCCCGGCACGCAAAGTCGAAATGCCCTCGAGCCAGCGAGGGCCCGCGGTGTACGCCACCGCCAAGGCGGCGACGGCGGTGCCCAGCATGGCCCAGCGGGCGCGTTGAATCGGCCGGCGGTCGACGAGGCTGTCGGCGTTCACCTGCGCCAGTTGGGTGTTGAAGTCTTGCAAGAAGGCGCTGGCGAGCGCGGTCGAGAATTCGGGGCTGGCCTGCAGCGCCTGTTGCAGCTCGACCGCGGCCACCCAGTCATGGTTCATGCCGGGCAGACGGCGCGACAACCAGTGCGCGGCTTGCAAGTCATTCACCAAGGCCCGTTGTGCCCGGCGCCAACCCGCTACGAAAAAAATGGCGACGAATGAAACGGCTCCGCAGGCGATGGCCCAACGTGCCCACAGCGGGTGCAGCTTGGCCACCACCCCGGCCACGGCCAGGCAAACCACCCACGCGGCCACTGCCCACACCAGCGCTTCGAAGAGAAAGGCGTTTCTTTGCCGGCGACGCACGCTGTGCAGCAGCGCCAGGTGCCGCGGCATGCCCGCGGTCGGCGCAGGCACCTTGAGAGGCGAAGGGCTTTGGCTGTCGAGTGACACGGGGAAAACTTTAAGTAACCAGTACTATAGGGTGCAGCGGCTCCAGGGCTTCAACGTTGGTCGAGGGGCCGCTGTTCCCGCGCGAAACAGCAGTTTAAAAACGGTCTTCAGGTGGGGTTTGCACGGGAGGTGCGATGTGCGCCACCGGCCCGGTCGGTTGTTGTGGCAGTACGATGGTGAAGCGTGAACCTTGGCCCACGGTGCTCGACACCTGCACCTGGCCGCCGTGCCCTTCGACGAAGCTCTTCACGATGGCGAGCCCCAACCCGGCGCCGCCGAACTCGCGCGTCGAGCTCGAGTCGACTTGGTAGAAGCTCTGAAAAATTTTGTCGAATTGGTCGGGAGGAATGCCCACCCCCGAATCTTCAATCACGATGCGGTAGCCCGCGCTTTTGAGCTCGGGTTGCTTGTCAGAGAACGACAATGAAGCGGTGATTTTGCCGCCCTTGGGGGTGAATTTCACCGCATTGGCGAGCAAGTTCACCAGCACTTGGCGCAACCGTTCTTTGTCGCCCACCGCGCGTTCGATGTGCGCAGGCAATTTCACTTCGATGTCGACGCCTTTTTTCTGCGCCTGCGGCCTGACGCTCGACGCGCTCGATTGCAAAAGGTCTTTCACGTCATACGCTTCGAATGACAGGCGCACTTTGCCCGCTTCAATTTGGCTGATGTCGAGAATCGACGAGATGAGCTTCAACAGCGTCTCGCCTTTTTCCATAATGGTGCGCACGTAATCGACTTGTTCTTGGTTCATGGGGCCGGCCAGGCCCTCGGCGAGCATTTCTGAATAGCCGATGATGCTGGTGAGCGGCGTGCGCAGCTCGTGGCTGACGGTGGCCAAGAAGGCCGACTTGAGCCTGTCGAGCTCTTTGAGTCGCGTATTCATGCCTTCGAGGCGTTGGTTGCGCTCTTCTAAGTCGCGGTTGGTTTCGAGCGTGGCCTCGATATGCATTTGCGAGGTGAGAAACATTTTCTGCCCGGCCGACAACAACGTGTCGAAGAGCTGGGCGAAATGAAGCATCACTTTGGCGACGGTGCTCTCGGGCGCGCGGCGAATTTTTTCGACCAGTATCTGCGCTTTGCTGATGTCGAAGTTCTTTGAAATTTCTGTCAACGACGAGGGAAAACCCCGCATGTCGTCAGGCAAAAACGGCCCGAAGATGATGCGGCCCAAGGTGTCGCCTTCCCACATGATGGGCAGAATCAAATAGCGCAACCCAGTAAAGCAGGGCGCGGCCACCAGGCCTTTCGGCGCTGGCTCGTCGTCGAGCACCGGCAAGCGCGCGCCATGCACCGGAGCGATAGGCCCGTCTTTGACGCGGCCCACCCACCCCGTGCAGCTCGAGCGCCCGTCGGGGAAAGAAAAGACGTAACCGCAGAAGTCACCGTTGCCGATTTTAATGTCGGCCAGCTTGGTGCCCTTGTCGTCGAAGACTTTGATGCCAATGCGGTACAGCTCGACGAAGCCCTTCACCACTTCGGCGAAAGCCGGCACATCGAGCATGTCTGACAGCGAAAGCCGCCGCTGCAGCACTGAATCGCGCGCGGGCGCCGGAGGGTTGCTCACGGGCGGGCCTCCGCCGCTTTCTTGGGCGGAAAGTCTTTTTCGAGCGCGGTGCCTTTGGTGTCGATGTTGGCAAACACCTGGGTGAGAAATTCTTTTTCGGTCAGGCCAATGTTTTTGGCCAAGTGCGCGCGCGAATCGATAGAGCGGTACGCCGACTGCAACACCGCGTGCAATGTCTCGAGCACGCCTTCTCCGCGAATGGCGATGGCGCCGATGACCGGCTCTTTGCCGCGCTTTTTGGTCTCTTCGATTTCAGCGTCGGTGCGGGTGTCGGGCAAATCGCGCTTGTTGTACTGAATCACCACCGGCACATGGGTAGCCTCGAGCCCGTTCTCGCGCATGTTCTCGAGCAGGTTCTTCCAGTAGTTGTTGTTTTCGGGCGACGCAGAACGGCGGCTGTCGGCGATGAAGGCCACCGCGTCGGCGCCTTGCAGCACAATGCGACGGGTGGCGTTATGAATCACCTGGCCGGGTACGGTGAACAACTTCACTTTCACTTTGAAGCCGTTTTGGGTGCTGAAGAAAACCGGGAGTAGATCGAAAAACAACGTGCGGTCGTCGTGGGTCTCGACGGTGAGCAAACGCCCGCGCACCTCGGGTTGTGTGCGCTGATGAATCATTTGCAGATTGGTGGTTTTTCCCGACAACCCCGGGCCGTAATAGACGATTTTGACGGTGAGCTCTCGCTGGGCGTGATTCAGTTGCACGCTGGGCATTCTCGCTCGAAGTCGGCGCAATGACAGCGCAAAAAGTGAATGGAAAGGTGCGACTTTCACTCCCAGTGGAACCATCGACGAAACGTGCACATCACCGCAACGAAAGGTAGGATCAGCCGTGAAGTGTTGGCAGGCCGCTCGCGTAAGGAATTTAGGAGAACGCACGCATGACGACCAAGCAGGTAGAGCCCGCCGTAAATCAGCCCCCACCGGTCATTGACCCCAAGCACTTGCCCAACGATTTGACGGGCCAGGTGAAATTCGCACTGCCCACTGACGATGACATGGGCGTGCTGGCCGCCATGCGCGCGACGTCGGGCCCGTGGAAAGACAGGGGCGAAAAGCCGGCCGACTCATTAGAAGCGCTCACCAAGCTACGGCCCTTCGTACAAGTGGGCAAAGTCAGCGGCGCGATGATTGGCTACGTCACCATCGAACGTGACGGCCCGGTGCCCGGCGCGGCGTACATGCGCAACATCGTGGTGAAAAACGAGCTGCGCAAACGCGGCGTCGGTTACCAATTGCTCAACCGGGCGCTCGACGTGGCGCGCGAGATGAACCGTAAAACGCTGGCGCTTCGGGTCGACCCTTCGAATGACGCCGCGGTCAGCTTCTACCGAAAGAACGGCTTCACCACCGTGCAGACCGTGGTGAGCAAGAAGAGCGGCAAGCTGCGGCTGTTGATGAGCCGCGAGCTCTAAGGGCGGGTTTTTCAGGGCTGCCACCGCACCCGTTCCACCGTTCCTTTGGCATCGCCGTGCACATTGTGAATCGCGTAGTTGGTGTTGCGGGTGAAATAGAGCCAGCTGCCGTCGACCACCAGCTCAGCCACGTCGGCCGCGTCAATCAAGCGCTCGATTGTGCCACCCTCGCGTGGCAGCCGTGCGATGCCTTGGCTGTCTTTCCACACCAGCCATGACCCCACCACGGTGAGGGCATCGGGCCAGTGCTCGCTGTGCAAGGCGACGAGCGCGTGGGCGGGCGCATCGCTCTTCAAGTCGACGCACTCAACCGCGTAATCACCGCGTTGCGGGCTGTCGACGCTCAGCCAGGCCACGGTGTCATCGAAGCGCACCAGGCGCCGCGCGTTCACGGGGGCAGCGGTCAGCTGTCGCGCCGCACCGCCCTTCGTCGGCAGAGCGAACATCTGATTGGTAGTCCCCACGTAATAGAGATGCCTGTCGTCGATGGCAGTGAGAAAGAAGGGCGCAGAAGCGTCGTCTTGGGGAGTGTTGGCGGCCGGCAGCCAACCGTCGGCCACGCTCTGGCGCTTTTGAATGACCAGACCTGGGGTGCCCTCAAAAAGGGTCGTTCTGAATTGGCCGTCGCCATTGATGAAGGCGAAAGGGGTGTAGCGGTCGGGAGCCAGCGTCACCGCGGGCCCGGGAACGAAAGGCCACCGTGCATCATCGAACAGCCAGCTGGGCTCGCCGCCGGTCAGCGAAATCGAGCGAGGCTCGGGGTGGTCGAGCGCCTGGTTACGAAACTCGACGAAATAAAGCTGGCCCGCTTGGTAACGCAGCGAAGTGTTGAGCAGCTTCGCCTGGTAAAGCGTTTTGACCGCGCCGCCCCGCTTAGAGACGAGCGAAACATCGCCATTGCCCACCACTGCCACTTGGCTGCCGAAGGCGACCAAAGCACCGGGGTTGATGAGCCCCGAAGCCACCGTCTCACGGCACGCGCCGCTGCAAGGTGAGACCGGGCTGTCGTCGTAAGGCGCTTCGCCTTCGACGCGCGGGTCTGAGGGCTGCACGCTGACAGAGGGAGCCAGCGAAGAAGCGGGGAGGTTTTCACACGCCGCGAAAAGTGTGAGCAACCCGAACGAAGCGAGCCGAACCAATGTCATCGAAATGATTCCTTGTGACAGCTCCGGCCCACCGTAAGGCACACGCTACGCACAAGGCTTTGAGCCGTTTATCCGTAAAACCAAAACAAAATTGTTCGGTTTTTCAGAACACTCACCAACCCGTGGGCAGCTGTGCGTTGGCGGGGGTGGGCGTGAGAAACACGCTCTTCGCCAAGTCAGTGGCGCTCGCGTTCATCGGCACATTCCAATATTCGACGTGCGCGGGGTCGAGCTCGCAAGGTGACGTGGCGGGCGAAGCGGCGGTGATTGCGCAGCCCCAGGCTTGGTCGCCTTGGTACATCAGGTCGAAACGGCCCGCGGCGGTGTTGCTGTTCAAATGCCCGGGCGCGGTGGGTGCTTGCGCGAAATTCGGTGCCGCGCTCGAGACGATGCCCAAGGGGTGCAGGCATTCGTGGGCGCTCGCCATTTCCCAATAGTTCAGCTGGGTGCCGTCAGATGAAAAGGGGTTGGCCCGACAGTCGGGAATGAAGGTGTCGGCGCGCACGGTGTTGTGGGCAAAATGGTTTGCAGACAGCGGCTGCGCCAGCGTGAGCGTGGTGTCGGTGCTGGCGACGACGTGCAGCGTTTCGGTGCCCAAGTGTGCGGTGAAGGGCGGCGCGGGCAGGCCCATTTCAGAGGTGGAGTACACGTTCAGCACGGTGTCGCCGGTGCTGGCGTCGAGGGTGAGAAACGTCGCTTGAAAAATGCCGCCCACGTTAATGCTGGTGAAATGGCCGGGCAGCGCGGGAGGAAAGGGCGCGCCTCCGCAGCGGCCGTAGGTCAAGCCGTCCCA
>JAIBBR010000131.1 GCA_019694575.1 Myxococcaceae bacterium
GGGACACGTTACAGTCTGTTTTCACCGCGTGGCTCCTTTCCGATTCTGAAAAGCGTCGAAACTCTTCAGTTATCGGCAGAAGTCACGCGGTGTTCCCTCTCCCCCCGGTGACCGATACGGGCTAAAGAGCCCGGGGTTCAACTTGCGCAAAGTCGACAGCTTCACCCCTTCGCGCACCGCAATGGCGCTCAGCATGTCGCCTGCTTTGACACGCACTTTGTCTTCGTTCGCCACGTCATTGCGCTTCACCAGCGGCAAACGTTTACGCGGCTTGGGAGCTCCGGAAGACCGCTGAGAATCAATTCGCTTGTCCGACATGGCGTTTTCCTTTTTTTTTCGATTCGTGGCTTTCTGCTTCAGCAAAGGCAAAGCCAAGGGCGAGGGGCTGCAATACAAAGGGGTTCTCGGTAGAGGCTGCGACAAAGTTGCAGTCCCCGTGCGTTTTTCATTCTTCAACTGCCCACAACTGTGCACAGGGCTTTCTCTTGGGTGACGGCCCGTTTAGGAGTCTGGAAGCAACCTTCTGTGGTGTGAACGCGACACCTCTTCATGGTTCGCACACTCGTTGGGTTCATCGGCCTCGTCGTGGCCGCTCCGGTCTGGGCGAAGGACTATTACGTTGCCACCTTGGGCAGCGATGCGCCGGGCTGCGGCACTGCAAGTGCCCCCTGTCAGCGCATCAACTTTGTCTTTACCCAGTTTCAGCCTCTGCCCACCGAAGCCGACCCGGCAGTGGTGCATGTGGGGCCCGGGGTTTACCGTGAGAATGCCGCGCCCGCCGCGCCGCAGACGGGCTTCGCGGTGCCCAACTTCACCCAGCTCATTTCTGACCGTGGCGCTGACGAGACGGCACTCGAAGTCGACTTGGGGGCACTGGCGTTGTCGGGCATCGTCGAAGTGGTGCGCGGCGAAAAGTTCGGCATTCCTGACAATGCTGAAGGCATCGTCATCGACGGCTTTACCCTGCGTGGGCCCGGTGGCGTGGTGAAGCTCGACAACCACCAGCTCATCGGCATCAACTTTGGCGCTGGCGTTTCGACCCAGGTAGCGCCTCGGCACAACGTCATTCGCAACAACCTGATTGCGGTGCAGAACCAAATGGGCCGCACGCAGTCATTGCAAGAAGGAGCAGGCGTGTACGCCACCGGCGGCGTCACCATCGACTGCAATGTCTTTCAAAACATCGACTCGGTGGGCATCGCCCTCAGCAGCGTCGAATCAAACAGCGACGGTACCAACGCCACCCAGCCGGCAGTCATCACCCGCAACTGGTTTCGGGGCTTCACCGACACCGCGGCGGTCGACGCTGGCATGCCCTCTGATGACGAATTCATCGCTGTCGGCGTGCGCGTGCCCGCCACCATTCGCGGCAACCTGCTCGACTTTCAGCGCCCCCAAGGCAACGACCGCGACTTCGGCATCGCATGCTTCGACTGCAGCCATTTGGTCGTCGAGAACAACCTGCTCGTCAACTTCACCGACTTGGGCGCTCCCATTGCACTGGTGTCGGTGGGCTCTTACGGCGCCACGCCTTTCACTCCGCGGCTGGCATTCAACACCGTGGCGGGCGCCAAAGACGGCGTGCAGCACTACTTGTTGAACGCAGCAAGCCAGCCCAACTTCGCGCCCACGGTGACGAGCAGCATTTTGTGGGTGCCTTCACCGCTCACTGAAGCCGACGGCGGCACCGCGGTTTTCGACGTGCAGTTCAGCAACACCCAAGCGGCGGTTGACGGCAGCGGCAACATCAGCGCCGACCCGCGCTTCGTCAACGTCACTACCGGTGACTACCAGCTGAGCGACGGCAGCCCGTCAGCCATGGCTGGTGAAGGCAGCGCGCAACAAGGCGCCTACGGCGGGCCGAGCCCTTTCGGCACACCCACTGACGCGCGGCGGGCCTGTGCTTTGCGTGAAACACCCCTCTCGTTTCCCGATGAATGTCTAGGCGCCGCTGACGGCATGGCGTGCGGCAATGCCCACTGTGACGGCAACACCGCGCGGCGGCCGGTGTGCGCGGCACAAGCGTGCGGCGACACGGCCATGTTGTCTGAAAACTGTGACGACGGCGACCCGTGCACGGCTGACTTTTGCCAAGAAGGCCCAGGCTGCGGCCACACCCGCACCTGCGGCGAACCAACCGAGCCCGCGACAGAGCAGCCTGGCGGCGTCGTCACCGGCCGCTGCGGGTGCGGGGCGGCGAACGCAGCACTGGGCTGGAGCGCGCTGTACGGGCTCTTTATTTTCCTCAGGCGGCGACGGCGCGCGACAAGGTGAAAAACCATTTTTCGCGCCTTGACGACGGTGTGAAGGCCACCCTAGTTACGCTGGGCTATGAGCCCTCTGGGTCGATTTCGATGGGAAGTCGTGTGTCTTGCCACCCTGTGTTTCGCGTGCCAATGCGGTGACCGCTTGGTGGGCGCTGACAACTGGCTGACCGTCGACAAGCAAGGCTCGGGCACGGGCACAGTGACGTCTGCGCCAGCGGGCATTGACTGCGGCAGTGCATGCGCCGAAAAATTTCTGCGCTCCGAAACGGTGACCTTGACCGCGTTGGCGGCCGACGACTCGAAGTTCATCGGCTGGTCAGGCGGAGGCTGCAGCGGCACCGACACCTGCTCGGTACAAATGAGCGAGCCCAAAGTGGTGACCGCCCTTTTCGAGCTGAAAGACCCCGTCATCGTAATGCCCACCACCGTGCAGTTGGTGGTGTCAAAGCAAGGCACCGGCGGCGGCGTCATTAAAGCAGACGGTACGCCCATCGACTGTGGCGCCACCTGCACCGCCACCTTCGAGCAGGGCACGGTGGTTGAATTGACGGCGCTACCCGACGCCACTTCGCGCTTTGTCGACTGGTCGGGGCCGTGCGCGGGCCAAACCACCTGCTCGCTCACCTTGACCGCCGACGTGCACCTCATCGGCACCTTCGACGCCCTGCCGGTCGAAGGCGACCCCCGTCTCACCGTCACCAAAGTGGGCACCGGCCACGGGCAAGTCTTCACCGTGCCCACCGGCATCGACTGTGGCTCTACCTGCAGCGCGCTGTACGCGCCGGGCACCGAAGTGCAGGTGGCGGCGGTTTCACAGTCGAACTCGCTCTTCGTGGGCTGGTCGGGCGCGTGCACCGGCACCGGCCTTTGTTACGTCACGATGGACCAGTCAAAAAACGTCACCGCTGAATTCAAGGCGCCCACCACCGGCCCCTGCACGTGGACCCACCGCTTGGGCGGCACCGGCACCGACCGCATGCAATCGGTCGCCACTGACGCATTTGGCAACGTCATCGTCGGCGGCGTCTTTCAGTACACGGCTGACTTCGGCAACGGCCAGTCGCTGCAAAGCGCAGGCAAAGACGACGGCTTCATCGCCAAATACGACTCGAGCGGCACCCTGTTGTGGTCGAAGCGCTTCGGCGCGGCCGGCACCGACGGTGTCAACAACGTGGCAGTCGACGCGCAAGGCAACGTGTGGCTGGCGGGGTACTTTCAAGGCACCATCAACTTGGGCGACGGCAACATCACCGGCCAAGGCCTGCAGGGAGGCGACGGGGTGCTCGCCAAGTACGACCCCAACGGCATGCTGCTCTTCTCGCGCAAAGTCGGAGGCGCCGGCGCCGACACGCTGGCTGGTTTGGCCCTCGACGCGCAGGGCAACGCCTTCGTGAGCGGCAGTTTCGAAGGGTCTATCACCGTGGGCAGCCACACGCTGATGTCGAAGGGCCTCACCGACACGTTGATTGCCAAATACGACGCCATGGGCAACGTGCTGTGGGCGTTTGGTCACGGCAGCACCGGCATCGACTTGGGCCTGGCGCTGGCCGTCGACAAAGACGGAGACGTGGTGCAGGTATCGACGATTTTCATGGTGCCTTTTCCCCTCCCCCCCACGCCCATCGACTTTGGCGGCGGAGGCCGTTCAGCCGGTGGCAAGTACGACTTCTTCGTGGCCAAGTTCTCGGGCGCCACGGGGGCACACGTGTGGTCGAAAGGTTTTGGCGGCCCGGGTGAAGACTGGGGCTGGGGCATCGCCACCACCGCGAACAAAGACGTGGTGGTGACGGGTTATTTCCAAGAAACGATGCCGGTGGGGGCGGTGCAAATCACCAGCAAGGGTAACGACGACGCGTTTTTGGTGCGCCTCGCGGCGGCCGACGGCAACACGGTGTGGGCCCGTGGTTTCGGAGGGGCCACTCCTGACCGCGCCCGCGGTGTAACGGTCGACGCGCAAGACAACATCATTCTCGCAGGGCACCTCACCACCACCTCTGACTTCGGCAACGGCCCTGTCTCTACCGTCGGCGGCGCAGACATTATTCTCGCCAAATACTCACCCCAAGGCGGGTACCTGACGTCGAAACATTTCGGCGGGGTGGCAAGCTGGAATGAGAGTTGGGGTGTCGCTACCGGCATGTGCGGCGCGTTGGTGGTGGGTGAATTTGAAGAGACAGTCGACTTCGACACCGGCTCAATGGTGAGCCGCGCGTACGAAGACGGGTTCGTCGCCATCGGCGGGCCGTAGCCAAGACACCATTTGCTACCCCGCCAGCCAGCGCGGGTTGCGCGCGATGATGCCGGCGTTCAGCGTGCTCGCATAGCCGAGCCACCCCAAGTACGGCGCCATCAACGCGGCTGAAGTGCGGTCGACCTTGGCGGCTTGCGCGGTGTACGCAGCCAAGCTTGCAAAGTTGGCCCCTAAGTCGGCCAACGCGGCGCGGGAGCGGTGTTGACCGAAGAAGAGCGGGCTCCATGCGGCATTGGCGGCGAGCTGCGCGCCCCACAAGCCGAGCGCGACTTTGGCTCCGGGCATTTGGCGGCGCTTCCACATGCGGTAACCCGAATAAGCGGTGAGCCCGTAGAGCACCGGCCACACCACGCCGAAGACCCAGTCGGGCGGAGTCTGTTTGGGTTTGCGTAAAGTGCGGTACCAGGTTTTCGGCCGGCGTACCGAACGCGAGCCCAGTAACGAGGCGGCGGCGGTGAGGGCAGCGAAGACGCCGAGGGCAATGCCGTTGCGCGCTTTCATCGGTTCTCCTTTTGAAGAGAAGAGAATAGAAAGCATTGGTTGTGCCAAACGGTTGGGAGCGTGGAGGAGGGCCGATGCATCTTTCATCGAGCCAATTCGCCTCAGGTGAGGCAAGCGCGGTGTCGAACGACAATATGTAAAGTCTGACACCTAATTTTTACTGATGACCCGCTCGAGCAGGCGGGTGACTTCGGCCATCATCGCCGCGTCTTTGGCTTTTTCAGCCGCTTGGCCCTGTGCCAAGAGCGAGCGCACCTGCCCCACCGCTGCTTCTGCTTGTGCACTGGGGTTTTCTTGCGCGCTTTTCTCGAGCAACTGCACCAACCGCTCGGCCTTCGCCAGCACCCGGGGAAAAGCGTCGTTCGCGGCGGCCTTGTCTTTCAAACCCTCTTTGGCCGCGTACACGCCCTGTTCTGCGCGCAGCTTCTCGACTTCAGTCGGCGCCAATGTCGTGCGGGCTTCGATGCGAATTGACTCGGCGATGCCCGTGGTGGTGTCGACCGCGCGCACCGCCAAAGTGCCTTCTGCCGACAGCTCGAAGCTCACTTCAATCGGCAAATCGGCGCGCTGGCCCGCCTTCAAGTCTTGCAGCACCACTTCGCCCAGCTTGGTGCATTCGTCGGTGTAGTCGGCTTCGCCCTGAAAAATGGGTATGCGCGCGCTCTGCTGGTTCGAACGGCCGGGCAAAAACGTTTCTTTGGCCTGCGCGGGCACCGAGGTGTTCTTGCTAATCAACTTACGCACCGTGCCGCCCAACACGCCCACTGACAACGAATGCGTCGCCACGTCGATGAGCAGCGCCGACCCTTGCTTCTCGAGCAGCTCATGCGCATGAATCGCCGCGCCTTGCGCCACCACTTCGTCGGGGTTCACTCCGCCCACGGGGGCTTTGCCGAAGAAATCGGTCACCAGCTTGCGAATCAGCGGCACCCGCGTCATGCCGCCCACCAACAACAAAGCATCAATCGACTTCGGCGAAAGCTTGGCGTCGCTCATCACCTTCTGGCACACCTCGAGGCAGCGCTTGGTGAGCGGCTCGGACAACGTCTCGAAGAAGTCGCGGGTGAGCGCGGTGTCGAGCTGAGCGAAGCGCTTGCCACCCTCTGACGAATGGTCTCCCAGCTCGGCCACCGAAATGAACGCTTCGTTCTTGTCGGTGAGCGTGCGCTTGGCGCGTTCAGCCGCGTGCTTCAACCGGTTCATCGAGATGCGGTCTTTGAGCACCGCTTCACGGTACGGGTCAGGCACCTGGGCGGTGAGCCACTGCACGATGCGGTTGTCGAAGTCTTCACCACCGAGCGACGGGTCGCCACCGGTGGCCTTCACTTCAAAGACGCCCTTCTCGACCTCGAGAATCGAAACGTCGAACGTGCCGCCGCCCAAGTCAAACACCAGCGCACGGCCCTGAAATTGAGTGGTGAGCCCGTACGACACCGCCGCTGACGTGGGCTCGTTGATAATGCGCAGCACGTCTAACCCGGCGATGCGCGCCGATTCACGGGTGGCAAAGCGCTGACCATCGTCGAAATTCGCGGGCACGGTGATGACGCATTTCGACACCGGCCGGCCAAAAAAAGCCTCGGCATCGAGCTTGAGCTCGCCCAACAACATGGCCGAAATCTGGGTGATGGGCAGGGTGCGCCCCGCCACCTTGATGCGCACTTCGCCCGAGGGGCCCGCCATCAACGGGTAAGGCACCACGTGCTTGGCGGCCAGCGCCAACTCTGCGGTCCACCGGCGGCCGATGTAACGCTTGGTGGCCGGAGCAATGCGGTCGGGGGCGTCGTCTCCCAACATGCGGGCGCGCTCACCGGCCACCCGTTCACCCGTCGCGGTAAAACCGACAATCGAAGGTGTCAGCCGCTGGCCCGAGCGGTTGGGCACAATAATCGACTTGCCATTTTCGACGGTGGCGACTGCGCTGTACGTGGTGCCAAGGTCAATGCCGATGACGGGTTCCATCGTGTGGTTAAAAGCGTAGACGAGGCAGCCGCCGAATCATCTTTTTTTGCATCGCTACAGGGCGCTTCAGCCCTTGCCGCCCCCCAGATTTAGGTGACGAGAGGTGCGCGTGGCGATTCATGTCGACCGTCGCCGCAAAACGCTTGCTTAAGCACCTCGCCTGAAACGCGGCCACAGACGGTACAACCGGCAACCTCGAATTCATCGGCGGCGACATCATCAGGCCTTGCTTGGTACAGCTCTTTGCCCACTGGATGCGGATTTAGTGGGCTTTGGGCTCAAGTGCTCCCGTGCCTTGCTTCAAGCGTCGGCTCCAATGAGAGGTGCCGGGTCGAAGTGCGGCGCTTGATACGGATCGCGTGGGCGTTTCGCCTTGGGAAATAGGGACAGTCTGCGGAATTAACAAATCGTGAGAGTGAGCAGCGGTGGTGGGTAACAACGTCTCGGGGTACCAGCGACAATTTGGTCATTGTGGGCCACTTTCTCGGACGCATCACAACTTTTCGAGTGACGGACAAGACCGTTCCGCGTGCCCTTCGCGATGCTATTTCAGGGCCCGCTCGTCCAGTGGACTCTCTGGGTATCGGGTATAGCCGTGTCGAGTGCATGGAAGCCGCAGACGGCTCTCAATGGGCCGTCAAACGATTCCCCAGCTCGAACCTCATTTCACGTGATGAAATGTTCGGCCACAGTCGCGCCTTTTATCTGACGTCGAACCGGCTGGGGTTGCACGTTGTCCCACGGACGTTCGTCGGCGAGGAAGACGGGCAGCCTGTCCTTTTTCAAAGGCGCGTCAGAGGTCAGTCGTCCCCACGCATTGACACCGAATGGGACAACCTCGTTGCCATTGCCATTCTGCACCATGTGACAGGCATTACAGATGGGCATGCCTTGCAGACAGTCGCCTTCTCGCGCGGAGGCCGTTCCAGAGCGGCGGCCATCGACGGCGAAATGACTTTCGGGGCCAAGGGCTGGGTCACCCCCAATGAGTTTCGCCAAACCGTTCGCCAACGTGCCCTCCGTGACCCCGCGCTACGAGTCCCCCTGCGAATTCGGGAGTCGCTTGCGAAGGTCGATCTGCAGGCGTGGCGGAACGAACTGCGGGAACTGGCGATTCCCCAAGTTGAGATCGAAGCGGCCGTGGGCAGACTCGAGAGCGTCAAAGCGCGTGGCCTGCAGGCACTTTGAGCAAAGCTGACGATGGCGCTCCTCAGTGAAGGCTCGCTGCCTTTTTAAGGCGCGCCTGCCGCTTTCAGTCCCTTTGACCGGCCACGTTGAAGGGTGCTAGGCGCGGGTTCAACTCTATGGCCAATGTGTCCATCGCCCGCCGATATGCCCGCGCGCTTCTCGATGCCGCGGGTGCCCACGCCGACGACGTGCGCCAACAGCTCGAAAGCTTGTGGGCCACACTGAGCGCCAACGACGAGCTGCTCGACGTCATGCGCAACCCCGCTTATTCGCGCACCCAGCGTCAAGGCGTCGTCGAGGGGTTGCTCAAAGCCAGCGGCGGCATGCACATGGCCCTCAATAACCTGCTCAAGCTGCTCACTGACCGCAACCGGCTCGGTCATTTGGGTGACATTGCCCGTATTTACGGCGAGCTGGTCGACGTGAAGGTGGGGCGCATTCGCGGCAAAGTGCACAGCGCCGCGCCGCTCGCCACGGAGCAGCTCAACGCGTTGGAAAAGTCTTTAGAAGCCCTCACCCAGGCCGATGTGGTGCTCGAAGCGCAGTTAGACCCCAGCTTGTTGGGTGGTTTGACAGCGCAGGTTGGCGGCGTGATGTACGACGGTTCGCTGCGCAACCAGTTGAACCAGCTGGGTCGCACGCTCAAAGCCCAGCGCTGAAAACTGTTTGAACGAGGCGTCGCTTTTTCAAAAGGCGCCCGAGGGGAGAAGCCGCAGTGCGGAACGTCGTGAAAGCCGGTTGGTTCTTCGTCGGTCTGCTCGGGCTCTGGGCGGGCACAGCCAACGCTTACCCAACGATGATTCGGCACGACTATGTCACCTGTGGCCAATGCCATGCTGACCCGTCGGGCGGCAGTTTGCTCACCACGTATGGGCGGGCCCAAGGCGAAATTTTGCTGCGTTCACGCTGGGGTGCCAGCCCCGACCAAGACCCGGGTAAGGCAGCAGAATTCATGTTCGGAGCCTTCAAGCTGCCCGAAGGCGTCGACATGGGCGGCGACATTCGCCTGTTGGCGCTCCTCACCAGCGCCAACGGCAGCCCGTTGACGCCTCGGTTGATTCCCATGCAGGCCGACCTGGTGAGCCAGTACACGGCGGGCCGTTTGCGGGTCAACGCCAGCTTCGGTTTGGGCGACGGCCACGCCACGCAGCTGGCGTCACTGACCAACGGAGACATTCGGCTCATTTCTCGCCATCACTGGGTAGCGGCCGACTTGGGCGAAGACAACCAGTGGGTGTTGCGCTTTGGGCGCATGAATTTGCCCTACGGCATTCGGGTGCCCGATCACACGCTCTACGTGCGCAATTCGACGCACACCAACGGTAACGACCAACAGCAGCACGGCTTCGCTCTGGCATATGCCAGCGAGCACTTGCGCGGTGAAGTGATGGCCATTTTAGGCAACATGCAGCTCTCGCCCCCTGCGTTTCGCGAGCGTGGTTACAGCGGCTTCATCGAGTGGGCACCGAGCAACAAAGCCGCTTTAGGGCTTTCGAGCTCCATCACCCATGCCGATTTAGACCAAGCCACCCTGACGCCGCGGTTTCGCCACGCCCACGGTCTTTTCGCCCGCGGGGCGGTAGGCAAATGGCTGGTGGTGCAAGCCGAGGGCAACGTGCTGTTTGAATCGCCCCGCGACAACCCGTGGAAAGTGGGCTCTTCGGCGCTGCTGCAGCTCGACTTCGAGCCTTCGCAGGGCCTTCACCTGGTGGCCACCGGTGAAATGCTCTGCTCCGATTTTCGCAGCAACAGCGGTTGCAATGTCGGCGTGTGGGGCACATTGAATTGGTTCATCGCTCCGCATACTGACGTGCGGCTCGACTTCATTCACGACCGGTCGACCACCCAACCGTCAGCGGCCAACAAGTTGCTCTTGCAGCTGCACTTTTTCCTGTAGGACCTCTTCAAAGATGACGTTCTCTGGCACAAAAAAGTTCGCGGTTTTGATGCTGCTCACCGGAGCGGCGCAGGCTTGGGCGACGTCTACCTACCCCGGCAAAATTCAAGAAGAGGTGAAGTCACCGGGCGTTCCCGACTGCACCATTTGCCATCTCACCAACGCAGGCGGAGCCAACACCGTCGAGCAGCCCTTCGGGCGGGCGATGCGAGACCACGGCTTGACGGGCAGCAACAACCTCACTTCGCTGGTGACCGCGCTCAACGCAGTGAAAGACGCCAAAGTCGACTCCAACGGCAACGGCGTCATCGACTACGACGAGCTGGCCGCGGGCACCAACCCCAACCCCCAAGGCACCGAAGCCCCGACGCTTTATTACGGTTGCTCGTCGGCTGGCCTGCCCGCGCTCGGCGCGGTGATTTTCGCGACGGCTTGGCTTTGGCGTCGTCGCCGTCTGCCTCACTGACCTGTAGCACGCTGTCGCAGAAGGCTTTTTCTTGCTCGCCTACATCAAAGGCGACTTGAATCAGGCAACTCTTTCGTCCCTCAAAGGGGAGCACTATGCGGACTCGCGCGTTCTCGGTTGTTTTCGCAGCGGTGATGATGGTTTCTCAATCGGGCTGCATTCTTTCGCGCCTGACCGACCGCGCCTTCGTGGGTTTCACCGCCAAACGGCCAACGTACAAGTCGCGTACGTTGACGGGCTTGGCGATATTACCGTTCGCCGCGGCCGTCGACTTGGCGACGATGCCCATTCAAGCCTTGCTGGTCATCATTTTGGGCGACAACTTTCCCTTCGGTGAAGAAGACGCGGCGCAGACAATTGCGATGAACTTGGCGTCAGACCCCAACTTCTCGAAGCTCAGCCAAGACAAGCAGCAGCGCGCCATCAAGTCGCTGTTGCAAATGCAGTCAAAAACCGAATTGGCGCAAAGCGACGTGTTGGCGCTCACCCCCGAAGGCGACTGGGTGGTGCTTGAACTGAACGACGAAGCGCATGCTCAGCTCTTGGCCCGTGCCCAAACCAAGCAGGCCGTCGAGCCCATGGCCTGCGTGCCATAACGGCCTTCGGGCCCGCCACAAAATAAACGCTCCATATCAGCGCCGATCCATCCCGGCTGTCCGCGTTGCACTCCCTGCGACTTACCACTGGTAAGTCTTAGGTCGCGCGCCTCGCCATCCGGGCGCCTCGGCGCAGATCTCAGACCGTTTATTTTGCGGCGGGCCCTTCGCTACTCGCGCAAGCAGTCAGGCTGGTTGCGGTACCGAAATTCAAACGGTACGTAAATCATGCACGATTTGTCGCCGTCGGTTTCTTCGCAAACCTCTTCACACGTCTCATAGCGTTTCTGGTGCTTGCGCACTTCGGCCTTGCCGCTGCGGGTGTCGAGCACGCGGTTATACGGGTCACCGTGCTGGCCTTCTTCGCCCCAGGAATGCACGCTCGTCACGATGCCCTTGGCCACTCCCTTGGCCCACATGCCTGCTTTTTCAGCCTGCGCGCGCTTCATTGCTTCGAGCAGCTCGGGTGATGCGCCGCCGTCGACTGAGTACGGCATCGCCACGCCCTTCAAAACCATCTCTTCGGTCAGCTTGGGGCAATTCACCAGCAGGCGGTGGTAACCGTCTTCTTTGCCGTCGGTGGTGCATTCCCATTCTTGGGTCGCCGCCACGTGCGAAGCGCCCTTGGCGATTTCGTAGAGCTCTTTCGGAGTCCACTCGCCCCAGCGGTGCACCGGCCCAAACGCTTCGAGCGTGTTGTACCCCTGCAACCGGGTACCTTTGCCCTTGTGCGGCCCACTTTTGAAGTTGAAGCTGTCGCCGTCGGTCCAGCGCACTTCGGTTTTTTCACCGTTGAGCACGATGCTGCCGAACGCAGAGTGGTTTTCTCGCTTCGCGTGCTTGCCCGAGCTGCCATGCGACGTCGCACAGCCCAACACCGTCACCGCCAAAATCACACTGCTGAAAACCGCGCGCATCAACCGCTCCTTACGTCTTGGGCAGCGTCACTCCCCGCTGGCCTTGGTATTTGCCCCCTCTGTCTTTGTAGCTGGTCTCGCACACTTCGTCGGCGCCAAAAAAGAGCATCTGCGCCACGCCCTCGTTGGCGTAGATGCGCGCTGGCAGCGGCGTGGTGTTGGAAAACTCGAGCGTGACGTGCCCTTCCCATTCGGGCTCGAGCGGCGTCACATTCACGATGATGCCGCAGCGCGCATAAGTCGACTTACCCAAGCACACCACCAGCACATCGCGCGGCACGCGAAAATATTCGACAGTGCGCGCCAGCGCGAAAGAGTTGGGAGGAATGATGCACTCTGGCGCTTTGATGTCGACGAATGAGCGCGGGTCGAATTTCTTGGGGTCAACGATGGTGGCGTTGATGTTGGTGAAGACCTTGAACTCGTCAGCGCAGCGCACGTCGTAGCCGTAGCTCGAAGTGCCAAATGAGACGGCTTTGCCGCCGCCGTTCTCACGCACCATGCCCGGCTCGAAGGGCTCAATCATTTGGTGCTCTTTCGACATTCGACGAATCCAGCGGTCGCTCTTAATGCTCATGCGCGCTTTTGCCCCTTAGCGTGAAAAAGAAGAAGACTGACGCCGCGCAGGTTAAAGCATGTTTTCGAAGACTTTTGCCCATGCAACCGGCCCAAGCCCTCACTGAAGTGTTGTTACGCAGACTGCTCGAGCAGCACCCCAGCCATCAATTCGTGGGGCGCGACGGCGATGACGTGGTGCTGCGGCTCGAAGCCTTTGAAGCCAACGTGCCGGGGCGGCCGGCGGTGCTCCGTTTGCTTCCCTGGTTAATGGGCGAAGCGGTGCTGCTCGGTGCGCGCGTGGCGCTCAAAGAGGTTCCGCCCAAGCTCACTTCGCACTGGGTATTGGTCGAACCACCCGGCCCCGCTGACGCCACCGTCAAAAGGCTCATCACCATGGTGGCGCAGCAACCTTTGGCGAACCTGCACGCCATCTCGCGGAACGGCGGGTACCAGTGCCTGGTGGGCACCCCCTTGACTGAGCTGCAAATGGCCGCCGAGGGGCTCACCACCGCGGCGGTAGAGCACGTCACCAAGCTCACTGATTTGCAGGTTGAAGCCATTGCCCAAGCGCATGGGCCCACCCCTTTGCCGCTGCACACCCAGCTCGAGGGGGCGCGCGGCTTCATCGCCGCCATTCAAAACCGGCGAGCGCCCGTCACCTGGGCGCTGATTGTCGCGGGCGCGCTGCTCTACATGCTCGAGTGGTATTTCGGTGAAGGCCACCTTGCGCTTTCGTCACGGCGCATGGGCGCAGGCAGTGGCGCCGCGGTGCTTTCGGGTGAAGTGTGGCGGCTGCTCTCGGCGTCGATGCTGCATGGCAACCTCGCGCACCTGGTTTTGAACGGCTACTCGCTGTGGGTGTTGGGCATTTTTCTCGAGAAGGTGCTCGGCTCAGCGCGGTTTTTGAGCATTTTCGTGCTCTCGGCGTTGGCGGGGGGAGTGCTGAGCGCGGTGCGCGTCGAAGGCACCAGCGTCGGGGCCTCGGGCGGCATTTGGGGGTTGATGTTGGCCTGTGCGGCGCTCGTCACCTGGCCGCGCGGCGTGTTGCCGGCGTTGGTCGCCAATTCCATGCGCAACCGGGTGTGGACCGTGGTGGGCATCAACGCGCTGCTTTCATTCGCGCCGGGCATCGACTTGCTGGCGCACGGAGGCGGCGGGCTGATGGGGCTGTTTCTTACCGGCACCGGGCTGACGTTGCGCGGGTTGCCCCAGGCGAGCGAGCCGGCGCCGGCGACGCTCCCCTCGAAGCCAGGGTGGAGCATCACCGCCGCGCTGCTCGCGACAGCGTTGGTGGCCTCGGTGGGTATCGCTATTGTCGAAGGTAAGCCATGGGAGCTGCTTCACCCGGTGTTGCACAGCGTGGCGCTCGAAGGCACCTCGCTGCAAATCGACTTGCCCACCTCTTTTGAACCTGTGACGCCGCGGGAGCGCGAAGGCGTTACTTTCTTTCGCTGGGAGCGCTTTGGCGAAGACGGTCTCGACATCGTGCTCGCCATCGCACCGCGCAGGTTAGACATGACCGAAGAAGAGTGGCTGACGCGCAGCCAAGCGTCAGTGAACGTGGGTAAAGACGTGGTGCTGGTCGACCAGCCGCAAATTCGCACGCTTTATGGGCGGCAGGTGGTGACTTTTTCGACGCGACAGCCGGGCTCAGAATTACTGCGGCGGGTGACGTTGGGTTTGGTAGGCGACTACCAAGTGCGCTTCGAAACCGTGGCCGCCGATGACGTGCTGACCGACGCGTGGAAGGCACTCGAGCACTCGCTTTATTTCGGCATTCGCTAACCCAACTTCCGCAGTTACGGAGGCCAAAATGAATCCTTACGGGCATTTAGCCGTTCGAGTTGGCACTACATTTTAGGCCTCGGGAAGCTTGCGAAGACGGTCCGGCAGGCGAAGCCCGAGT
>JAIBBR010000132.1 GCA_019694575.1 Myxococcaceae bacterium
CTTGGCCTTCTCACATAACGAGATATTTGCATCTGCACCGGGCGCAGTGACGAAACTTGGCGGGCGCCGGCAATCGCTTCGTTGAAAGGGAAACAGGTCATCGCCACGATGGCACAGCTGGCCGCCTTCGTATTTCAGCTCGTCGACGCAAGGGGGCCGATATGTTTTGGCCCCTTCTTCGTTGGGAGGGCGATGCCAGGTTCGCCGTTCGACTGGAACGACGCAATTGTGCGCCATGGCCGCCAAGTCGTGGTGGCTCTGCTCGCGCGTCGATTTCCGCTCGACCAAGCCCATGACCTCGCTCAAGAGGCCTGGTCACGCCTTATCTCTCAACACCGCGAAGGGCGTCTTAAGCGCATTGAGCTGCCGGGGCTGGCGGTTCGACAAGCGCTTTTTCTCGCGTCAGACGAGCGGCGGTTGCAGGCACGCACTGCACCCTTGCCCAACACAGTCATCGCCCTTGAAGACATTTCCATGGAAATTCGCCTGCTCTCGAAAGAGCAACTGACACGGGCGAAACAAGCCTTCGATACCTGTTCCACCCGCAGCCGTGAAGTCTTTCAATTCGTATACGACAACCCTGCACTCAAGCATGGCGAGGCCGCGGCAAAGCTCGGCATTTCAGTACAGCGCTTGCGACAAACACTGTGCGAAGTCAGAAGTCACCTGCGAAAGAGCTTGGAGGACGACACGCTATGATCACGCATTTGTCTGCCCAAGAGCTAGAGGCCTTCGTCATGAACGCGGCCTCCGTCGAAGACGAAGCCCGTCTCGTCGAACATGTTCGCGCCTGCCGTGAGTGCGAGCACCGGCTCCAACGAGAAGCCGCGCTCGAAATCAAACTTGAAGCGCTGAATGCGCACCTTCCCTCACCCAAAGTAATTTACTTTCCAACCCGTCGACTCACCTGGCTCGCGGCCGCCATCGCGGCGGGCATAGTGCTGGCGGTAGTGGCACTGACACCCGAACAGCTGCGCGTTAGCAGCGGTCAAGTCGTTCGCATTGATCCCGTCATCTGCCCCGACGGGCCTCAGCAGAACGAATGCATCGACGAGGCCCATACAAGTGGGCTGGTGGTGGCCTACCCGATTGAAGCGGGGGCTCCGCTGCTCGGAGCCATCGGCTTTCCCAACATCGAGGGAGTACCACCATGACGCGTTTGTATTTGCTCGCGCTCACTTTCACGCAACTGGGAGCGATTCCCACCGGTTGGTTCTTCGAGGGGAAAGACCGCTCCCATTTCGAAGTCACGCTGGATGCAAAAGAGTTAGCCGCCGGCAAAGTGAGCGCACGCCTTCGCAGCGTGGTTCCTGACGCAAAATATGGAGCGCTTCTGCAAACGGTGAATGCGGCCCACTACACAAGGCAGCGCGTGAGATTCAGCGCGATGGTCAAAGCAAGCGACGTCGACGGGTGGACAGGGCTATTCGTTCGGGTGGAAGGCGCGGGACAAAAAACGCTCGCTTTCGACAACATGCAAACACGCGCGCAAAAAGGCAGCTTCGACTGGAAACGCCTCGAAGTGGTTCTCGACGTGTCGCCTGACGCTCGGCGCATTCATTTTGGTTTGGGCTTGTCGGGAAGAGGAACGGCATGGTTCGACAATGCGCGTTTTGAGACCGTGGGCAGCGACGTGCCGACGACGGCGTCGAGTACCGCGCTCGACGGGCCCACCAATCTCGACCTCGACGAGTGACCGATATGAAACACAGCGCAGAACGTTGACCGCCGAACGCTGATGCTCCACGGAGCTAAAAAAAGGAACAGCCATGCAAAAAGCATTGACGGTGGTGATGGGGTTGGGTTTGTCGGCGTACGCGGCAAACGGCGTAATTCCGGGTTGGTTCGTTTCAGGCGGAGGCCGCGCTGACTACGTCGCCACCAAAGACACGTCGGTCAAAAAGTCGGGAACGTCGAGCGCGCGTTTCACCACCCAGGGAAAAACCGACAAATATGGCACGCTGATGCAGGCCTTCAACCCTCAGCGTTACGCAGGCAAACGCGTGCGACTTTCTGCCTGGGTAAAAACCCAGGGCGCAACCGGTCGGGTCGATCTGTGGAGTCGTGTACAAGCCGCGAACTCACCCGGTGATGGTCCCGGTATCGCGGGAAGTCTCACCCGGCTTCCCGAGACGTCTGACTGGAAACGGTACGAGCACGTCTTCGATGTTTCAGCCGACGGCGTGTCGCTTCAATACGGCGTGGGGTTGCAGGGGCCCGGCACGCTGTGGCTCGACAACGTGAAGCTGGAAGTGGTGGACAAGAACACCCCGCTCAGTGACGGCTCGCCGACCGAGCCGGTGAATCTTGACTTCGAAGACTAAACGCGAAGCCACGACTATCGGGGCGAGAGGATTCGAACCTCCGACCTCCTGCGCCCAAGGCAGGCGCGCTACCAGGCTGCGCTACGCCCCGACAATCAAACGGCGAGGCCTTCATGGCTGATTTGCCGTACCAGCGCAACAACCGTTACGGCGTACTCTGCTGATAAGGCCGTTTCAGCAAGTCGGCGACGAAGGCGCGCACCGCGGTCACTTCTTCAGCCGTTGCCGAAACCCGCAAGTGCTTGCGAATTTTCCGCCCCGAGAGCAGCGATACCACCGTGAGCAACTGTTTCTTGGGCATGCCCTCGGCCCAGTCTTCATCTGCCAAATCGAAAACATCGAGTGCCTTGGTGTTTTGCGTCGACACCTCGCTCAAATGGCAACCTTGACAGTAGTTTTCGACCACGGCGTGCGCCGCGTGGGCCCGCTCTTCCACCGGGTCGACGGCGGCTACCACCCCTTCTTGGGGGGTAGCACAGCCGGCCGATAAACCGGCCCCCAGAAGCATGGAGATGGCTTGCTTGCGCATGCGAACGAAATTTTCTTTTCCACAGAGCGCGGGTCAACCCTGATCAGCCGCTGTGGGTGTGCACTGTCTCAATGCACGAGAGAGCACCAGCACGTCTAATTCCGCGGCACTACCACGGAAAATCAATATAAATCCGTGGCAGCGTCGCGGGCTTACACGTCGATTTCTTTCACATCGGCCGCGCGTTCCATAATGAACTTGAACCGCGCACTCACGTCTTTGCCGAGCAAGTCGTTGATGGTGCGGTCTGTTTCTAGCTCGTCATCAATCATCACTTTCAACGACAAGCGATTCTTGGGGTTGAGCGTCGTTTCTTTCAGCTCATCAGCCGTCATTTCACCCAACCCTTTGAAGCGCATGATGTTGGGCTTGGCGTTGCCCTTCACGTGTTCCTTCAAAATGCGGTTGCGGTCGGGTTCGTCGAGCGCCCAATACGTCTCCTTGCCAATGTCGACACGGTAAAGCGGAGGCTGCGCGATGTACACGCTGCCGTTCTTAATCAAAGGCCGCAGGTGTCGATAAAAGAACGTAAGCAACAACGTGGCAATGTGGTGACCGTCTGAGTCAGCGTCCATCAGCAGAAAAACTTTTCCATAGCGCAGCCGGCTCAAGTCGATGTCGGTACCCAAACCGCAGCCCAACGCACTCACGATGTCGGTGAGCTCTTTGTTGGCCGTCACTTTGTCAGTCGACGCCTGCTCGGCGTTCAGCACCTTGCCGCGCAACGGAAGAATTGCCTGCGTGCGGCGATCTCTGCCCTGCTTCGCTGACCCTCCTGCCGAATCACCTTCGACGATGAACAACTCACTCTCATCGGGGTCGGTCGAGGAACAATCGGCCAATTTACCCGGCAAGTTGAGCTTGTGAGAGACGGCTGACTTTCGCGACACCGCCGACGCCGCCGCGCGCGACGCCTCACGGGCCCGCGCCGCCAGGATGATGCGCGCCACCGCCGCTTCCGCAATCGTCTTGTTGTCGTTGAGCCATTTCTCAACAGCTGGCCGCACCACGTTGTCGACCTGCCCCGCTACTTCCGGATTGTTCAGACGATTCTTCGTCTGCCCCTGAAACTGCGGCTCCACCACGTAGGTAGAAAGAATGCACACAATGCCTTCGCGAATGTCGTCGGCCGTCAACGAGACACCTTTCGGCGTCAGGTCGTGCGTCTCGATGTAATTGCGCACCGCTTTCACTACGCCCGCTTTGAAGCCCGCTTCGTGCGTACCTCCCGCCGGCGTGGGAATGCCGTTCACGTAGCTCTTCACCTGCTCGTCGGTGGCTTCGGTCCACGCCATTGCCAACTCAAGCCGCACGCCGTTTTCATGCGATTTGTAGAAAGGCGCCGACGCGAACGGAACCATCGGCTTGCCGCGCTCGGTAATCACCTTCTGAATGTACTCGGCAATGCCACCGTCGTGCTGAAACGTCTCTTCAGTCGCCGGAGACACACTCTCGTCGCGGAACACCACTGTCATGCCTTTGTGCAGATAACTCTTGGCTTCCAACCGCTCGCGAATCAACGCGGTGTCGAAGCGCAGCTTGGGCCCAAAAATTTCGGGGTCAGGCTCGAAAGTCATCGACGTGCCGGTACCGCGCGCGGGGCCTACCGTCTTCAGCTTCGTCTTCGCCTTGCCACGTGAATACGTCTGCTCGTAACGCTTGCCGTCGCGCTTAATTTCAACCAACAGCGACGACGAGAGCGCGTTCACCACCGAAGAGCCGACGCCGTGCAGGCCGCCAGAATGCACGTAGTTCTCTTTCTCGAACTTTCCGCCCGAATGCAGCGTGGTGAGAATCACCTCGATGGCCGGCTTCTTGTACTTGGCCATCATGTCCACGGGAATGCCCCGGCCGTCGTCGACCACCGAAACGCTCTTGCCGTTTTTGCCCAACGTCACTTCAATGCGCGTGGCGAAGTTGTTGATGACCTCGTCAACCGAGTTGTCGACGATTTCCCACAGCAAATGGTGGTAACCGGTGGCGTCGGTGCCTCCAATGTACATCGCCGGCCGCTTGCGCACCGGCTCGAGGCCCTCGAGAACCTGAATGTCCGCCGCGGAATAAGTCGCTTTCTTGGCCATGGTTTATTTCTCCTTCGCAGGCGGGGCTTCTGGCAGTTTCAGCCGTTCGACTTCGCGGCTCACGCTCTTCACTTTGTCTTTTTTCGACATCTCGCGGCCTTTGCCGGCGCGCGACGTCACTTCGTAGCGGCCTGGAGACAGGGTGAGCTTCTTGCCCTTCTGCGTTTCGAGCTCAATCTTCGCGTCTTTGGTGGCGCTGGCGAGAAACGCCACGACGTGATCATCTGCACCGACCTTGATCACCGTCACGCCCTTACCGGGGCCCGCCAGTTCATTAATTTCACCCGTCTTGCACACCAAAGCGAAGGTCTTCTCGGTCACCACGGCGAGCAAGTCGCGGTCTTTCACCGGCACCACGCCGATAATCTCGTCTCCTCCCGCGGGCCGCGCAAACCGGCGCCCTGCCCGCGTCGAGAGTTCTTTGTGCGGCGCGAGCACAAAGCGTAAGCCAAAGCCCTTCTTCGACACTGCAATCATTTTTTCGGGAATGGGCAGCCGCTCGTCCAACGAGATCGCCCCCACCACGTGCTCTTGGTCATCGAATTTAAACAACTTCTGTACCGGGTCGCCGTAACCGGTCGACGCGGGAACGTCGTTGAAGCGCGTCACATACGCCGTGCCTGCGCTCGAGAAGAGCACCAGGTTCGACTTCAAGGAGCCCTCGAGAATCGCCATCACCTCGTCGCCTTCACGCAGACGCGTCGACGAAGCGTCTTTCAATTCACGCACCCGTTTGATCCACCCGTCTTTCGACAACACCACCGTACAGTCTTCGTTCGAAATGAACGCTTCTTCGGTGTATTCGACTTCTTCCACCGCTCCGCCGATTTTGGTGCGGCGCTTGTCGGCGTACTGGGTCTGTATGTCTTTGATTTCTTGCCGCACCACGCCCCACAACCCGCGCGGGTTTTTCAGCAGCGCTGCGATTTCTTTCGCTTGGGCGCGCTTCTCTTTCAGCTCTTTTTGAATCACCAAAATTTCGAGCCGCGCCAACTTGTACAACTTCATTTCTAAGATCGCGTCGGCCTGCTCTTCGTCGAGCTTGAAACGGGCAATCAATTTTTTCGCCGCGTCGTCTTTGCCTTCAGACTTGCGAATGATGCGAATCATCTCGTCGAGGGCGTCGTAGACTTTCTCGAAACCTTCCAAGATGTGCAGCCGCGTCTTCAACTGCTGCAACTCGAAGGTGAACCGGCGCGTTACCACCTCGAAGCGAAAGTCGAGGAAATACTTCAGCATCGCCTTCAAATCGAGCCGCTGCGGCGTGCCGACTTCGGGGTTTTCCGTCGGTACCAAGCACGTCAGGTTGACGTTGAAGCTCGTCGCCAACGTGGTGTGCTTGTACAGGTAAGCCATCACCAGTTCGGGGTCGGCTTCTTTTTTAATTTCCAACACCACGCGCACTTCTTTGGTCGACTCGTCGCGCACGTCGACCAGCGGAGCGAGCTTGCGTTCGCGCACCAATTCGCCAATTTTCGCCACCAAGTTCGACTTATTCACCGCGTAGGGAATGGAAGTGATGACGATGAGCTGCCCGCCGCGCGATTTGTCTTCGAGCTTCCACTCGCCGCGCAACCGCACCGAGCCTTGGCCGGTCTCGTAAATTTCTTTCAGCTCTTTCTTGCTGTTGAGAATTTGCCCGCCCGTCGGAAAGTCGGGCCCCTTCACATGCTTGAGCAAGTCTTTCGTCTCGAGCTTGGGGTGGTTCAC
The DNA here is from genome assembly GCA_019694575.1 of Myxococcaceae bacterium. Taxonomy (GTDB): domain Bacteria; phylum Myxococcota; class Myxococcia; order Myxococcales; family Myxococcaceae; genus JAIBBR01. The sequence continues at coordinate 6,645 of JAIBBR010000132.1, forward strand.
CAAGTCGATCAGTGCGTTGCACAATTCATCTAAATTGTGCGGAGGAATATTGGTGGCCATGCCCACCGCAATGCCGGTGGTGCCGTTCATCAACAGCTGAGGCAGCCGAGAAGGAATGACAATGGGCTCAAACAACGTGCCGTCGTACGTCGGCCGGTAATCGACCGTCTTCTTGCCGAGCTCGACCAACATCTCGCTCGAAATCGCGTCGAGCCGACACTCGGTGTAACGCATGGCCGCCGCGGCGTCGCCATCGAGCGAGCCGAAGTTGCCGTGCCCTTCGACCAACGGGTAACGCAAGCTGAAGTCTTGCGCCAAACGCACCAGCGCGTCGTAAATGGCCACGTCGCCGTGCGGGTGGTACTGGCCCATGATGGTACCCACCACCTTGGCCGACTTCTGAAACTTGGCGTCAGAAGTGAGTCGATGGTCATGGTACATGCCGAAAAGAATGCGCCGCTGCACCGGCTTCATGCCGTCGCGCACGTCAGGCAACGCACGTGAAGTAATGACCGACAGCGCGTAGTTGAGGTACCGGTGGCGCGCTTCGGCCGCGAGCGAGGCCGAACGCTCACCTCCCGAGCCATTGCCGCTCCCGTTTTTGCCGCCCCCTCCGCCACGGTTGCCGCCTTTTCCGCCTTTGCCGCTTTTGCTTTGCTTACTCTTCTCAGTGGTCTCGTCGCCCATGGCAAACATGCTCATTTGTTCAGACATGCCGGTAATTTCCATTGCAGTTATGCGCCTTTGCACCGCATGTAGCGATAGCTTCAGGTCTGTCTCTACAGGTGGGCCGACTATACTGGCGCTCGCTCTCAAGGCAAGAAAGCGTGAGCGGTTAGCGCCGCGGCCACTTTACGCAGTGCCAAACGAGCAAGAAGGCCCGTACGCTGCGTTCTCGTGCCCATGACTTCATTCTTCTTATTCATTGCCGCCGCGGCCCAGCCGCTGACGCCCGCGGCAGTGGAGTCGACTCCCACCGCCGCGCTCTTCGTGCTCGCGGCCCCCGGCACCACGCCCAGTGCCGCCGCCGAGGCCGATGCGCAACTGCGCCAAGCGTTGCTCAAAACCGGCGTGCAGCTGCCCAGCTGGACCCTGCCCGCACGAATCAGTGAAGCGGCGACCGCAAAGCTCAAGCTGATAAGCGAAGGGCGCCAGGCCTACGACAATTTAGACATCGATGGGGCGATTGAAAAGCTGACCCAAGCGCGCATGTATTTTCAAGCGCACCCGGCTGAAAGTGACAGCGGCTCGTTGGCTGACCTCTCGCTCGCCTTGGGCGCCGCATACCTGCAGAACGGGCTCAAAGCCGAAGCGCAGCGCGCCTTCGTCGACGCGTTGCTGTTGAACCCTGACTTGAAGCCGAGCACCAAGCTTTTCACGCCCGACGTGCAAGCAGCCTTCGCCCGCGCGCGCAGCGACGTCACCAAAGAAGGGCAAGGGCGGTTGACTATCGCCACTGAGCCCATGGGCGCGGCGGTAGAACTGCGAGGCCAAGCGCTTGGGTACACGCCTTTGCCAACCTACGCACTGCCAGCGGGCCGGCATTTGGTGCAAGCGAAGCGACCCGGTTTCGCCACCGCGGGTACCTATGTGGTGGTTGAAGCAAGCCAAACCGTGTCGGCGAATTTGCAGCTCACCCCCGTGGGCGAATACGGCACTGCGCTGGCACTGGCCACCCGGCTCATCAACGGCAACGCCTTCGAAGGCAACGGCATACCCGACGAAGCGAAAGAATTGGCCACGCGCGCCCAAAGCCGTTTTTTGGTGATGGTGAAGGTGTCTGCCACACCCGTGGGCAACGCCAAGGCGCACGTTCAAGTGTGGGACACAATGAACTTTTCGCGGTTGAAAGACGTCTCGTTCACGGTGGACGCGTCGGGAAAAAATGCGCAGGCGGCGGTGAAGACACTGCGCCCGTGGCTGGAAAAGCCCGTGGTGCTCTCACGTGCTCCGGCGATGCCCAGCCATGACGGCTCGCAACCCGTTTACAAAAAGTGGTGGTTTTGGACAGCGGTGGGCGGCGCCGCGGTTGCCGGTGCCGTCACGTCAGCGGTGGTGGTTTCGCAACGCGGCCGGTCGAACAATTTCATCTTGGGTATTCCGTGAAGACTCTTTTTCGTTGCGTGTTACCGCTGGTGTCGTTGACGGTGTTTTCGGCCATGGGCGCTCCGGCCCCTTCGGCGCGCCGGGTGAGCACCCTGTTGGTACCAATGGACAAGGGGGCCGAAAACCAGCTCGGCAAATTCGAGCAGCACCTGAACGAAGCGTTGAACGAGTTCAACGGGCTGCAGGTGAAAACCGCCGACGAGCTCTTTCCCGTCGCGCCCGACGAGAATGCCCAGCAAGCCTCAAAGCGCGCCGAAAAGGGCTTCGACGAGAGCCGCGCCGCCTTCACCGCGCGCAACTACGACGATGCCGAGCTCAAGCTGCGCTCGACGGTGAAAGAATTTTCGAAGGCGGTAGGCGCACTCGAGAAATGCGGCCACCTGTGTGACGCGCTGGCAATGTACGCCGCCACCATGCTCGCCCGCGGCGATGAAAACGAAGCGCGCGCCGCCACGCTCGACTTGCTCTCGCTGACGCCCGACTACGAGTTGGACCGAAAAGTGTTCGACCAAAAGTTCATCGCCTTCAAAGCGAAAGTCGCCACCGGCAAGCAGGCGTTGCTGCGGGGAAATGTCACCGTGGCCACCCAGCCCGGCGGCGCGCGTGTGTTCATCGACGGTCAGTTCATTGGGTTTACGCCGCTCACCGCTCCGACGCTGGCAGTGGGCAAGCACTTGCTGCGCATCGAGCGGCCCGGCTTCAAACGTTACGGTGCGTTAATTGAAGTCGGCGTCGAAGAAGCTGAAATCAAGCACGACTTGCTGCCCACGTCGGGCTACCGCGCATACGACGCGTTGCTCGACAAGCTGGGCGCCGAAGTCACCAAGGGCAAAGGCGGCCCTACCATGGCGGGCATGGGCAAGACGTTCGGGTTAGACCGCGCGCTGGTGGGAGTGCTCAAGGTGGTGAACGAAGCCGGAGGCACCGAGCTGCTCCTGGGTGTTTTCGACATGCGTTCAGGCCGCCCCTTGGCGCTCAAACGCACCCAGTTTCAGGGCGAAGAATACGGCCAGTTGAAAGGAGAGCTTTCACGGCTGGTAAACAGTCTCTTCAACCAAGCTGACCAGGGCCCGAGCGAGTCTGAGAAAACCTCTGACCCGCTCGACAGCAAAACCGGCATGGAAGAGTGGGGCGGCGAAGACCGTGGCGCCCGCAGCAAAGAGAAGCCGCGCAAGAAGTCGAAAGACCCGCTCGACGGGGTGAGCGGCACTGAAGACTGGTAGCCCACCACTACGGTTTGCCCTTCGCCTTCGCGCGTTGCTTGCCCTTCACCGCCCGCGCCGGGCCGCCTGGTGCCACAGGTTCCGCCGTGGTCAATGTGGCCAGGGAGCGATCGCGCAAATCATTGAGCTCGGGATCATTGGTTTTCATCTTCGAGAAAGCCACGCGGCTTGCTTCATCGAAGCCAAACGCCTGCAACAGCCGGCCGCGAAACAACCACTGCGGGTCATCTGGTTTCCACCGCAGTTGATCAAACCGGCGCGCCGCGAGTTGAGCTGCTTCGAGCAGTTGTCCGCGTTCCATCAACACCATGGCCGCGGTGTGCAGCGACGCTTCATCTGTGTCTTCTCCGCTCGCCATCTTCTTCACGTCGCGCTCGGTGTCTTCGTCCAAGCGGCCCGCCATCAACCGCGCCCAATACAAGTTGTTGCGCACGTCGGTCGTCTCGCCCTTCTCTTTGTGCAGGCTTTCGAGCGTGTCGAGCGCTTCGGTGTATTTTCGGGCATGCAGGTTGACCGACCCTTTGAGTGCGCGCCAGTCGGCGTTGGTGGCGTCTTTCTTCAGAGAGCTTTCAATGCGCGCCATCGCCTCTTGGGTTTGGCCTTGGTGCGATTGCATTTGGGTCAACCAACGCCAGAGCATCGGCTCGTTCTCGCTCTGGGCCAAAGGCTCGAGCACCGCAATCGCCGCTGAATAGTCGCGGCGCATTTCGTAGACACGCGCCACCACCGAGTCGGCGCTGCGCTTCAAGCTGCCCTTCAACGCTGAACGACCGCGGTCGAGCGCTTGCACCACTTCGAGCGGCGCCTCTTTGACTTGGTCGGTAAAGACCAAATTCGCCAAGGCCGAGGCAAAGCCAATTGCTTCGAGGTCGCGGTGATCGGCCGAGTCCCAAAATTGACGCAGCAGTGACACCGAACCCCAGTCAGCCTTGCGCGCCGCCAAGTCGTCGAGCACCCAGCTCACCCACAACGCGGCTTCTTCGGCGTGCTTTTCAGCCCAGTGGCGGCGGGCGTTCTGCGCCAGTTGGCTGACTTTGCCGAGTGATTCAAGCTTCCACTTGCTGCCTTCACGCACCCAATACGCGGTGCCGCTCATTTTCGCGTCTTCTGGTATGGCGCAGCGCACCCGGGTCAGCGTCTTGTTGCCGTCGCTCTTGCATGCGCCCCGTGAATAGAGCGCGTCGTACTGAAACGCCTGCTCGGTGTTTGGCCAGCGCACGAAGCGAAACACCAACGACGTGCCGTCGAGCTCGGCATTGGCGTTGGCCGAAGCAAAAGCCTTCAACTTCCTTCCCGCATCGGTGGCTGTCGAAGCATTGGCAATGGTGGCAAACACCGTGCGGGTGGCCGCTTCGGGGTTGCTTAAGTCTGCCGTCTTCGGCGCGCGGCGCAGCTGCTGTTGAAAGGCGCGCAACTGCTTCAGCTCTTGCGTGTACGAAGGGTCATCGGCAACGTTGTTCAACAGCCGTTTCACGTCGTCGTAGCGGCGCAAGTACGTCAGCACGCCAAAACCCATCATCAGCGACTTGAAGCGCTCTTGCGGTTGGTACACGTGCGATAACCGCTCGAGCAAACCATCGACACCGGTGGTGAGCACTTCGACGGCACTGGCAACTTCGCCGTTCGTTTCATTTCGCAGTTCGGGGTGCGAAAGCAGCAGTTGCTTTAACTCTTCGTGGCGCTCGGTGTTGATCAACGTCAGCGTCAAGTTGCTCGCCATTTCGCGGGTGGCGTCGTTCTTGTTCACATGCTCGGTGAGAAAGCCCACCGCTTCGGCCACGTCTTTGGTCCATGCGTGCTCGAGCTCTCCATTTTCATTGCGCAAAAGCACGTCGGCGAGCTGGTTCTGAGCCCAGCTGTGGTCGGGCTCTTTTTGCAGCGCCTTGCGAAGACAGGCGAGCACTTTGTCCCGCGCGAACGTGTTCTCGTATCGCACGCCGAACGCGTCGTAACGCAGCACGTCGCCGCACACCATTAACACCAGCGGGTCTTCGGGGTTGCTCACCAGCGCACGTTCGACTTCTTCGCGGGCCAAGTCGCTTAAGCCCAAGCCGTTGAGCACCCGAGCGAAGCGGGCACGCGTGGGGCCATCATCGGGGCGTTCTTTCAACCAGCGGCGCACCAACGCCACGGCCTCTTGCGGCTTTTTCTCTTCCAACAACTTCAACGGCGCGAAGGTGGCGGTCAACGTCGGCGGCGGCTCATCGAAGCGTTTCCAGAACGCGGCGCGAAACGCCTTGATGTCGCTCACCGACCAATCGACTTGCTTGTTCTCGAAGCGAAACCGCACTTCGAGCGTTTCAGGGGTGGGTTGGGTAAACTGCTCATTCCACACCGCGGGGCCCATGCGCACCGTGCGCTCGTTGGGCAAGGTGGCCATGGCAAAACGCGGCGGCAAAGCAATTTTGTAAACGCGCTCGGCGGTGAGCATGCTCGCAAACGAAAACGCGGTATTTTTCACTTCATCTTCGGTCATGCCGTACTGATCAGCGAGCCGCTGCGCATCGTCTTTTTTCTGTGCGTCTTGCCGTTGGTCGCTGCTGGGCTTGTCGCCAATGACTTCGTTGGGAATCACCCAGGTGACAATTTGAGACGGCAACTGCAGTGAAAGATCACGGTCGCCGGTGTCGACCCGTGGCGCTTTGGCGAGGTGGGTCTGCGCCGAGAGCGTACCGTCACCCACTTTGCAGCCTGAAATCTTGGCTTGAAACGGTTCATCACCGACGAAAAACTTGGCGGTTTCTTCGAGCAATTCGCGGGCAGCGTGCTCGTCACATTTTTCCATCGACGAGCGCAGCGCGCCTTCGCCAGCCCCACCCACTTCGAGGGTAATGTCGGCCGCGCCTGACGAAAATGACGCCGCGTGCACGGTAATGGTTTCTTTGCGCAACGAGGGCGTCTGCAGGCGGGTGGACAACGCAGTGAGCCCCTTACTCTCACCCCGCACAATGAGCGCGCGTTGGTCACGCAACGTCTTCGGCAACACGCCTATCGGGTACTTGGGGGCGGTGGGGTCGACCCACAAGATGTTTCCCCCTTTCTCACGGGGAATGGCCACGATCATGTGATCAAACGCCGCCATCGACGGCACCGCGTCGACAGGCAATAAGCCGCTGCCGTTCACCAGCGCCGGGTACGCGGGAATACCGAAGTGCCGCAGCGCCTGCACTGTCACCACCGACAAGTCTTTGCAGTCGCCGTAGCCACGCGCCAGCACCGTCGAAGGGCTGGTGGGCACGATGGCGCCATCACCCAGGTGCACCGCGGTGTAACGCGTTTTGTCTGACAACCAGCGTACCACCGCCTGCACTTTGTCTTCCAGCGTCTTGGCTTGGGCCATCGCGGGGCTGAGCGCACTGAAGTCGGGCTTGTCGCTCAGCACCTTGTCCACCAGCGGGCCGTATTGACGCGCCAAAAACTCCCACGAAGGTGCGGTCGACCAGTCGAGCCGCGGCGCCTGGGCGCGAAACTCGGGCAACGTCAGCGGGCGCGGGTTGAATTTCAGCTCGGGCAAGTCAAGCTTCAACACTTGCATGCCATTGCGCTTTTCGACTGTGGGCTGGGCGATGCCCACCCCTTCGAGATGCAGCGGGCTGCTCTCGGGCACCTCGACGGTCATGCGCAGCCTTCGCAATGGCTGGTTGCTCCACAAATTCCAACTGCCCGCCAGGCCCGCGCCGGCCACCACTGGGCGCACGTCATCGCGTGTCACCACCAGTTCCACCACCGAGCCCAGCTTGGCGTTGGGCAACACCACTTTGAAGAGCTTGGCGTCGTTGAGCTCAATGCCGCTTGGCGAGTCAGTGCCTTCGACGATGTGGCTGGCGTCAACCCAACTCTCGTGGCCTTCGGCGCTGATCACCCGGCACTTGATGCGTGGCTTGCCTTCACGCCAGGGCGACCAACCGGTGGTGTACGTCTGGTTGGGTTGATCATTGAGAATGCGCCACACCGAACGGGTGGTGTCGACGGCTTTACCTTCCGCATTCACTTTGATGCTGTTTTCAAACAGCAGCATTTCTTGCTCGAAAGCACTCGGCACCACGCCGCCTGCCGCCTGGCTCAAGGTGGCCGCGTCGAGGGCAAACGGCGGCGCGTCCAACAAGGCTTGAAACGCTTTTTCCGCGCCAGGCCCGGGCTTCCACCGAGGCGCTTGTGACGTGGCGGCAGGGCCCCCCGTTTCAGAAGCCGTGAGCGCTTCACGGCCCCCTTGGTTGGCGACGGCACAAGCCGTGGTGAGACCCCATACTGACTACCTTCGCCTAAAGGCGAAGGGTTCTTATCGGGTCGACTGAAGTCGACTGAACGCCTTCGCCACGGTGATGCAGGCTCACTCTGATATTTTGAAGTCGTCGTCCTGGGTCTCGACACCTT
>JAIBBR010000133.1 GCA_019694575.1 Myxococcaceae bacterium
GGCGCCCGAGGAAGGAGCCTAAGGAGGCGTGCCGTTGGGCACGTCGAGGAGCGGACTGACGAGGCCGCAGGCCGCAGCGAGAGGATCGGCAGCCGCAGTAGGTCGGGTAACCTGTTCGGTGCTCTAGAGCGTGTTTTCGCCATGGGCTTGAGCGAGCGCGCCGGGGTCGAAGTGTGTTTCTGGAGTGCCGTTTTGTGGCTTTGCTCGGGCTGGCTGGTTTTTTGTTTTCGGTCAAGTGGCGAGGGTGCGTGCTGTTTTGTGCACGGGCAGCCATTATCAGCACGCACCTTGAAGTGGGTTGCTCGCGCTGAGCCCCATGTCACCCCCCAAAGGCATACTCCGCGCTGAAAAAGGGTGAAGGAGGGTGGGGTGAACAGAAGAGCGATTGGCAACGAAGCAGAACAGCGCGCAGTGCAGTTGTTGGAGCGGGGTGGCTATACCATCGTCGACCGCAACTTCACGTGTCGCTGGGGCGAAGTCGACATCATCGCGACCAAAGACGAGCTGTTGTGCTTCGTCGAAGTGCGCATGCGTTCAACGGCAGCTTGGGGTGACCCCTCGCTCACGGTGACGGGCGTCAAGCAACGCAAAGTGGTGAAAGCGGCGCTCCATTACATGCTGCGCGCGGGTGTGTCGAAGCACATGATGCGCTTCGATGTGATTTCAGTCGTGGGGCGAGGGCAAGACGCCCTTCTCGAGCATATTCCCGCGGCCTTCGACGCGGGGTTTTGATGTACCGAAATAGTGGTGCGCCGCAGCGGCGAAAGCCCGTAAGGTGCCCGCATTATGGAATACGGGTTTTTAAGACTCTTTCACCTGACCGCTGGGTTTCTTTGGGCGGGGTTCGCGGGTTTCATGGGCTGGTACTTGATGCCGGCGCTCAAAGCTGCGGGGCCGCAGGCGGCGGGCGCGGTGGTAAGGCAGGTGATGGAGCGAAAGCTGTCGCTCTTCATGAATGTGGCCGCCTTGGTGGTTTTTCTCACCGGCATTCGGCTCTACATGCTGAGCTTTTCGATGGCGTGGTTGACGTCGGGGCTGGGCCTGAGCCTCACCGTGGGGGCGGTGCTGGCGCTCGGGGGAGAGGTGATTGGCATCGCTGTTTCGAGACCCACCTTCATGAAGTTGACCGCGTTGAATGCCGAGATCAAGGCGAAGGGTATGCCGCCCACCGCTGAACAGCAGGCCGAAGGTGAGCGCTTGTCAGCCAAAGGTGCCCGGGCCGCGACATTGGTGGCTTGGCACCTGCTCGGCGCCACGGTCTGCATGGCTGGCTCGCGTTTATTCGCCACGCTGTAAGTGCGCAAAGGCGACGATGACAGGCACGCTCTATTTGGTCGCCACGCCGATTGGCAATTTGGGCGATATGACGACACGCGCAGTCGAAACGCTTTTTGGGGTCGACTTCATCATTTGCGAAGACACCCGCCACTCACGCGTGCTGTTAGACCATTTCGGCGTGCGCAAACCGACGGTGAGCTTGCCGGCCTTTGCAGAAGGTGAACGGGCTTTGCCCCTCGTGTCTCGCCTTGCCGCGGGCGAGAGCGCCGCATTGATAACCGACGCGGGCAGCCCCGGCATCAGTGACCCCGGCGAGCGGCTCGTCGCGCTGGCGATTGAAGCGGGTATTGCGGTTGTTCCCATTCCCGGGGCGAGTGCGCTGGTGGCTGCGCTCTCGGCTTCTGGGTTGCCAAGCCTGCGGTTTCATTTTCTCGGCTTTCTTCCACGGGCGACGAAAGAAGCCACCGCGATGCTCGAAGAGGTGGCGGGGTTGAGCGCCACGCTGGTGTTTTATGAAGCGCCGAACCGAGTGGCCGATACGTTGATTCTGCTGGGCGGAGTACTCGGCCCCATGCGCCGCGCCTGCCTGGCCCGCGAGTTGACCAAGGTGCACGAGGAGTTTCGTCAGGGAACGCTGGCGCAGCTGGCCGCTTCACTCGCTGACGAGACGCTGAAGGGTGAAGTGGTGCTCTTGGTCGAAGGGCGCGGCGCGCAACCGCGGTGGAGCGAAGAACAAGTGTCGCAGGCACTCTCAGCGGGGCTGCAGCGGGGTGAACGGCTGAAGGCGCTCTCGGTAGAGGTCGCGAAGGCCGCGGGCTGGGCTGGTGCCGACGTTTACAAGTTGGGCGTGGGCCTCAAGAAATAGCGTTGCGTGAGCGGCGCGAATTGTCGTTAAGGGGCGGCACCTTTGTGAAACGGCGCACATTAGGTGTGCATGGCTTCACTCTCCCCCGGCACCCAGCCTTCGCCACGTGAGCTTCTGAACAAACTTTGCAGTTGGAAGGGGCGTGGCGTGTCTAGCGGGGCAAAAGGCCTTTTCCATGAACCTCCGCAAGTCACCTGGGTTGCTGGCGTTGTTCGCTACGATTTTTTCGGCTGCCTGTCAGTGCGGCCATTGGGGCCCTGCCGCGCCGGGAGAAAGCTGCGGCGCAGACCGGGGCTGCGAAGAAGAATTGGTCTGTCGGCAAGGCTTTTGCGTCGTCATCAATGTGGAAAACGACGGCGGCACCGGCGGTGGATCGTCAGGAACCGGCGGAGGCTCCACCGGCACGGGTGGAGGCATGACCGGGACGGGCGGCGGTCAAAACTGTGGACCATGCAACACACCCCCTTCGGCTTGCCACGCGCTTACCGGTACCTGTGTCAATGGCAGCTGTGAATACGCGTTCATCACCGGGGCGACGTGTGATGATCAGAACCCCTGCACTATCACTGACACCTGCGACAACGGCGGCTGTAGCGGCACGCCTAAAATCTGCGACACGCCGCCTACGAACGTTTGCTTGAGCGGCACGCAGCTCAAGTCCTTCGACAAGAACGGCGCCTGCCAAGGCGGGCTGTGTATCTACAACTCGCAGACGGTGGCGTGCGGCGCCGGCGGCTGCAGCAACGGCGCGTGCCTCAATGATCCCTGCGCCAACGTCACCTGCGATGTGCCTCCCGGCGACTGCTTCGAAGCCGAGGGCTCATGTCAGAACGGCGTGTGCAGCTACCCGTACAAGAACGGAGTGGCGTGCAACGACAGCAACACCTGCACCACCGGCGACGCCTGCCAGAGCGGCGTGTGCATCGGCGCACCAAAGGTCTGTAACACCCCTCCTGCCAACACCTGCGAGAACGCGTCGACCGCGAAAATGTGGGGCGCGGGCGGCGGCTGCAACGCGGGTCAATGCAGCTACACGTATGGTTTCGTCTCGTGCGTCAACGGGTGCAGCAACGGCGCTTGCAACGGCACCGGTTGGGTCGTGATGACCAGCAATCTCACCGTCGACCTGCGCACTGTGTGGGGCTCGGCGCCGAACGCGGTGTGGGCAGGAGGCATTGGCGGAAATCTTGTCTTCTACAACGGCGCGCAGTGGCAAGTGCGGCCCTTGGGAACGACGGCCGAGGTGCTGCAGATTCATGGCACCGCGGCGAACAATGTGTTTGCGATGACCGCAGGCGCGCGCGTGTATTATTTCGACGGCATGGTGTGGTCGCAGTTACCGGTGAACCCAACAAGCACGTTTACCTACTATGCGAGCGCCATCTACGCCCTGGGGACGAAAGACTGCCTTGTCTACGCGGACATCGTTGGTGGGTATCAACAGCTTTATCGCCTGCACGAGGTGGGTGGCATCTGGTCATGGACGGCACTGGGCCCGGGTGCCAATGCGTTCTACCAAAAAGCTGATTCGTCCGGTTCGCGCATGCACGCCGACTCGGTGAGCTCGGTGTATACGCCCGGCCAAAATTATTGGAACGGCACCAAGGTCACGCAGCTGGGCGGAGTCACCAGTTACCCCATTGGCCAGGTCAGCAAGTTCGGGTCGGCCATCTATGGGCTCAACTACGAGACGTCGGTGGCGACGCTATTTCAATATGAAGGCGGACCCAACACGTGGAAAGCGCTGGGCACGGGCCTCTCGGGGGTACTCGAAGACTTTCATGGCACGTCGGGTAATCGCATCTTTTTGGTGGGCACAAGCTACCCGGGTGGAACGACAGCGAGCGCCAAAGGGCACGTGATTTTTTATGATGGTGTCGGGTTCACCGATCTTCCCATTCCCAACGTGGGCCGGCTGCGGTCGGTCACCAGCTTTGCTTCAGGTGAAGTGTTCGCCGTTGGGCATGGCGGAACTATCATCAAGGGCCCTTGAGGTATCTTCGCCGGCTCGACGTGGTCAGCGAGATTCAGCGAAGACAACCGAGAATTGAGCAGCGCAATCCCCCTCTTGCATCTCTGCCGCCGCCGTAGGGTAGAAGGCGCGCCATGAGCTTCGACTTTCAGTCTCGCCTGGGAAATTATTCGTTGTTCGATGCGCTGCGTTACCGCCGCTCGCGTCGCTTCGCCGTCGGCATGAAGACCGAAGTGGGGCCGCTCGCGTTCAGCAGCAGCAAGCCTGCGCACCCGCTCAGCGAAGAAGAGCTCGCCGCGCTCGCCTTCGCCGCGTGCGGCGTGACGGGCTACGCACTCGCCGACCTCGTCTATGCCGACGGTCAGGGCGGCACGATGATGGGCGGCTTTCTCGGGCGCACTGTGGGCAGCGCCGACGCGGTGCAACCGGTGAGCGTCGTCATTTCTAGCGACGACGCGACGTATTGGCTCAAGCGGCCCCAAGACTTCGAGCGCGCTTCGTACGCCGAGATGGTCGCGCTCGCGCGCCGCGGCGAGCTGACCGAGCTCTTTCGCCGCAGTCGGGTCAAGCTCGCCGACAAGCGCCTCGCGCCGCCGCTCACGGTGCCGAAGAACCTCGACGTGAATCAGTGGGAAATGTACCAGCCGGGCACGACGTACTTCGTGCCGATCAACGAGTACACCCACATGTACATCAACGGGCTGCTCGAATTCATGAACGAGACGATGGCGGTGTTCGTCGTCGACGAGCGCCACAACTTTCGGCCGGCGGGCATTGCGCGCTTCGGCAAGAGCAAGGGCGGTCACCTCATCGACGATCCTCACGCGCAGCGCACGCTGACCATCGAGCGCATCGAGGGAATCGTCCACTCCGTCGTGCAAATCGAGCAAGGCATGATGCTGCAGAACCTGGGCTTGATGGCGCAGGCGATGGGTATCGGCGGTTTTCCGAACTTCGCGGGCCATGAGTTCGCGTGGTTCGAAGCGCTCGGCTTCCGCATGCACGAAATGTCGACGATGGCGTATTTGGGCGCGAACCGTCTCGTGCGCACCGTGGCCGGGCTTCTCGGCAAAGACCCGAAGCTCTCCTTTCCGGTGGGGCTCGAGCACGAGGGCGCGGTGCTGCTGAAGCCGTACTGTCCTCCCTACTACCCCTCGATGGAAGCGGCGGTGCGCGCGGTGGTCGAGCAGAAGTTCGGCGCGCAAGGCATCTTTCGCAAGGGCATCGCTCCCAACGCGTGGAAGGCGCAAGAAGCCATCGCGGCGGCGTCGAACGCGATCAGCGAGCGCACCATTGAAACCGTCATTGCCTACTGCACGTACATCTACGAGACGTACGGGCGCTTCCCCGCGTATGCCGCGCCGTTTCGCACTTCGGTGGGCTTTCAAGCTTCACACTTGGACCATGCATTCTACGAAGCCCACTACCAACCAGAAGCGTTGAGCGACACGCACCGCGCGCATCACGAGCGCTGGCACGCGTCTTAGAAGCTGAAGCCGCGCGGCTGCAACATCGGCTCTCTCGGCGCGTCTGACCAATGACAAGGAAATGACCCGATGAGTAACTCCGCGGCGCCGGCGTTTGACGTGAAGCGCGACATGTTCAAGCTGTTCATCTTGCCGGCGCTATGGCTGCTGGCGGTGCCCAGCTGCTCGCTGGTGTTCGCCAATTACGGCGAGCACAAAATCGACCAGCAGATACTCGAGCAGATCAACGCTCACATCGACCGCGATGATCAGATCTCGGCTGAAGACAAGCCGGTCGCCAAGAATTTCTACCAGGCCAACCCTCCGTCGAGCGTGTGCGGCAGTGACGCCCCCCAGCTTCAGGGCTACCGCGACAACGTCTGTGGCACCGGCGCCGACTTGTGGCAGTTCGAGCAGGCCCGGCGCGTCGCGAAGGTGGCCACGGTGATGGGCATCGCCGCGATTTTGGGAGCCCTCGGTTTGGGACTCCTCGCGTTCGTCAACCGCCGCGCGCAGTACGTGGCCTTCGTCGTTGGGTGGCGTGGGCTGACGGTGGTGAGTGTGCTGCAAGTGGTGATGCAGGCCGCGCTCGCCACGTGGATGTCGTTCTGGGTCACCGCGCTGCTCTTTCACTTCTACAGCCTGAAGCTGATTCTCATCGTGGCATTGGCCGCCGCGGCCGCGGTGTTCATCGCGCTCGCCGGCATTTTGGGCAAGGTCCCCGAGGGTGGGACGCTCGAGGCTGAATTGGTGCACGACGGCGACGCTCCCGGGTTGTGGAACCGCCTGCGTCAGCTCGCCACCCGCCTGGGCACCGCGCCACCCGACCATGTGCTCGCCGGCATCGACGACAACTTCTTCGTTACCGAGAGCGCACTGCGGGTGGCTGGCAAGAAGCTCAGCGGGCGCTCGCTCTACATCAGCTTGCCGCTGCTGCGCGTGCTCGAAGCGTCAGAGGCCGACGCGGTGCTCGCTCACGAGCTCGGCCACTTTAAGGGAGGCGATACGGCAGCCAGCGCCAAGCTCGGCCCCAAGCTGGTGAAGTTTGACCAGTACACCCAGACGCTGGCCAACGGTGGCACCACGCTGCCAGCGTTTTATTTGATGAACATGTTTCGCGGCATCTTCGAGCTGGCGCTGCGCAAAGAAAGCCGTGAGCGTGAGTTCGAGGCTGACCGCGTGGCGGCGGCACTGACGTCGCCCAAAGACTTGGGCCGCTCGTTGCTCAAAGTGGCGGGTTACTCCCGCTTTCGTTTGAAGATTGAGCAGACGCTCTTCGAGACCGACCAGAAGCACACTGGCGCGCTCGACATCGGTCATCGGGTGGAAAATGGGCTCGCCCAGTTTGTGACTTCTCCCGGCTTCAAGGAGCAAGTGACTGAAGCCATCATTCCTCATCCGTTCGACAGTCACCCTCCATTGGCGGAGCGACTGGTCAACGTGAAGAGCGACCTCAAAGTGGAAAATGCGACCCAGGTGTTTGATGAAAAACCTGTCTCGACCTGGGTGGAGCAAATTCTGATCGCCGAGCAAATTGAAGGCCGGTTGTGGGCCGCTTACGAGCAGCGGTTTCAAACAGCGCACCAGCAGAGCCTGGCGTACCGCTACCTGCCTTCTAACGATGAGGAACGGGCGCTGGTGGAACAGTTCTTTCCCCCGGTGTCATTCATACTGAAGGGCGGCGAAGCGAAGCTCACCTATGCCGCGCTGACATTCGCCGAGCACGCTCCGCTGAAGTTGGAGGACATTTCCGACGCGCGCATTCACGACGGCAACTTTCATTCTGAGCTGGTGCTCACCCACCATGAAGCGGGAGAGCGCGCCAACCCTCTCAGCATCAAGCTCTCGAGCAGCGACGTCGCGTTCAAAGATGCGTTCGGCCGGTATTGGGGCCGGGCGATGACCGTCAAACAGATCGCCACCAAGTAGAGGGTGTGGGTGCTGGCGCCGTAAAGCTATGCGGTCTTCAAGGCCAAAAGGGGCGTTGGCAAACGCAGCTTGAAAACATGGGTTCCCCAATTGGCAAGGTAGAGAAAGGCATCGAAATACTTTTCCAACCAGATGTCCTCGTCACCCTTGAAGCTTCCCCACGCGTAGTCATTGACGAAGCTGGTCGACGTGACGCGGGCGCGAGACGAGTATGAGCGCAGCTCACCCAGCTCTTTCTCAGTCAGTGGGGGTCGACGGCCTAAAACCCATCGTACTGGTACTCGCTCATTTTCGTTCCTCGATGGGTACCAGGTCGTTTTCTTCTTCGTCGTTTTCATTCGACGAGCCCTCTGCCATCGCCAATGCTTCGTACGCTGCGCTGACGATGTCTTCGTCATCAGCGTCGGTGAAATCGGTGAGCAGCCCAGGCGCTTCTTCAGGGCGAATGCTGGGTATGGCTTCAATCGCGGCCAGAAGAAGAGGTTTCGGTGTTTTGTCGGTAGAAATGAGCGCGACGACATGCGGCCATGCCGCTTCGATGCCCCAGTTGCCGGCCGCCAGGAGCGCCTCGTTGTAAATGTCGGGGTTTTTGCTGTCGAGCGCTTCGACAATCTGCTCATCAAACCCCGTGATGAAGCGCATGCAGAAGACGGCCGTGAGCTTCCACATGTCGTCTTCACTTGAATAGGCGGCTCGAACCGCATCTGGGTGCCAGTCTTGGGGAGCCCGAACCGATGCCTCGAGAATTCGCCGTCTGATTTCTACCGAGGCCCGCGTGTCGGCCAAAAGTTCGTGAAAGGTGCTCTGCATTTTCTTGAAGGCCTGCTCAGAGATAGGAGCGTCGCCATCGTCGTCAAAACCCTCCATGTCCGCATATTCCAGAACAGGGCCCAGAGAAGTCGCCGCTTGCGTACGAATCGATTCTGACTCGTCAACGTTGCGCAAAACAGTGAGCAATGCGTCTACCAGCGCATCGTTGATGACGGTGGAATCGCCCGCGAGCTCCGCAGCCACGAGACGATCTGCCTCATTCATGCGGTCGCTCCCCAGCGCCTCCAAAAACATCGCCGCACTGCCGTCTGGCCAGTCCCAAGGCGGCGTGTCTTTCATCGTTTTCAAGTCCATTCAGCACCCTCCCTTTTGTTTTTCGATACAGCGCTTTCGGCCTACGTTCGCCAGCGGTGACTTCGAAGGTCGAAGTCATTTTTTCTTGGGGTAGCCCTTTAGACGGCAAGGCGCAATGGGGGTAAGCCGGGCCGTGGTGATGCACTCGTTGCTGGTGACGTCGCAGAACAAGCCACTTGGGCAGTCTTGGTTCGAGCATTTACGAGGAGTTAGACGAACTGCTGCCCTAGAGCACCGAACAGGTTACCCGACCTACTGCGGCTGCCGATCCTCTCGCTGCGGCCTGCGGCCTCGTCAGTCCGCTCCTCGACGTGCCCAACGGCACGCCTCCTTAGGCTCCTTCCTCGGGCGCCCGCCTCGCTTCGGTCTTAAGCACCCTCGCGACGGTCCGGTAACCTGTTCGGCGCTCTAGGTGACTGATTTCAAACGAGCGGGGGTCGCCGAAACGCCGATTTGACGTTGCCGGGCATCGTCAGAAGCCCTTGAAAGGCCGACAAGCATTCCTGCGGGCTTCTTCCTTGCGCGGCTCGCAACTAAGGGCGTTTGGGACTCGATCGTCGTTTGACACCAGTGACCTAGACAATCTGACACAGGGCAATGTGCTGACTCGCATGCAACTTTCGCGTACCTGGCCTCGTCAATACGGGCGGTCATGGAAAGCTGTCCGAGCGAAGTATCACTGGCGCTGTTGGTGCGCACCGGCGAGAGCCTGTCAGACGACATGCTCGAGCATATCGACGCCTGCCGCGGTTGTCGCAAAGTGGTGGCGGCGCTGGCGCCCTCGGTGCCCGAGCCGGCCGATACCAGCGCGCAGACGGTGGCGCTCCCTCTGTCTCGCGGCAGCTCGGTGGGCCGCTACCTGATACTCGAGCTTCTGGGGGTGGGCGGCATGGGCACGGTATGGGCCGCTTATGATCCCCAGCTCGACCGCAAGGTGGCGCTCAAACTGGTGCGGGCCTCGAGCGTCGACTCGCCGCAAGCGCGCGCGGGGCTTTTGCAAGAAGCGCAGGCGATGGCCAAGCTCAACCACCCCAATGTGCGCGCGATCTACGATGCTGGCTTAGAAGGCGACCAAGCGTTTCTGGTGATGGAGCTGGTCGAAGGCGAGAACTTGAACCATTTTCTGGCGACGCCGCGCTCGTGGCGTGAAGTGGCCCGGCTGTTTCTCGACGCGGGCCGTGGGCTCGCCGCGGCGCACCGTGTGGGGCTCACCCACCGCGACTTCAAGCCCGACAACATTTTGCTCTCGCGCGATGGCCGGGTGCTGGTGACCGATTTCGGTCTCGCCCATTCGTCATGGAGCCGGGTGCGTGGACGGGTTGGGACGGTGGCGTTCATGGCTCCGGAACAACGGCGCGGTGAAGGTGCCAGCCCGTTGAGTGATCAGTTCAGCTACTGCCTGGCGTTCGAGACCGCGCTGTCGCCTGACGCGCCCACTTGGTTGAGGCGACTGTTGGAAACGGGGTTGCAGCCCGACCCGGCGAAACGTCATTCCTCGCTCGAGGTGTTTTTGCAAGCTGTCGACCGGCGGCTGTCGCGGCGGCCGATGGCGCTGGCGGTGGCCGCGGTCGCGGTGGGCCTGGCGGTGCTGGGGCTGACAGTGAGCAACCTGTACCAGCGCAGCCAGGTGTGCGCCGGTGCCGAAGATGCGCTCCTGGGCGTATGGGACGCCGACGTGCAACGCAAAGCAGAGCTGGCCTTCAGCGGCACGGGCTTGGGTTACGCGCGCTCGGCGTGGAACACCGTGCGCGCCGAGCTCGACGGGTTCGCGCGGCGCTGGGTAGCCGAGAAGACGCGCGCCTGCGAAGCCACCCGCATTCGCAAAGAGCAGTCGGTGGAGATGCTCGATGCGCGCATGAACTGCTTCGAAGCGCGGCGCACCGAGTTGGGGGCGCTGACGGCGCTGTTGACGCAGGCCGATGCCACCGTGGTTGAAAACGCCAGCCAGGCGTCAGTGGCGTTGAGCCGCCGCGGCTGGTGCGAAGGCACAGTGGTGGCTCCGGCCCCCAAAGACGCGGCGCAGCTTCAACGGGCGCAAGGGGCCTTGGCTTCGGCGCGGGCCCTGTCACAAGCGGGAAAATACGCGGCAGCATTGCCCAGGGCCGAAGAAGCAGTGACGGCGGCGCGGGCGGCGGTTTATCCAGCCGTGTTGGCCAGTGCGCTGGTCGAACTGGGAGGACTGCTTGGTCAGAAAGGCAGCTACCCCGAAGCTGAGAAGACGTTGCGTGAAGCGGTGCGCTTCGCCGACCGCGCGGGCTCCGACGCGACTCGCGCTGAGGCGTGGCTGGCGTTGACGAAGGTGCTCTACGAAAGCGCGCGCAAAGACGACGCGTTCGAAGCCGGAGAATCAGCGCTTGCCATTAGCGAAGGCCTGACGCCCGAGAAGCCCGCGTTGGCCGCGGCGGTCGAGCTCGGTTTCGGCAAGGCCCTCACCATTTTCGATCGACCGGCCCAAGCGCTCGAGCGCTACCAAAAGGCGCGTTCGCTCGCTGCCACCGACAAGCGCTTGGCGCTGCAAGCGCAAGCCGGCATCGGCAATGCGCTCAAGTACCTGGGGCGCGAAGGCGAGGCCGAGCCCATCTTGCGCGAGGTGTTGGAATCGACGCGATTGCTCGAAGGCGAAGAGCACCCGGCGACCGCCACGGCACACTTCAGTCTGGCCGATGTGCTCAAGGCAGAACGCAAGCTCGACGAGGCGATCGCGCACTACCAAGAAGCGCTGCGGCTGCGCATCGCCGCCTATGGGCCCGGCCACCGCTCGGTCGCTGCGATTCACAACAATGTGAGCACGGCGTACAAAGACTTGGGTCAATTCGAAGCGGCGCGGGTACAGATGACGCGTGCGCTCGAAATCAGTGAGGCGCTCGACGGCCCTGACCACCCCCGGGTGGCGCTGACGCTGAGCAACTTGGGCAATTTGTTGCTCGTGCAAGGCGACGTTGAACGGGCCGTGGCGCTTCACCGACGCGCACTGAAAATTTTCGAAGCCAAACCGATCGGGCCCTTTCAGCTGGCGGCGGTACACATCAACTTGAGCAACGCGCTACTGCGCTCGAAGCAAGCGCTGGCGGCGGTGGCCGAAGCGCGGGCCGCGTTGGGTGCGCTACCCGACAAAACGCACCGACTTTACCCCGAGGCGGCTTTGGCGTTGGCCGACGCGCTGTGGGAAGCAGGCGAAAAGAAATCTTCACAAGACGAGTATCAGCGCTTGGAAAAGCTGCTCGAGAGCGGCGCGCCTGACCGCGAGCTCAAAGCGTTTGTGATGTTTGGCCGTGCCAAGGGGTTGGTGCGCAGCGAGCCCGAGCGCGCGCAGGTGCTGGCCGCGCAAGCGAGAGACATGTTCAAGACTGACCCTACGCGTCGCTTCGAGCTTGCGCAGGTCGACGAATTTTTGGCCGGGCAAAAGAAACCACAGAAGGGCTCACGATGAGCGACTCGAATGATCAGGCCTTGGTTGACCGGTGCGTGGCGCACGACGCCGAGGCGCTCAAGCGCTTAGACGACGAAATCATGAAGCCGGTGCAGGCAATGTTGGAGCGCCGGTTCGGCCGCGACCGCGCCGAAGAGGCAATTCAAGGCACGTGGACACGGCTGTTGCTCGCCGCTCCGGGCGAGAAGCCCAAGCTCGCCGAGTACCAAGGCCGCGCGCCGCTGCATGCTTGGGTGCGCACGGTGGCCACCCGGGTGGCGATCGACGCGATTGACGCGGCGCGCCCCACCGACGCGCTGGAAGATTTGGCGTTGGCCTGTGACCCTGAGCTCGATGGGCAGGCCCAGCGCTACCGGCCTTATTTCGAAGAGGCGTTCAACGCCGCGGTGCAGACGCTCTCGAAGCGCGAACGGGTCGCGCTGCGCATGTCGGTAGTCGACGGGTTGCCCAACGAGAAAATCGCCGCGGTGTTCCACCTGCATCCCTCTTCTATTTCGCGGCTGCTGGCGCAGGCGCGGGCCACGCTGCGCGAGGCGACGTTTCTGACGCTGCAGACGCGGCTCGGGTTGGGCCGCCAATCAGCGCGCAGCGTGGTCGGCGCGTTGGAAGGCCAGTGGCATTTGAGCCTGGGTCGCCTCCTCAAGCAGGGGGTGGGCAACGCGATAAACACCTCGAGGTTAGAACCCGCTGCGAATACAGCGGGTTAAAGAGACGCCGCGATTTTTGTCGCGATGGCTCGCGCCCGCATGAGGGTGGGGCGGTGTGCACAGCGGTGCTCTCTAACGCCCAGTACAGATACAGCGGCGCCACACCGTCTCGTGTGACACCGCGCATTGGCTGAAGCTTTCTCCAAAGAAGACTGGCGCATTGCTTGCTAGACAACGCCTCATGACGCGGTTCTTGCCGACCCTACCGACTTTCGCTGCCCTCATTTGCCTGGGCCCGGCCTGCGTGGGAAACATCAGCGACGCGAGGCCCATAGACCCGAAGGTTTCTCCGGTAGTGGGCCTGCGAGAGGGAAACAGAAGCGAAACCGCGGTAACGGACTCTCCGGTCATTTCGAATGACGCGCTCCCCAAGCGCGATGGCGGCGCCCTGGTCTCTCGCCCGCATGAGCCTGCAGGCTATCGCCGCATTTCTGAAGTCGACTTCAGCACGATGCTGCCCAACTCCGTGTCAGAACAGAATTGCACTGGGCCCGCGGTGCTTGCCGGGTGCTGGGGCCATTACCCTTACGACTTGAACTATCACCGCATCGTCGACGACCCGACCGCTCCCGCCAGCCCGCCCGGCGTTTTCCAATTTACCTACGGAGCGGGGATGGGCTGCGGCGTGAGCCCCGGCGGTTTCTTCGGCTGGGAGACGGGCCTCGAGCTTCGCGCCCTCTATGAAACGGGTTGGTTCAAGATTCCCGGTACCGACTTCGAGAACTTGCCCATGCAGATGAAGCTCTTGGGCTATTGGGGCGTAGGCACGGGACTGGGCAGTAACCCGGCGACGATTTACCACGTGATGAGCTCGGCCACGCCGCTGGCCAGCGCCTTTGACAGCGACATTCGTTTTCAAGGCCACATCTCGGCGGCGATTGGCCCCAATCGCGACACCACCAAGAAGATTGAAGTCGGCCGCTGGCATCAATACGAAATGGTGATGGCCATCAACACCATTGGCCAGGCCGACGGCATGCTGCAGTTCTGGCTCGATGGCGTGCAGACCCACGACTACGCCGACATCACCTATGTCGACGTCGAGCACCCCAGTGGTTTCTTCGGCCGCTCCTGGGCACCGGTTTACGGAGGTAATTGTGCCGTCGGTGCCATGAAGTCACGCGACGACTACTTGTGGGTCGACCACCTCTACATTTCCGGTATTCCGAAGTGACATCACCGGGGCGAGGCTGTTTTCTGCCAGCAAGGTTGCCGTTCGTCAAAACTACCCGACGGCTATCGCAAAACCCAGCCATTGGCCTGCTCGACCGTCAGCATCGGGGAGCTTGCCACCGGCAGCGACGAAGAGTCGGTGCGTTTCTTTCTGCGGCGGTTGCGCAAGCTGCCGGTGACCGAAGCCGTGGCTTGCCGGGCCGGCGCTCTCGATCGAGAACTGGCGAAAACGGGGCGCCGTTTGGGCGAGAACGACAACTGGATTGCAGCGACCGCTCTGCACTATTCGGCCACCTTGGTGTTCGCTGATGGCGATTTCATGAAGGTTCCAGGGTTGAAGCGCCACCGGATCGAAGCAAAGGCACACTGAAGTC
>JAIBBR010000219.1 GCA_019694575.1 Myxococcaceae bacterium
GGCACGGGTGCGGGGGCAGGCTTGTCGAAATCGGGCCCGTCGTTGCTCGGCGCATCGAAGGCCTTGCTCAACGCGGCTTCGTCTGGAGCAGGCCCGCCATTGGCCTCGTGCCGCGACGTCTCATCGAACTCGAGCGCGGTGCCCGGCGGTATTTCGCGCGGTCCCGAAACGCATGCCGTGCCGAGGCATATGGCCAAGAGCGTGGTCACCCACTTCATGACAACATGTGCTCCCGCTGTTGCCGGGGAAAACAAACAACACCCGGGCGTCGACTACAACTTGTCTAAAATGAAAGCCGCCAGCAGGTCAGCTTCAGGCGAGGTCGACTTCTTCTTGACGTCTTTGCCCGCGGGCGCCGCCGGAGCCACCACGTCAGTGACATAGCCGGGCACCACTTCGTAAGCAGTTTCTCCCAACAACACCGAGTCCATCATGTGCTCGGCGCTCAACGCGTCGAGCTGCGCCATCGTCTTCACTTTGCCGACCAGAGAATTGTCGTCGTTGCCGCTGGCCAGCTTGGTGAAATGCACCGCGGGCGTGAGCGAGTGCGACTGCTTGGTCTCGGCCACCACCAACTTGCCTTCTTGCAAGTCGGCTTTATTCTCGGTGGACCAATGTTCGAGGGTTTTTTGGGGCAGAAAGAGCTTCACGGTGTTTCCCTTTATATCGGTGCCTTGCGAGCTTGGCACCTAACGTATTAGTTCTTGGTTCGAAACCTTACACAACGTGAACCCTCGATTTAAGAGGGCGCAAGCCAACCACCAGGAGCTCCATGGGTAACGACACCGTCGCCGTCTCTGATGCACAGTTTAAAGCCGAAGTCCTCGATTCCAAGGAGCCAGTGCTGGTCGACTTTTGGGCCACGTGGTGTGCCCCCTGCCGCGCCATCGCCCCGGCGCTCGAAGAGCTGGCCACCCAGTACAAAGGCAAGGCGAAAATCGCCAAGGTCGACGTCGATTCAGCGCAGCAGGTGGCGCAGCAGTACGGTATTCGCTCCATTCCCACCCTGTTGATGTTCAAGGGCGGTAAAGTGGTGGAGCAGATTGTCGGCGCGGTGCCGAAATCGAAGCTCGAAGACGCACTGAAGAAAGCAATTTAGAAAGGGCTCGTTCGCGTGCTCGGACACTTTCTCAAGCCCGAGTACGAAGAGCTGATAGCCAAGAAAGAGTGGGAAACGCTGCGGGTATCGCTCGAAGAGCTCGAGCCCGCAGACATCGCCGAAATTCTGGCTGATTTGCCGTCAGAAGACAGCGGCGTCATTTTTCGCATTTTGCCGCGCGAGCGGGCGGGCATTGCTTTCGAATACCTGCCGCTCGACAAGCAGGCGAACCTCGTCAAGACCCTGGGCGGTGAGCAGCTGGTCAAAGTGCTCAACGAAATGGCGCCTGACGATCGCACGCGCCTATTCGAAGAGCTGCCGGCTGAAGTCACCCGCCAAGCGCTCTCGACGCTGAACCCCGAAGAGCTGAAGGTCGCGCGCAAGCTGCTCGGTTACGCCGAAGGCACGGCGGGCCGGTACATGACGACCGAGTACCTTTCGCTGCTGCCGACGATGACCGCGGCCGAAGGTTTAGACTACGTGCGCAAGCACGGCACAGGGCGCGAGACGCTGAACGTGCTCTACCTGGCTGATGAAAAAGGCCTGCTGATTGCCGATTTGAAGCTCTCTGAAATCGTGATGGCGCCGCCCAATGCGAAGTTGGGAGACTTGCAGCAGCGGCAGCTCGTCGCCTTGCAGGCCACGGCGTCACGCGAAGAAGTGGTGATCGCATTCGAAAAGTATGACCGGGTGGCCCTGCCCGTCACCGACACCCGCGGAATGCTGGTGGGCATCATCACCGTCGACGACGTGCTCGACGTGGCCGAAGCGGCCGCCACTGAAGACATTCAACGCTTGGGCGGTATGGAAGCGTTGGACGCGCCGTATTTAGAAATCGGCATGTGGGAAATGGTGAAGAAGCGCGGCGGCTGGCTCTCGGTGTTGCTGGTGGGCGAAATGCTCACCACCACGGCGATGAGTTACTTCGAGCATGAAATCGAGCGCGCGGTGGTGTTGGCGCTGTTCATTCCGCTGATTATTTCAAGCGGTGGCAACTCGGGCAGCCAGGCCACGTCGCTGATCATTCGCGCCTTGGCGGTGCGTGAGTTGGAATTGAAAGACTGGTGGAAAGTGGCGAGCCGTGAGCTGCGCAGCGGTCTGACGCTCGGCATGATTTTGGGCACCATCGGTTTCTTGCGCATTTTTTTCTGGCCCACGCGCGAGACGCTGTACGGCGAGCACTATGTGTTGATCGCGGTAACCGTCGCGTGCAGCTTGGTCGGCGTGGTGCTCTTCGGAGCGCTCTGCGGCGCGATGCTGCCCTTTGCGCTGCGGCGGCTGAATTTTGATCCCGCCACGGCATCGGCTCCCTTCGTGGCGACGCTGGTCGACGTGACGGGGCTGGTCATTTACTTCACCGTGGCGAGTTTGATTTTGCGCGGCTCGTTGCTGTAGCGCTTATTTTTGGGGTGATGTTCCCGAGTCGTTGTTTGAGTTCAGCACCCAGCCGCTGGGCGAATAAACATAGACACCTTGCCGGTCACAGCCTCGCACCGCGACTTGATCGGCTGCACCCATTCCGTAGCGCTTTCGCAGCACGGTCAGCTGTAGCCGTTCTTTTGGACACTGAAAGTCAAACGCCGCGCGCGCCGTGACCTCGGTCTCTTGCTTCTTCCAGAACGCCTCATCGAGCTCGAACCCATCTCGAAGAACCGTGGCGCACGACGACAGACTCAG
>JAIBBR010000220.1 GCA_019694575.1 Myxococcaceae bacterium
CCCGCGGCACGAATGCTCGCCACCTGCGTCAGCACGAAGGTGCAAATCGCCAAGCCCGCGGTGAGCGAAATGTTGCCGGTGGCAGTGAACATGTTGGGTATCAGGCCCAACATGTTCATGAAGAGAATGAAGAAAAAGACGCTGACCAAATAAGGCGTGTAGCGCGGCCCTTCTTCTTTACCGATGTTCTTCACCGCGATTTCGTCGCGAATGTACAGCACCAGTGATTCGATGATGTTCGCCGTGGCGCCTTTGGGCACCAGCTTGGTCTTGTCTTTGTGCGCAAACAGCAGCACCGACAAGAGCAACAAGGCCGACGCTATCCACATCATCAACACTGTCTTGGTCGGTCGCAAGTCGTAGCAACCGTTGGCGATGAACGCGCCCAATTTAGGAAAGCTGGCCCAGGCCGTCGGCACCGGCTTACTGCAGGCACACGGTTCTTTTTCAAACTTCAAGCCCGAAAACCAGCCGGCGATATTGAGGGTAGGGTTATGGCCGCCGGTGTCCCACGGCAATTCGAACTCGTACGACTCAGAATCTGACACGTGGTGCAAAATGAATGACGGTACGTCGGTGGGGTGGTGGCCGTGGCCGCCCTGGTCTTCTGCCGCCGGGCAACCGTTCGCGTCGAGCTGCGCCGCGTGAGCCTGGTGCGGAATGCCCAGCTTCTCGTGCACATTGGGCGCCGCTTCTTCACGCACCACCGGCTCGTGCTCGTAGCCTGTGCCCTGCTGTTGCTGCTCCGGCGCCGCCGGTGGATCAGCGGGCTCACCCGCGTGCGCGTCATCAGGGGTGGGGTGACCTTCTTGCGCCGACGCGCTCACTGCCGCGAACAGCACACTCAACACTAACCAACGATTTGCACGCATCGACACGCTCATGTTCCCAAAGCCGCCTGGGTCTGCCGTTTTTGTTCGAAGTGCACGTACGACACCTCGATGATTTGCTGCACGAAATAGATTGCGAAAAAGGCCACCACGAAAGCCATCAAGTCGCCATTGGCACGACGCAAGGTCAACAAGCCCACCAACACCACGCCTGCCCGTACTGCTCCCGTCACCGCCATCGACAACAAAGCGCTGCTCATCGCTTGAGCGCCCTGTCGCGACATCGACCACCGCTTGAGCACCGCCGCCAAAAGACCTGACGCGGCCGAAAACTTCACCGCCAGCAACGCCGCCTCGCGCGCTTGCGGCGCAAGGGGCAACGCCACCGCCAAGACATAGCCCACCCCGTAGGTGGCAATCACCGCGGCGAGGAGCAGCCGAAAAGACCAAGGCATCACTGCTTTTTTTTCCCCATGTTCAGCGCGTCTTTCAAAAACGCGTACATACCTACGGTGATGAACACCAGGCTCATTGCCACCAAGCCCCAGGGCTTCCACCCTGTCCATTTGTCCAACCAGTAACCACCCAACACACCTGCCAGCGCACTGCCCGTAAGCTTGGACACCGCGTTCGTCCAAGGTTGCGCATTGCGCATCGCCCTGGCGAGCGGTGAGAGCCCATCGTCGTTTTCGCTCAAAACGCGTGTGCGCTTACCAGCAGCGGCGCGCGAAGGAAAAGCGAAATGAGAAACCGATTTCTCGGCTTCGTAAGCAGCGCTTACAGCGCACCGCGGTGGTGAAGCGCTTCAAAACACCGCGAAAATATTCGCTATATTGCCTGTATGAACTGGCTCGCGGCCGTTGCCGGCGCCCTGCCCGCCCTGGTGCTCATGGGCTGTGTCGACCGGCTCGACGCCCAGCGCCCCGAACCGCGCCGCCAATTGCGCCGCGTCGCCGTCGCCGGAGCGCTGGCCACCCCACTCGTCTTCTTCGCCGAAAGGCTCGTCACACCGCTCTTCAGTGAAGCGACTGTCGCCGGCGCGCTGGGCCTCGCCTTCATTGCCACTGCGTTGCTCGAAGAGTCAGCCAAAGCGCTGGCGCTCTATTGGGCGGTGTGGCGGCACCCGGCTTTCGACGAGCGGCTCGACGGCATTGTCTACGCCACGCGCGCCGGCTTGGGTTTCGCGCTGGTCGAAAACGTGGGCTACTTGCTCGGCACCCGTGAAGCCGTTTCATTCTGGCTGGTGTTTTGGTTACGGGCGCTGCTTTCGGTGCCCAGCCACGCCATTGACGCCGGTTTCATGGGTTATTTCGCCGCGCGCCGACGCTTCGACGGCCACGGCCCGGGCTTGGGCGGCGGCTTGGTGTTGGCCATTCTTTGGCACGGCCTTTACAACGCTTCGCTCTTCGTGGGCTCGGCGCTGGCACATCAAGACAATGACGCGTTCATGTTTTTCTTGCCGGTACCGGTGCTCACAGTGGCGGGCGGCTACTTGGTTTTGCGTTCCATGGCCCAACGCGCGCTGGCGCTCGATGACGCGGCGCATGGCAACATTCCACACCTGCGGCTGCCCAAGGGCGCGGGGTTTATTCTCAATTAGAACCCACCGAAGGGGAATTGCACAGACTCCACGGTTCCGGGGTATGGCACACGTATTCCACTGGAGCCTTTCATGTCATTTCGTGCCTTTGCCTTCTTCGTGCTTCTCGGAGCGGTCGCCTGCTCGAAACTTGTCGTTAACCCTGGTAACCCTGACGGCAGCTTCTTGGGCACCGGCGGCGGCAACACCATCGCAGGCGGCCATGAAGACTGCGCCAACACCGTCGATGACGACAACGATGGCGTCACCGACTGCGCTGACCCCGACTGCTTCGGCAAAGCGACTTGCTGCATCGACATTTGCACCG
>JAIBBR010000134.1 GCA_019694575.1 Myxococcaceae bacterium
TGCGGCCTCGTCAGTCCGCTCCTCGACGTGCCCAACGGCACGCCTCCGGGGCTCCTTCCTCGGGCGCCCGCCTCGCTTCGGTCTCAGCACCCTCGTGACGATCCGGTAACCTGTTCGGCGCTCTAGAGCGCCCCCGCGGCGCGCTTTTGTTGGCCATATTGAGCAAACAGTGTACAAACATTATACAAAGATAAAACCGGCTTTAGGAGCCTGCGTTGCACATTGCGCCACCATCGAATGGTCCGTTGCCCCCGCCTTTGTCACTGCAAGCGATGGCCCCCCTGCGCGCTCAGGTAGACGCGGCGCTCGAGCGGCTGCTCGATGTAGAAGACGAGGCAGCGGTTGACCCTCGCTGGGCCGCGCTTCGCCTGAAGGTGAGGCATTTTGCGCTGCGCCCTGCCAAGCGGGTGCGGCCTCTGTTGCTTTTGGCGGGGCACGCCCTGGTGCGTGGTCAGCTGGGCGTTTCTGGGGGCCTGCTTGGGTTCGCGGCGGCGCTCGAGCTGTTGCACACGTTCTTGCTCATTCATGATGACGTGGCTGATCGCGCGCGGGTGCGTCGCGGTGGCCCGGCGCTGCACCTGATGTTGGGGAGCGGGAAGCGCGGTGAAGACCTGGCCGTGGTCGCGGGCGATCACCTTTTCGCCCGTGCCGTCGAGGCGATGCTGCAAACTGGCTTGCCGAACGCGCCGGCGGCGGTGCGCTACGTGCTCAGCGTTTGCCGCCACACCGCGGCCGGGCAATCGCTCGACCTCGAGCTGGGTGCCGCGCCGCTCAACCAGCTGACATTGTTTCAGGTGCTCAAAGTGGCCCAGCTCAAGACGGCCCGCTACGGCTTCGTGGCGCCGCTGGTGTGTGGGGCGCTCTTGGCTGGAGCCGACCCCGGGCTGATGACCGCCTTGGAGCGGGTGGGGCGCCACGCGGGAGTTGCCTTTCAGCTGGTCGACGATTTGCTGGGCTTGTTTGGAGATGATCACGACATTGGCAAAGCGGGCGGCGCTGACTTCTTCGAGGGAAAACGCACCTTCCCGCTGGTTGCCGCCTGGGCGAGGGCAGACGACGCCGGCCGGGCCCGTCTCGAATCGCTGTGGGACGCGCCGAACAAAGACGACCAGTCGCTCAAGGCCGCGCGTTCTCTGGTGCTTGCTCACGGCGGCCGCGCCGCCACCGAACGGGTGATTGTGCGTACCCACCGCCTGGCGGCTCGAAGCATTGCCGCGCTGCCTGAAGCCGGTGGCATGCGCGAGCTGATTGCCGCTTTCATCGATTCACTTTCTCGCCGTACCTGTTGAAGAGGAAAAAGCCATGAACGCGCCGAGCAGAGTCATCGTCGTCGGAGCCGGTGTGGGCGGGTTGAGCGCCGCTGCCCGACTGGCCCATGCGGGCTACGAGGTCGACGTTGTCGAGAAGGGTTCAAGCCCGGGTGGGCGTTGCGGCCGGTTGACCATCGACGGTTTTGCCTTCGACACCGGGCCGACCCTGCTGCTGATGCCCCACGTGTTAGAAGAAACGTTTTCAGCGGTGGGTCGAAAATTGTCTGACTACCTCACGCTGCACCGTTGCGACCCCAACTACCGGCTGCACTTTCGCGACGGCAGCGAAGTCACTTTCACCACCGAGCTGACCCAAATGGCCAACGAGCTCGAGCGAATCGAGCCGGGGGCGTTTCGCCGCTACCTCGAATTTCTGGCGCTCGGTCGCGAGCAGTACCAGGTCAGCCTCGAGCGCTTCGTGGGGCGCAATTTCGACTCGGTGATGCAAATGTTCACGCCCGCCAACCTGCGCCAGGTGCTGCGCATCAAGGCGCACAAGAAAATGTACCCCGAGGTGGGGCGCTTCTTCAGCGATGACCGGCTGCGCGCGGCGATGACTTTTCAGACGATGTACTTGGGCATTTCTCCTTTTGAAGCGCCCGCGGTCTATGGCTTGCTGCCTTTCACCGAGTTGGCGGTGGGCATTTGGTTCCCCCAAGGAGGCATGTACGCGGTGCCGCTGGCCCTCGAGAAGCTGTGCCGCGAGCTCGGGGTGCGGTTTCACTACCGGGCCGACGTTTCGAGCATCGACGTCGAGGCGGGCCAAGCCAAAGGTGTGACGCTGAAAGCGGGCACCCGGCTCACCGCCGACGCGGTGGTGTGCAACGCCGATTTGCCGTGGGCGTATAAAAACCTCATCGACCCTGCGGTGTCGCAGCTGCCTCGGGCCGAAAAACTGAAGTACACCTCGAGCGCCTTCATGATGTACCTGGGCACGCGAAAAAAATACGAAGGGCTGCTGCACCACAACGTGGTGTTCGGTGGCGATTACCGTTCAGCTTTTCACGACATCTTCGAGCGCCGCGTGGTACCCGATGACCCGGCGTTCTATGTCAACGCGCCCGCGCATACCGACCCGTCGTTGGCACCCGAGGGCAAAGACGCGCTCTATGTGCTGGTACCGGTGCCCAATCGCGAGACGACCATCGATTGGAAAGTCGAGGCTCCGAAAGTGCGCGAGAAAGTGCTCAGTCGTCTTGCCCAGCTGGGCCATGGCGACCTGCGCGACAACATTGAAGTCGAGCGGCATTTCACCCCCGACGACTACGCGTTGAGCCTGAACCTCGAGCGCGGCTCGGCCTTTGGTCTGTCGCACAATTTCTTTCAGGTGGGCCCGTTTCGACCGGCCAACGTCGACAGCAACGTGGCGAACCTTTTCTTCGTAGGTGCTTCGACGCAGCCGGGCACCGGTCTGCCCATGGTGATGTTGTCGGCGAAGTTGGTGATGGAGCGGGTGCTTCAGGGAGTGCCGCTTCGCGCCGCGACGACTGGCCGGGCGCCCCGCACACTGGAGCGAGCCGCGTGACGGGGTTAGCGCACCTGGTGCGTTCAGGGTACCGGCAAGCGCAGGCGGTGACGCGCAAGCACGCCCGCAGCTTCTCGTTCGCTTCACTGGTTTTGCTCGGTGAACGTCGCCGCGCTGCTTTCGCGCTTTACGCGTTTTGTCGCCGGCTCGATGACCTGGTCGACGTGGGTGAGCCGGTGCGCTTGCCTGAGCGGTTGGCATTGGCGCGGGCCCTTGTTTCGGGGCTGTACGCGGGGCGAAACGCGCTGCCCGCAGCGCCCGTGGCCCAAGGTACGCCATGGCCGGCTGACGAGCTCGCCGCGCTGAACGACGCCATCGTGCGCTTCAATATTCCCCAGCAGCCCTTTCAAGACCTCATCAGCGGCATGGAAATGGACCTGGCGAAGACGCGTTACGCCAATTTCGGGGAGCTCGCGCTTTACTGCTACCGCGTGGCCGGCACGGTCGGGTTGATGATGGCGCCGGTGCTGGGTATCGGTGGCGAAGGTGCCTTAGGGCCGGCTGCCGAGCTGGGCCAGGCCATGCAGCTCACCAATATTCTGCGTGACGTCGCCGAAGACTTGGCCCGAGGTCGCATTTATTTGCCGGCTGATGAGCTGTCAGCGTTTGGCGTCAGCGAAGAGCAGCTGCGGGCCGGTCGTGTCGATGCTCGCTTCGTGGCCTTGATGCGTTTTCAAGTGGCCAGGGCCCGCGCACAATTTGCAAGAGGCGCTAGCGGGGTGCCGCTTTTGACTGGCTTTGGTTCGCAACGCATGGTGCGCCTCATGGGGGCGTTGTACTCGGGCATTTTGAGTGCCATCGAGCGCCAGGGCTACGACGTGTTTCGTTCACGGGCGCAGGTGCCGTTCGGGCGCAAGCTTTGGGCCTTGGGGCGGGTGCTGGTGGCTCCGGCATCGGTTTTGCCGGTGCCGGCCATCGCTCCGGCATTGCCGCTGCTCGAGAAAGGCTGACCGATGGCGAAACGCCTTTACCGCATTCAAAAAGCGGCCGAATTGACGGGAGTTCCCGCGGGGGTCATTCGTGCCTGGGAGCGCCGCTATGGGGTGGTACGCCCGCGCCGAACGGGCACGGGTTACCGCGCGTACACCGACGTTGACATTGCGTTGCTGCGCCGCTTGAAGCAGCTGACCGTCGAAGGCGTGGCCATCAGCGCCGCAGCTCGCCTGCTGCCCGAGCTGCGCCGAACCTTGAAAGAAGAAACAGCGACGCCGGTGCCCCTTTTGGCCGAGAGCACACCACTCGCGGGTTGGCAGGCGCGTGTTCTCGAAGCGGCGGCTCGCTTAGACCAGCCGCAGGTGGGCCAGGTGCTTGATGAGGCGCTCGCTGCGCTGCCTCCGCTGGCGGCATATGGCCAGGTGCTGGTTCCCCTTTTGCGTGAGGTGGGTGAACGGTGGCACCAGGGCCGTTTGAGCGTGGCGGTAGAACACTTGGTGACACATGAGGTGCGCGTCAGGTTGTTGTCATTTCTTCGCGTCGCTCCGCGCTTGACTGGGCGGCACGTGCTTTGCGCTTGTTTCGCCGACGAAGACCACGAGCTGGGGCTTTTGGGCGCCGCGCTGCGCTTTCGTCACTCGGGTTTCCAAGTCACCTACTTGGGGGCGCGAACACCTCGAGAGCAGTTGGTGAATACCGTGCAAGCGGTGAAGCCTGACATCGTGGCGATTTCATGTGTCAACGATGGCGGCAAGGCCAAGTTTCGCGCAGCGCTCAAAGCCGCTGTCAACGCCGTGCCCCGCCATGTCATGTGGGTGGTGGGGGGCCGCGCGGCCGAACTGCACGAAGATGTTTGCCGAGAACTGGGCGTACGGTTGCTTGCGGGTGAGGCTGACTTCAGCGGCCTCGCTTGAATCCCAAACGCAACCCTGGAGCTGAACTGAGGGCAATCGCACACGAACCTCGAATTCATCGGCGGCGACATCATCCAGCCTCTGGGCCGATACGAATCGAGTGAGTCGGGAGAGAACCCCTTCGCCCCTCGCGGACTCTTCGCGTTTTTTTTTAAGTCGCCCAGTTCAAATTCAACTGTCAGAAGCGAGCACATTGCCGCATGCGGCGATGAGAGCAAGGCAGCAAGCAGAAGCTCGAAGGCGTAAGAAGCCCCTCGTCCCTTCAAAGCCAGCAGTCGACTGCAGCAAGCGGGCAGCGGCTTGTGGGGCAAGCAACCGCAGCATAGGGACCGATACGAATCGCGTGGACTATAAGGTGGGCGATGCCGGCGCCTCCCCGAACCCTGTTCATTTTGCCAGACGTGCAACGCGTCGAAGCGGCGCTGGTGGCGCGCGCCGAAGCGCCGGGCTTCGTCGACGCTCGGGCCTACTTGACGTGGTCGCAGTGGCTTGGGTGCTGCGAACCTTTTAGCCTCAAAGACAAGCCGCGCGTCGACGCGCTGTTGGGCGCTGCCCTGGTGCACGCGCAGGTGCCGGCGCAAGCGTCGCTTGCCTTCGCCCATTTTGCTCACGAGCCGCGCTTCGCCGCACAAGCGTGGGAGCTGATTCAGCACCTCAAAAGCCAACGCGTCACCGCGGCGAAGTTAGAGACCGCCGCGGCCGAAGTGGGCGGTGACACCGGCGACAAAGCGCTCTTCGTCGCGCAGCTCTGGCGTGGCTATCAAAAGGCGCTCCAGGCCCGGGCCGCGCTCGATGGTGAAGACGTCATTCACGCCGTCACTGCGCACTTCGAGGCGCACTGGCCCGTGGCGCTCGAAGGGGTCGAAGGCCTCGAGCTGCTCCATTTCTACGATTTTCCCCCCAGCCGCATGGCGTTGGTGCTGGCCGTCGCAAGGCAGTGCGCCAAACGCCAGGTGCGGCTCGCGGTCGAAGTGCCCGGCGGAGGCCCCGACGACATCGACGCCCTCGCCAATGAAATTCTCACTCCGCTCGAGAAACCGTCGAGCCAGTGGGAAGCCCAGCTGCGCAAGAGCGACGAAGTGGCGCGCGGGCGGCCACTCGCCGAAGTCGCGGCGATGCTCTTCTCGTCAGCGCAGGGCGAAGTGCCCGCGCCCGGGCTTTCGGTGTTGGCCTGCGCCACGCCGCGCGATGAGCTCAAAGAAACAGCCCGGGGTATTCGGCAACGCATCGACGAAGGGTGCCCGCCCCACGACATTGCCGTGGCGGCGCGTGACTTGGGGCCTTTCGCCGAGCAGCTTGTCGAGCAGCTGGCAGAATATGGCGTGCCTGCCCGCGCCCGCCGTGGCCGCCCGCTCAGTGGCACTGCGTTGGGCCGCTTGGCGCTCGAGCTCCCACGGCTTTTCGAGCACGGCTTTCTTCGTGCTGACGTCATGCGCTGGCTCGAAGAAGAGCGCTTCGCCGCCCGTTTCGCCGTGCCCGAAGGGGCGCTGTCGCTGCTGCTGCAGGCAGGGGCGCGCGACAACACGCTTGGCGCTGAGCCAGACCGAGGCGCCTACGCGGTACGGCTCGACGCTTTGCGCCAACGTAGCCCCGAAAACGTGCGTGGCCCATTGCGTGCCTTGTCGGGGGCCATTGAACGGCTGATTCGCACGGCCTCGACTTTGAGCGAGCCCCGCACGCCCGAAGCCTTCGTCGACGCGTGGTGGAGCGCGCTCGAAACCTTGGGTCTGCTCGACGTGCCCCTTCTCAGGCCGAGCCCGAAAGCACCTGCCGCATGGCAGCGACAAATGCACCTCGCCGCTGCGCGCGACGCCCAAGCGCAACGAACGTTGAAGTCACTGCGCGATGCGCTGCATGCGGTGGCGCAGACGCCCGCCTTTCACGCGCGCCGCATGAAACTTGGCGACTGGAGCAAGTGGCTGAACCACGCTGCGCAGGGCATGGCGCTGGCCACGTTTGGAGCCCGCTCTGGCGCGGTGACGCTGCTCGACGTGCGCGAATTGCCGGGCCGCTCGTTTCGCCACGTGTGGTTGCTCGGCATGACTGAAGGCCGTTTTCCTTTAGAGCGCACGCCCCAAGGCTTGCTCGGTGAATCAGAACGGCGCGCGTTGAACGCCGCGGCAAGACAGCCGTTGTTTCGGCTCGGCGTCACGGTGCGTACCCAAGGCATGCTGCCGTTGCGCCTGGCCGAAGACCGGTTGCTTTTTCACGTCGCGCTGAGCGCCGCGCAAGAAACGGTGACCCTCAGCCACGCCGCCACTGACGCCACCGGCCGGCCTGTCGCTCGCTCTTCTTTCATCGACGAGCTCGAGCGCCGTGTGCCCACGCTTTCGCTGTGCCAAGTGCCTCGCCGGGCCGTGGTGCCCTTGGGCGAAGCCTTGAGCGAGCGAGAATTGCAGCAGCAAGTGGCGTTGGCGTCGGTGACGTCGGCGGCCGAGCGCCTGTCGCCTCTCGACGCACGAAGCGCGGCTTGGGTGCACGCCCTGCGGGGCACACCGTGGCTCGAGCGGGCCCTCGCCCTCGCGGCGCAAGAGCGTGAACGGCTCGAATTTCACGGCGACGAAACCCGCGCGTCGGCCCATTTCAGCGGGCGCGTCGATTCGGCGTTGCTCCAAAAGCCACTCGCTGAACGCTTTCGCTTCGGGCCCGAGCACCCCGTCAGCGCCAGCTGGCTCGAGACTTTTGGCAACTGCCGCTTTCAGGGTTTCGTGCAACGGGTGCTGCTGCGTGAAGAAGGCGACGAGGCGGGCGAAGACACACCCGTTTCGGTGCACGGCCAATTGCTGCACCGCGCGCTCGAGTATTGGGTGCAAGGGTGGAAAGACGCGCCCCCCACCGAAGAGAGGCGGCTGTCTGCGCTCGACGCCGCGCTGCGAAAAGCCGCCGACTCGCTGCAGCAAGAGCAAGCCACCGGGCACCCGCGCTTGTGGGAGCTGACCGTCGAGCGCTCGAAGGAGCAGCTGTTGCGCTTGTGGCACCGCACCCAGCTCTACATGCCCAACGGGCGCAGCGAGCACCTCACCGAAACGCGCTTCGGCAACGCCACCGCCCCCGACATGTTGACCCAGGTGATGCTGCCCGCGGCGTTCCTCCATGAATCGCCGGTGTATTTGAACGGAGAAATCGATCGCTGGGACAAAGGCGAGCAACACCTCGTCGTCGACTACAAACGCGCCAAGCCCGGCAGCAAGCCGCAAATTTACCGAGAGCTGGGAATCAGCCACTTTCAGCTCCCCATTTACCTGTACGCGGTTCGTCAGGTGGCGGGGCCGCAGGCGCAGCTCGACGCGGCGTGGCTCGGGGTGCGCCACGCACAAGCGCGCCCGTTGGGTGAAGTGTTGAAGAAGTACGGCCAGAACGTGCACGAGCTGCTCGCCACCGACGCCCCGACGCGCGAGCGGCTGCACGCAGAAGAGAAAAAGAACCTCGCCAATGCGGTGCATGGCTTGCTTTCGCAGCTGCGCGAAGGTGACTTCGGGGCTCGCCCGCAAGACTGCAGACATTGCACAGTGAAGAGCGTGTGCCGTATTTCGGCGCGGGTGCTCGGTGCGTTCGAAGGTGACGAGTGACTCGGCTCGACACCAACTTGGCGGTCTTCGCCGGCGCGGGCACCGGCAAGACGCACGCGCTGATGACCATGTGCTTGCACGTGCTGGCAGGCATTCGCGCGGGCCGCCTGGCCGACCCACTGCCGGCGAGCCAGCTTACGTTGCTCACCTTCACCGACAAAGCAGCGGCGCAGTTGCGGGCGCGGCTGCGCGAGCGCGTACAAAGGTTGTGCGAAGGCGAGGCTGACGAGCCCGACTTGCGCCACAGCTTCGAGACGCTGGGGCAGCCCATGCCCGGCCCCGTTTATTGGAAAGAGGTACGTTCGCAGCTCGCCAACGCCGACATCGGCACCTTTCATGCGTTGTGCTTGAGGCTGCTCAAAGGCGCTCCAGCAGGCCGCGGTGTCACCCCGGCCATCGAAGTGCTCGATGAGCGCGCGTCAGACGGGCTTTTGCGCGCTACCGTCGAAAAATGGGTGATTGCCGGGCTCGAGCGGCGTGAAGCGTGGCTGGGTGACTTGGTGCGCGGGCT
Source organism: Myxococcaceae bacterium (assembly GCA_019694575.1). Classification (GTDB taxonomy): domain Bacteria; phylum Myxococcota; class Myxococcia; order Myxococcales; family Myxococcaceae; genus JAIBBR01. The sequence goes on from JAIBBR010000134.1 coordinate 8,763, forward strand.
CGAGTACCCCGGTGTGGTTGAAGGGCTGCTCGAGGTGTACCGCAAGGCGCGTGAAGACGGCGTGCCCTTCGCGCAGATGACGGTGGGCGATGCCGAGGCCAGCCGGCGCGAATTCGAGAGCCGCCGCGTGGCGCTGCGCCATGACTTGATTGCCGAAAAAGCAGTGCTCAAGCCAGCGACGAAAACCACCAAGGGCGAGCAGCGGTTCAGCCCGCATTTCGATGACGCGATTCGTCTTCTCGAGGGTGGTGCTCCCGAGACTTTTTGCGACCGGGTGGTGCCGTTCATGAATCTGAAAGGCCCCGTTGTCTCGCGCCTTCGCGAGCGTTTGCAAGACCTGGCCGCGGTGGCCATGGCAGCGCAACTGGCTCCGTACGAAGCGCACCTGCGCGAGGCGCTGACGCACATTGGCCATGATTACCAGCGTGCACTGCAGCAGGTGCAGGCCATCGACTTCACCGACATCATGGTGAAGTGCCGTGACTTGCTGCGCGACGACGCGCCTTTTCGCGAGGCCGCGCAGCGCGACATTGGCACCTTGCTGGTCGACGAATTTCAAGACACCAACCGGGTGCAGCTCGACGTGGTGCGGTTGCTCGCCGCGAAACGTGACGGCGCGGGCAGCCTCGAGCCCGCCTTTCTCGCGGTGGTGGGTGACCGCAAACAGTCGATTTACGATTTTCGCGGCGCCGACGTGGCGGTCTTCGAAACGATGGCCCAGGCGATTGAAAGCGCCCATGGCCGCCGTGCCTTTTTGAAGACCTCGCGGCGCGCCAGCCCGGGCTTGGTGGCGGTCTTCAACAAGACGTTCCCCGCGTTGCTGGGGCCCGTCGACGCGCCGCGTGGCTATGACGTGGTTTACCAACCCGAGCACGACGACATGTTGGCGTACCGAAAGCAGCAGCTGCAGACGCCGGCGGTGGTGCGGCTCAGTTCAGCGAAGTTCGACGCCGCGGCCGGTGAAACGCGTGATGCGAAAGCCCGGCGCGCCAGCGAGGCCGAGGGGCTCGCCCGTTATTTGAGCCACCTTATTAGCGATGGCGTTGAACGCGTCGTCGACGAGCACACCCAGGCGCCGCGGCCCGCGCGTGCGGGTGACGTGGCGATGCTCTTTCGTTCTTTCAGCCAGGTCGAAGTGTACCGGCAAGCGTTGGTGCGTCACCGCGTGCGGCACACCGTGGTGCGGGGCCGTGGCTTTTATGCCGCGCCAGAAGTGGTCGACGTGGCGAGTTGGCTCAAGCTGCTGGCCGACCCGCGTGACAGCGTGGCGTTGGCCGCGGTGCTGCGCTCACCGTGGGTGGGGTTGTCAGACACCTCGCTGCTTTGCGCCGCCGAAGCGTGCGGAGGCCGCCTCGACACCCACCGTTTGCTCTCACCCGAAGTGCGTCACGCGCTCACCACCGCCTTAACGCCCGCTGAAGCCGAGCAGCTCGAGCGGCTCGCCGACGTGTACGGGCGATACCGGGTACCCCGTACAGGCTTAGCGGCCTTGCTTGAAGGCTCGTTGACTGAGCTGGGTTTTTCTACCGCGGTGGCGGCGGCTCCCTTTGGTGAACAAGCGCTGCTCAACTTACAGACTGTGCTTTCACTGGCGCAGGCTGCCGATGAATCGGGTCGACAGGGCCTGGCTGAAATGGCCGACACTCTGCGCCGCGCCGCTGAAGGTGAAGGCGAAGACCCCCGTGACGATGGCGCGCACTTCGCCGCGCTCGACGCGGTGTCGTTGATGACAGTGCACCAGTCGAAAGGTTTGGAATGGCCGATTGTCGTTTTGCCCGACCTCTGCACCACGCCCGGTCACCAGAGCAAGAAGCTGGTTTTCGACCGCGACTGCGGCTTGGCGCTCAAGCCGTGGACGCACCAGTGGGAGCAGCTCAAGTCGACCCGTTACGAAGCGGTCGACCATGAACGCACCCGCCGAGAAGAAGCGCAAGCCAAACGGTTGCTCTACGTGGCGATGACCCGGGCGAAAGATCAACTGGTGCTCGGGCCGATGCCGTCGAAAGCTGACGGGGGCGCGTGGGCGGGCCCATTGAGCGCGGCGTTGAGTGATTCGTCGTTGGCCCGTTATGTCGACGTTTCGGTGCAGCTCGACACGCTTGCTCCGGGCGCCGCCGAGCCGGCACCGCCTGCGCAGCCGGTCAGCGAAGCGGCGGTGTCGGCTGCGTTAGCGCGTGCCCACCACGCGACCCCGGTGCACTTCGCGTCGGCGTTGCTCTCGGTGAGCCAGCTGGGCGATTTCGAAGCTTGCCCCAAGCGCTACTGCCTGACGCACGTGGTGGGCCTGAACGATGACACTCCCGATACTCCGTGGGAGGCGAGGGGTGCCCTCTCGCCCGAAGAGGCCCGCCGCCAGGGCACCACCGTGCACCAGGTGCTCGAGCGGGTCGACTGGCAGAAGGTGACCAAAAATGACGTCTCTGCCGCGGTGCGCGAAGCCGCGCGCGTGGCCGAAGGCGAGACACCTCCTTCGTGGCTTGAATGGGTGGAGCAGTTTCTGCAAGCCCCGTTAGGCCAAGCGTTGGCCGCGCGGGGTGAAGCGCACGTTTTTCGCGAGCTGCCGTTTTTCGTTGCATTGCAAAAGCCGGGGCAGGCCTTCACCTTGCATTTGCGCGGACAACTCGACCTCGCGTGGTGGCGCCCCGACGGCACGGTGCAAGTGCTCGATTACAAGACCGAACTGCCACCGGCGCACGCTGAAACGGCGCATGCTTTTCAGCTCGACGCGTACCTGCTGGCCGCCAAACGGCTTTTTCCCCAAGCGAAGGGGTACGAAGCGGGCATCGTGTATTTGCGTGAACCCGCCGCGAAGGTGCCCAGCCGCCAGGCTCCCGGCCCCGAGCGAGAAGCGCAGCTGGTCGACTTGGCCCAAAGCCTGCTTACCGCCCAAGCCAGCGACAGTTGGGCTGAACGCCCCCGAGCGCAATGCGAGCAGATGTCGTGTCCCCATATCTTGCGCTGTCACGGGGCCAAGACACGGCTATAAGGCCAAGCATCATGCCGAACATCGTCGTGGTGGGAGCTCAATGGGGTGACGAGGGCAAGGGCAAGGTCGTTGACCTGCTCACCGAGCACGCCCAAGTGGTGGTGCGCTTTCAAGGCGGCAACAACGCCGGGCACACGCTGGTGGTGGGCGGTCAGAAGACGGTGTTGCACCTCATACCGTCGGGCATTCTGCACAGCGGCAAGACGTGCGTCATTGGCAACGGCGTGGTTATCGACCCCACGGTGTTGATGAAAGAAATCGACGCCCTCAAGTCGCGCGGCTTTCTTGCTGATGCACGGCAGTTGCTCATTTCGAGCCATGCCCACGTGATTTTTCCCTGGCACAAACACTTAGACGCGCTGCGCGAGAAATCGCGTGCGGGCAGCGCCATTGGCACCACCGGCCGCGGCATCGGCCCTGCTTATGAAGACAAGGTGGGCCGCCGTGGCATTCGGGTGGCCGACTTGTTAGATGCCACGCGTTTGAAGCGCCGCGTGCACGAGCGTTTGGGGCCGGCCTCAGAAGAAATTTTTCAGCTCGCTCGCGCCGCCAAAGTGCCTGAGCCGCTGCTCGAAGAAGGTGACATCATTCGAGAATATTCAGAGTTGGGTGAGCGCCTGCGTGAGTACGTGGCTGACACCTCGCTGTATCTCTCTGAAAAAGTGCGCAAAGGCACCCGCATTCTCTTCGAAGGTGCGCAAGGCACGCTGCTCGATGTCGATCACGGCACGTACCCCTTTGTCACCAGCAGCAACTGTGTGGCGGGTAACGCGGCGGTGGGCTCGGGCTTGGGGCCCACCAGCATTGACCGGGTGCTCGGCATCACCAAGGCGTACACCACGCGGGTGGGGCAGGGCCCTTTTCCCACTGAGCTCTCTGACGAGCTCGGCGAGCGCTTGCGCAAAGTGGGCGATGAGTTTGGAGCGACGACTGGCCGCCCCCGCCGCTGCGGTTGGCTCGACGTGGTGGTGCTGCGTTATGCGACGCGCGTCAACGGCTTGTGGGGCTTGGCGCTCACCAAGATGGACGTACTGTCAGGGTTAGAGAGCGTGAAGATTTGCACGTCTTACGAGCTCGACGGGCAACGCATCGAAGAGCTGCCGGGTGACTACGAAGACTTAGGCCGGGTGAAGCCGGTCTACGAAGAGCTGCCCGGTTGGGACAAACGGCTCGCCGGTTCGCGCACGTTGGAAGACTTGCCCGAAGCCGCGCAACGCTACGTGCGTCGCATTGAAGAGCTGTGTGGCATTCCCGTGGTGTGCGTGTCAGTCGGTGCCGACCGGGGAGAAACGATTCTGCTCGCCAACCCGTACCACGCGTAGCGCCGTTGCTCACCAGACTTAGCGTCTGCTCCCACGCGCGTTTTTCAACCGCGTCACTTCTTCGTCTTTGTTTTTGAGCTGTGTTTGCAACACTTCAATGCGCTCTTCGAGCTTGGCATTGGCGGCGCGTGCTTCTTCGAGCTCGGTTTCGCTTTTTTTTCGCTCTGAGACCGCGGTGTGCAACCGGCCCATCACGTCGTCGTTGCCTTTGAGCGCGTCGGCGGTGCGCTGTTGCTCGTCGACGATGCGGGCGCGGGCCATGGCGAAAGTCGCCAGCCAGCCCAGCACCAAGGCGCCGATAATCAGCCAAGGCAGCGGCGAGCCTCGGGGCAAGGTGGCGTAGTCAGAACGAACGTCTTCGGGAGCGGTCATCTGTAATGGATGGCAGCATAGTCTTTGGTCATGGCGTTTGAGGTCACGGTCTAAAAATTCGAGCCCGACCATGACTATGTAGTGATCTGGTGAGCTCCCATCGGCGACAACGCTTCAACTCCACCGATACGCGTGCTGTCCGCTATTAGATTGCGCCAAGAACAAACTCGTTTTACGGGCTCATTAGATGTATAAGCTGTAAAGATTATATTTATAGTTAAAACTGTAAAAACTATCTCTTGTCAAACTGGAGCTCTGCCTACCGGACCCATTGCTGCCCACCAGGCAGCGGGCCCGGAATCGATGCCCGAGACCCTCTTCTAAACAGGATCGCGGCAATCGCGATCCAATC
>JAIBBR010000135.1 GCA_019694575.1 Myxococcaceae bacterium
CTGATTGCCTGCCAATTCTTGGAACGAGCCACAACGACCTCCTAAGAAGAGATCGCCCCCTCATGATCTTGAAATCGTCAACAGTCAACCAAGGATTGGATCGCGATTGCCGCGATCCTGTTTAGAGGTCGACCAAGAAGACTTGGCAGGCTTGCTCCAGCAGCTCTTTCGAAAGCGCGGGAGCCGTTTGCCGGTAGCGCGCAGCATCACGCACCAGGGCCAACAAGTCGCGGGGGTGGCACGCCCGCAGATCAATGCGCCGCGGTTTGTAGACATTTTCGATCAGGTACGTCACCGCCTGATCAACATAGGGTATGCCCGAGGCGTCACAAACGCGGCGAAAAATTTCACGAAACGCCGCTTCGTCAGGGTTGCCGACCTCGATTTTGTATTTGATGCGGCGCAGAAAGGCTTCGTCTACCAATTCCATGGGGTCTAAGTTGGTCGAGAAGACGATCAGCTGATCAAAAGGAATTTCGAACTTTTTGCCGGTGTGCAGGGTGAGAAAATCGGTGCGTTTTTCGAGAGGGACAATCCACCGGTTGAGCAAGTCGGTGGGGTTCACCTTCTGCCGGCCGAAGTCGTCGATCAGCAGCATGCCGCCGTTGGCTTTCACCTGAAACGGCGCTTCATAAAAGCGCGAGGTCTCTGAATACGTGAGATCCAATGTTTCTAACGTCAGTTCGCCGCCCACCACCACGGTCGGGCGCCGACAGAGCTGCCAGCGGTGATCCATTTCGAAGGTGTGCCGTCGGCCCTGCTCGTCGCGCAGCGCTTCGAGCGTCACCGCCGAATGCACCAGTGTGTCGAAGACCTTGATCAGGTGGCCGTCAATTTCCAGCGCGTGCGGCACGAAGGCTTCGCCGCCGAGCACCGAAGAAATGGCTTCGGCGAGCGCGGTCTTGCCGTTGCCCGGAGGCCCGTAGAGAAAAATCGATCGGCCCGAATTCACCGCGGGGCCGAGCTTGTCGGCGAGCCGTTCGGTCACCACCAGGTGCGAGAGCGCGCGACGCAGCGCCGCCTGCGGCACGGGAGGGTTTTCTTTCAACTGTTGACCCAAAACGAATTGGTATTGGGTGATGGGCACTGGCGCGGCGCCGACATAGGTGCTGCGGGTGAGCGCATCGCGCGCGTACTCTCGACCTTTTTCGGTGAGCATGAAGTCGACCGAGGCACGGCCGAAGCCTTTGCCTCCGCGCAGGTCGACGAGCTTTTCGTCGGCGAGAAAGTCGATGACCGCGTCGCACACGCCCGGCCAGGGCAGGCGCAGCTGCGAGGCGACCTCGAGGCCCGAGCCCGAGCCCGAGTAGTAAAGAAATTTGAGGGCGAGGTCAGCAAGCAGGCCTATTTTCAGGCCCGTGTCTTTGACTGACTTCGGTTCAGCCGGAGCGAGCTCTAAAATGCGCGGGTTGTCGAGCCCGTGAGGGTTGTGCCGGCGCCGCGCGGTGATGTTCGATTGGCGGGGGGGGCTGCTCTTGGGTGATACCGCTGGCCGGTTGGCGATGGTCTCGTCGGTAATTTCACGCGATGAATCACCCTGGCCCACGGAAGCCGGGTTGTGCTTGGGGTGATGGCCAGAAGACGTCGGCATCAGCGGGCAATCTAGCGCCCCCACGAATGCCGCGCCTTTATTCCACCCGTTTTCGTCTCAGCGGGCGATGCTGCTTGGCCGTTTGGCTGTGAAAAGCCTTACACGTATGTCAGCCAGTCTGCGTACTTGGGCTCGTGCCCGCGCACCACGCGGAAGAATAGCTCTTGGATCGACTGGGTTACCGGGCCGGGCTTGCCTTCACCCACCTGGCGGTTGTCGACCTCGCGTACGGGCGTTACTTCGGCCGCGGTGCCGGTGAAGAATACCTCGGCCGCAATGTAGAGCGCGTCGCGGGTGAAGCTGACTTCTTGCACTTCGCGGCCAGTGTCTTTGAGCAGGCGAATCACCGTATCGCGGGTAATGCCCGAGAGAATAGGTGAAGAGAGCGATGGGGTACGCACGGTGCCCCGACGGCCCACGGCGAAAATGTTTTCGCCCGAAGCTTCGGCGACGAACCCGGTGACGTCGAGCATGATCGCCTCGTCGTAACCAGACATCACCGCTTCACGTTTGGCCAAAATCGAGTTCACGTACTGGCCCGTTATTTTGCCGCGCACCATGTTGACGTTTACGTGCATACGGTTGAACGAGCTCACTTTGGCGCGAATGCCTTCTTTGAGGCCCTTGTCGCCCAAATAGGCGCCCCAGTCCCACGCGGTGATTGCCACGCGGGTGGCGTTGACCGCGCCCAGCCCCATGGCGCCGTCGCCCATGAAGGCAATGGGCCGCAGGTACGCGCCATTGGCGAATTGTTCGCGCTGTGACGACAGCACCTCGATGCAGGCGTCGATAATCTGCTGCTCGCTGTACGGCATTTTCAGCATGCAGATGTGCGCAGAGTCCATGAGGCGGCGAATGTGCTCTTTGAGGCGAAAGATGGCGAGCCGCCCGTCTTTCGTTTTGTACGCACGAATGCCTTCAAAGACGCCCAGCCCATAATGCAGCGCGTGGGTCATCACGTGAACGGTGGCTTTTTCCCAGGGGACCAGGCTGCCGTCTAGCCACACTTTGTCGGCACGCAACACAGATGTCGAGGTGGAGCTCATTGAGCGAAGTGTTTGCCACCCGCTATTGGTTAAGTCAAAGGCGGTTTTTTGCCCGCGCACGGGGAAATTTTTTTGTTGGCCCTTATCAACGGTTGTTTATTTCAGGGGCATTGCTGTCGAGTGTTCATCACTGTCATCGCAGCGTCACAAAAGGGGACAAAGACATGTTGAAGAAGCTGTTGGGTTTGGGAGCGGCTGTTTGCTTCGCGTCAGCAATAGCGGCCTGCGGAGGAGGAAACCTCTCCGACAACTGGGTAGGTGTTTATACGGGCACTGATACCTATGTGCTTTCCGATGGTGGCAGCAGAGCCGATATGTTCGAGGTGAATGTTAGCGCAGCGGGTGCTAGCAGCGTTTCGGTAGGAGGGGTTCACGACAATGGGCTGGTGTTTGATCCTTTTGTACTCCTCGTTTCCACCGATGGAACCAGCGCATCGAGGGAGTGTGTAATGTCTGTTCCAGGTGTTCAGTGCTCAGCGAGCCTGCAAGACAAGAAAACGCTCGTCTTGAACGGAAAAGATTGTGCCACCCAGGTGACGTTTTCAGTGTCAGTGACCAAGAAATAAGTCAGCGCCTCGCTTTGCCGAGCAGCCGCAATTCGCGCAGCGCTTCAGTGCAGTCGGGGTTGGCCTGAATGGCCTTTTCGAATTGCTTTTCGGCTTTGTCGGGCCGCCCGGTGGCTTTGTAGATGTAGCCCAAAAACAAATAGGGCTTGTCGATTTTCGGGTTGAGCGAAATCGCGTGCTCGATGTTCGTCACCGCGCTGTCGACCACTTTGTGATCATTGGCGTTGAGGTGAAATTCGGCCCACCCCAGCCACGCGTGAAACTCGCCTTCTTCACGGTACAGGGCAATTGCCTCTTTGAACATCGCGTGCGCAGCGGCGTAACTGCGCTGTCGCATCAGTTCTTCGCCTTTTTGGAACTTGCCTTCAGCCGCGAGAATGCGGCCTACGTCGTCGCCCATTTCGCGCTTCACGCCGGCGGCCACTTCTTTCAAGTAACGCTCGCGTTCGATGGGGTCGGTGAGCGTGTCGTGCGCGGTAGAGATTAAGTCGTAAAGCTGCTGCGCCAACTGCCGCACCTCGGCAGAAGAAGAGCCGAAATGTTTGTCGGGGTGGTACTCCTTGGCGAGCGCGAAATAAGCGCGCTTGATTTCTTCACGTGCCGCCGACGTGGGCACTCCCAAGATCTCGAAGTAGTCGAGCTTGCGCATCGCCGCGACCTTGGTGGCCAACCGCTCGCGCTTCAAACTCTCTTCACCGCTCAAACGGTTGCTGCTCACCACGCTCGACAGCTCGGGCAACAACGAACCTGCACGCCGCTGGTCTCGCGGAGTCGCCTCAACCGCCGGTGCACGGCTGCCCGGCTTAGCGGGTTTGGCCTCGCCCTTCTGTGAAGGCGATGCTTCGTGTGCTTGAAAACGCGGCGCGCTGGCGTTGGGCCAGGGCAGCGCAAAATCAGCGCCTTTGGGAGCAGGCGGAGCATGCACTGTACGCGGAGGCAACGGCGGAGGCGCTTCAGGTTTCGCCGCGCCGAAGGGCTCCTTTTGCGCGGCTTCGGCCAGCTTCGCCATGTTCACCTTGGGCTTGCCTTCAGCCGGGCGGTCGCGCACTTCAATCATCTGCGCGCACTTCATGGCGAAGAGCAGCCGGTCAGTGTCGAGCGGCGACAAAATCGCCAGCGCTTTCAAGGTGGCCACCGTTTTGTGCCCGTCGACTGCGTTGAGCAATTGCTTTTCATCTTCACCCAAGCCGGCGTCTTGCAACGCGTACAGAGGGTGTTCGCTGGGGTGCACGAAGCGATGCTCGTCGCCCGCCCACCACTTCTCGAGGCGCTTTTCGTCGTAACAAAGGCGCACGCCCTCGTGAATGATCTGCGCGCACGTCAAGTCGAGCGCGATGGTGTCGGCCGGCAGCTCGGCCTTGGGGTTGAACTGGTAATCGCCCAGTTCCCAAGAGAAGACATCGTAAAGCTTGGTCTGCAGTTGCATCTTCAGCGCGTACTGCAAGTTGTGCGGGCTGATGCAGCCCATTTCAATCAGCACCGTGCCTTGTTGCCGGCCTTTGGCCTTCATGCGCACCAATGACTCTTCGCACTCGGCTTCAGAAATCATTTTTTCGCGCACCATCACCCGGCCCAAGCATTCGGCGAGCAGGTTGCTCTTCACTGACTGCGGCACTCCGTCGCGAAAGAAAACGATTTTGCGCACTTTGTCGCGTCGCAACAGCAACGCGCCGCTGCCTTTCCACCGGTAAATTTCAGCCAACACTTCGGCGAAAGAACGCTGGCTGAAGTCGCCGCGAATGACTTGTAAGCTGCCCGTGTTCTCTCGGCGGGTAACGCTTTCGACTTGGGTTTTTTCTTCGTAGGCAGAGGTGTCGGCCAAATGCTCGCCAGTGACTTCGTCGTCTTCGACCGGAGGCGGTGGCGGCGGGGCCGGCTTGGGGCTGGGGTAGGCGTTGCCGAGCGCCTCTTTGAGCGTGTCGTAAAGCACCGGCATGCGCACCGGCTTTTCGAGCAGCGCGAAGGCCCCGTGCCTTTGTACCGCTTCGCGAATGTGTACGGCGTTTTTGTACACGCCCGAAATCATGATGATCGGCACCCGTTTGCCACGAGGCAGGGCGCGCATTTTTTTGGCCACTTCATAGCCGTTGGTGCCCGGCAAGAGCAGGTCGAGCAACACCACGTCGAACTTTTTCTTTTCGAACGTTTTGAGCGCCCACTCGCCGTCTTTTTCAACGGTAATGGTGAAGCCATGCCGGCTTAAGGCATCGGCCAGCACGCGTTGAGTCGAACGATCGTCGTCGACGATCAATACATTCACGGTCTCGTTTTTAACCACGGGCCGCGCAGCATAACCGCGTTCTGCCCGTGCAAGACAAAGGGTTTGGGTTAGAAGCGACTGTCTTCAACAGTGGTCACTTCTCTCGTGAGGCGAATGAGATGATGCGATTGTTTTGTGCAGGGTGGTTGTTGCTGGCGAGCGCAGCTTGGGCGCAGGGCACGGCGGTTCCCGGTGAGCCTTTGAAAGAGGCTGCCGCCGAGCAGACCGAGACCGACAAGACCAAGGCCGCCAAAGAGTTGCTCACCCAATATTTGAACTGGGTGAAGGCCAAGAAATGGGCCGATGCGAAGAAGCTCACCCACCCGATGACGATGACGTCGATTGCCAACCGTAAAAAGCGGCTCGGCAAAGAAGAGCACGCCATGGCTCCTTGGTATTACGAAAAGACCGACTCTTACTTGAAGGACTTCAAGATCAAGAGCGCGCGCGAGGCCGCAGACGGCACGGTGGTCATCGAAACCAGCGAAGACAATTACCGCATTGAAGAAAAAGGCATGGCCGAGGGCGAAATGGCCGCGTACCTTTTGGGCAGGCAGGGCGGCAAGTGGTTCGTGGTCGACAAAAAGCGCGGCGAGACGTTCAACAGCGACGCGATAAAGCTCGGCTACAAGGGCTATTTCGACAAGGCCGCCGCCGCAGAGTGAGGCCGGCGTAGCCCTTAGAGCGCCGAACAGGTTACCGGATCGTCACGAGGGTGCTGAGACCGAAGCGAGGCGGGCGCCCGAGGAAGGAGCCCCGGAGGCGTGCCGTTGGGCACGTCGAGGAGCGGACTGACGAGGCCGCAGGCCGCAGCGAGAGGATCGGCAGCCGCAGTAGGTCGGGTAACCTGTTCGGCGCTTTAGGGCAGCAACGTCGGTAGCTGGCTCTTCGCCTTGGCGATGTCAGCTTCGTGTTTGAGCACCAAATTCAAAGTGCTCGACACGAGCTCGGCTGACAAGGTGTCGGCATTAAGCACCACCAGCGCCTGTGCCCAGTCTAAAGTCTCGGAAATCGACGGGCCCTTCTTCAGCTCCATGGCCCGCAGCTTGGCCACCGCGGTCACCACTTGGTCTGCCAACTGCGCTGAAATCTTCGGCAGCCGCGCGCGTACAATGCGCAACTCACGCTCTTTGGTGGGGTAATCGATGTACAGGTGCAGGCAGCGGCGTTTCAATGCGTCTGACAGCTCGCGTGCATTGTTCGAGGTGAGCAGCACCCGCGGTACGTGCACCGCTTTGAGCGTGCCCAATTCAGGCACGGTGACGGCGTTGTCTGACAGCACCTCCAACAAAAAGGCTTCGAACTCGGGGTCTGATTTGTCGATTTCGTCGACCAACAGCAACGCCGGTTGGGGGCTGAGCAGCGCCTGCAGAATGGGGCGGGGCAGCAGAAAGCGCTTGGAAAAAAAAACCGCGTCGGCAGAAGCCACCCGGTCAGCGGCTTCTTTGAGGGTAGATGCGCCTTGGAGCAGCTCGCCGATCTTGTCTTTCAAAAGTTGGGTGTAGAGCAACTGCTTGGCATATTCCCACTCGTAGAGCGCTTTGGCCTCGTCGAGGCCCTCGTAGCATTGCAGCCGAATCAGCTCGCGGCCGGTAGCGGTGGCCAAGGCCCGCGCCAGCTCTGTTTTACCGACACCCGCTGGGCCTTCAATCAACACCGGCTTTTCCATTTGGTCAGCCAAGAAAGTGACGGTGCCGATTTGGGGCGAGGCCAGGTAGCCCGTGGCTTCGAGCCTGCGCACTGCGTCGGTGATGTCGATGAGCCGGTCAGTCATCGCGCCACCTTACGCGAGGTTGCCTGAACGCACTGAGGCAGAAATGACAGGCCTCGTGTCAGAAATGTGTGCTCCAGCCAGCGTAAGTACGTGAAACGCCGAGCGACAGTTGGAGCCGGCAACGGCACGCTGACTGCAATGTCCACCGGCAGAAGCAAACACAACTCAAAGCGGGAAGGGGCGTTCTTTTGTCATGGCGGCCGTGCTGAAAACATGCTGGTTGATGCTCTTGGTGATTATGCCCGGAGGTCTGCTGGTGCTTGCGGCGTTGACCCTGGCGAAGGTGGTGGCCCGTCAGTGGAACCAAACTTCAGATCACCGTCCGGCACAGATGGTTCGGGCGGTCGCCAACATGAGCCTGAAGGACGTCTGGGTAGAAACACGCCGGGCGTTGTAAGCGTTGGCTATTTTTCTTTAAGCACTTCGAGGCGAATGGGCCCAGGCCTGTTCGCCTCAGTTGTGGGTGCGCATTACCCGCCGGGAATAATGCCGGGCACGATGGTCGAAAGGTCCAACCCGCCGGTGTAGCCGTAGCTCACGTACGAGTCGAAGCCATACACCGTCACGCCAGCGCCAGGTTGCTGTGTCACGCCCGGCTTGGCCACCACGTTGATGGTGTGCGTGCCCACGTTGACCGAGACATTCAAGAACCGATACGGCGTCGCTCCGATCGCCTGAAAGCCGCTGACTGCCACGCCGTCGACTTGCACTGACAGCACCTTGGTGTTGTCGATGACCAAACCCAGGTAGTTGTCTTTGATGCCCGGCGCGGTGAGCACCGTGTAGTTCGAGCGCCATTGCTCGACGGGTGGCAACAGCACGAATGACGGGTCACCCTGGTCAGGCCGCGGGGAGCCGAGCGTCGTGTTCTGGCCGGCAAAAAATTGGCCCACTTGCACCGGCTGGCTGGCCGACACGGTGATGCTGGTGCGCGTTTTGAAGTCGATGAAGGCCCCCGCGGGCAATACGCAGTTGTTGCCCCACGGGCTGCCGCTGCTGCAACGGTTGGGCAGAAGCACGTCAGACTGTGAAGGGGTCGGAGTGATGGTGACGGCCGTGCCATTGAGGCCCGAGACGATTTTGTAATAGTCAGGGCCGGCGTTGGCGGCGGTGGCCAACTGCCCGTCGGTCAACCGCAATGGCGCGGTGCGTGCGCCGACGAAGTTCTTGCCCCACGTCGCGAAGGGAAAGAGCTGCTCTTCGACGTGATCGCACGCAGTCTGATTGAAGGGCCGCAAGGTGCAGGCAGACCCGCCAAAGACAGCAATGGGTTTGTTCGAAGTGATGATGCTGCCGGTGAGATCGTTGTCAACGCGGCAAATCGACGTGCAGGTGCTGAGCAAGAAGCAGCTCGATTTGTCGAACGGGTTGTCTGCACATTCCAAATCGCCGGTGGTGCTGGTGTTGGCCGGTTCGCCGGTCGCGAGCTGCAGCACGTCGTAGGCGCCCATGGTGAAGGTGTGGGTTGAGCCCTTGGCCATGGCCGGCACGCCAGTACCCGCCAAGATGACGGCGTTTGATTTTACCGTGACGGTGGTGCCGTTTTCAGGCGCCACAATGGTGACGTGCGCGTTCTGCATGGTGCCCAAGTACGTGTTGTCGTTGCTGAAGCGAACGATGGTGTGCTCGGGTGCCATTGCCACGTAGCTGGTGCCTAAAATGTGCAGCGGCAAGAGCAGCGAAGCGTCATTCGAGTTCGAATAGAGCAAATTGCCCCCCACCGTTTTTGACGCGTCGAGAGGGTTGAATTGGTACACCGTCACCGGGCGGGTGGTGGTGATGCGATAGCCATAGCGAAACAACCCGCTCGCCGAGAGGGTTGCGTCGCTCTCGGTACCAATCGAGCCCCAAGGCAGCTTGAAGACCTTCAGCCCCTTGGTGGCCGCATCGGTGCGCGCGGGCAGGGTGTCGGTGACCACCGTTTGCACGGTGCCATTGAAAATGCGGGTGACGGTAATGGTGGCCGGGCTGGCCGAGCGGTTGGCCACCGCGATTGCGAACTCAGACGGAGTGGTGCCCTGCCCTGACGTGGTACCGCCTTTGAAGACCGAGGCGACACCGTTGTCTTCGACTGCGGTCCAGTATTCGCAGCCGAAGTAGCTCTTGGCGGCCGCGGCGTCGGCACATTCGTCGACACAAGTGCCGTTGGTACACTCAGCGGCGGCGGTGTAGTTGGGCAGCGAAGAACAGGTGACGTTGCGCCACGCGCCCCAGTCTTCACAGACCTGCTGGGTGCCGGCATTCAAACACTGGCTCTGACCGGGAAAGCACGCTGGCGTCTTGCATTGCGATGCTCCGGTGGCGGCCACCACTTCGCACACCCGGGTAAGGCAGCTACCATCGAAATTGTCGCCGGTGTTGGTCCACTTCCACGTTTCGGTTTCGTTGCTGCCCTTGGCGCAGGTCTGCAGCGTGGTCTCGTTCGAGGTGCCTCCGTCGGTCAAGGCGCGTTGGTACGGCCCACAGCGCGTCGCTCCAGGTGTGCACTCGCGGCATTCACCCTGCACACAGGTGGCGGCGCCCTGACAAATGAAGGTGCGCGGACCCGAGCCGTCGTCTTTGCAAATAGAGACTTCTTTCGCGTTGCTCGGCACGCATTCGGCCACACCGGGCTGGCAGGCGAGGCATTTTTCGTCTTTGCAGAAACCCTTGGGAGCGGGGCAGGTGCTGAACGTCTGCCAGGTGCCGTTGTCTTGGCAGCGCTCGATGGCTTTGTTGTCGGCGGTGCACCGTTCGGCCCCAGTGGTGCACACCATGGCGGGAATGCCGGCGTCGAGCTCATTTTTCGGCTGGCACTTGCCCGTGAAGAGGTTGCAGCCTTGCCCCGTGGGGCAGTCGCCGTCGCGCTCGCACACGAAGACGCATTCACCGTCGATGAGCCGGTAGTTCTTTTCGCAGGTGAGGCCACCGTCGAAGGGCCCGGCGACGACTTTTTCGCGGCAACCGGTGAACCCCAACAGCACCGTGAACCCTGCCCAAACCGTCAATGAACGCATCGCTTAAGGCACCTCGTCAGAAGAGGGCGCCCGTATAGCTCAAATGCCACGCCACGTACGAGAGGGCGTGTGCATTTTCAGCCGGTCTGCGCGTGGGTTCTGGCTATACCGCCACCGATGGGCCAACCGGTCTTTGCGCTGCGGTACGTGACGCGGTTTCAATGCCTCGCCGAGCAGCACGAGCTGCAAGACAAGGTTCAAGAGCTCACCGAAGCTGTTTTCGGCTACCGCTGGTTGTTGAAGCGAGATGCGCACAAGAGCTGCGACAACCCTCAGTGGCGAGCCGATTGTTCAAGCGCTGCTCGCGCTGACCACCGGGCTGCAGAAGCGCGGCTCGCTTCGTTACAACCAACTTTCTGAAGCGGTGTTGCGTACGTATCAACTGGGCGTGTTGCAGCGCGAGTCGCGGGCAGGTCAACCCGGCGGCCCACCGCTGTGGCAGGTGCTGTGGGCGGTGTACTTGAAGAAGCGTGAACGCGTAGAGAAGACGCTCGGTTCGTGGCTCGACATTTATTTAGAGCGCTATTGGGTGAACGATGTGTACGGCGCTCCTTACACGCGCGAGCCCACGCTGCTTTCACATGCGTTTCAAATGATTCTGCGTGGGGTGGTGCTGAAGTTTTTTCTCGTTGGGCACCCGGTCATTGATCAGCTCGCGACTGAGCGTGAAGCGCAGACCGGTGGTTTGCCGCTGGCAGCCGAGCCGTTGAGCGCGCTGCAAAGGGCGGTGGTTGAAACCGTTCAGGTTTTCGCCAAGTATGTCGAACGCGATCGTGAGCTGTTGGCGCTTGTCGCCAGCCACTTCGCGCCTGAATCGCTTGGAATCAGCGCGCTGCAACGTGCCGAAATGTTTGCCGCGGGCCCTCTAAACTTGCGCCAAGCCGTGCACAACAAGGTGCAGTTGTGGTGAGCGAGCAACAGCTGGCGCATCACGGTGCCTCACGGCTCGAGAGAAGTGACTGGGAGCCATGACGCGCCTCTTAGGCTTTGCGTTATCGCCGGCCCGTTTTCTTTCTCGCACCTCTCACGTCGTAAAGGAGTACCGCACCGTGTCTCGCTTGCTCGTTGTCGCCGTCGTTGCGCTTTCGTTTTGTTTCACCGCCTGTAACGCCACCTCAGTCGACATTCAGACGGGTGATGCGCGCGATTGGGTGACGGCCACGCTCAAGTGCAAAAAGAAGGACAAGAAGAAGAAAAAGAAGAAGAGCAAAAAGAAAAAGCCGAAGCACAACTGCCCCGCTGGGCAAGAGCCCGACGACGATGACGTCGACGCGGGTACGCCGCCGGTGAAGACCGATGGCGGGGTGTCTGATGCGGGGGTCTTCGTACCGGCCGAGCAATGCAACGCCATCGACGACAATGACGATGGTCGGGTTGACGAAGGTTTTGACTGCATCGCCGGCACTCCGGTGCTGTGTACTCTGGCCGATGGTGGCACTGGCTTGGGTGATTGCTCGGCGACGTGTGGGCTGCCTTCGGTGGCGCAATGCCGTGGACCTGTCGATTCTGACGGTGACGGCGCGGCTGACCCCGTCGATCTGTTCCCCAACGACGCGGCAGAGCAGGGCGACAACGATCGCGACGGCATTGGCAACAAGGCTGACCCCGACGACGACAACGACGGCATTCTCGACGTTGACGACGCACACCCCATGACCGCCGAGGTGGTGGTTGATCTGGCGCTGCCTCCGGTGATGCTGGTGGGCGAGACGCGCGCTTTTGAGCTCGTGGCCGGTGGTTTACTGGCAGAAGAAGCAGAGCTCAGCCTGAAGTCGGCTCCCGCGGGCGCGACGTATGACGCCTTCAACAAACAAATCGTTTGGACACCCGCGGCCACCGATTTGGGCGAAAAGAAGTTTACGGTGCTCGCGCGCGCGGGTTTTGCCCGCGTCGAAAAGACAATGCGCACCGTGGTGGCTCGCCCATTGGTGGGCGTCAGCGCGACCATTGGCCCCGCCGGCGGCGCATTGGAAATGACCGACCCGGCCTCGCCTGGGTTTGGCACCAAGCTGGTGTTTCCCGCGGGTGCTTTGAGCACCTCGACGGTCATTTCAGTGCGCCCCGTCGAATCGGCCGGCGCGCAGATTGATCTGGCGGGCTACGGCGCATCGTTCGGCACCGCGTTGCTGCTCGAGCCCCGCGGCATCAAATTTCAGGTACCCGTCGACATGACTCTGCCGCGCAACGTCAGTGTCGACGAAGAAGACCTGACGCTTTCTGCGATTGAGCCGGGAGACTGGTCAGGCCTTCGTGGCGAACCCGAGGTCACCTTCGAAGACGATAACCGCTGGCATGTTCAGTTGAGCGGCTTTTCGATTGTGAGCCTGGTGCGCGGCGCGCCGACCATGGCCGCCAACTTCGCCGGCAGCTTGGTTTTCAATACGGGCCGCCCCATTGACCTGGTTGCCCAGAAATCAGCCGCGGCTTGCTCGTGGCGCCTGCAATGCGAAGTTCAAGCGAAGACCACGTCGACGTGCGCCGCGTACGCCGCGTTCAACCGCTGCCTGTGGGAAAGCTACGAAGACGCTTCGGCGATGACCGGTGACGCGTTCACGCCGGCGCAATTTCTGGGCAGCCTCTACGACTTGTCGGTGTCGAGCAGCAACCCGTACTGGTGGCCTGGCTTAGGCCTCGAGCCGACTGAAGGCTCGCGCGCCGCGCGTGCTCCCTGGCTCGATCAACATGACGACGCCGACCCAGCCACTTCACCCAACAACGGCTTTCGCGTGCCGTACTTGAATGACCCAGACCGCAGCGGCCGAAAAGATCACTTCGCCACCAGCGCCCGCACGCTGTTGACAGGTGCATTGTTGACCGCCGCTGAGCCGAGTTTGGGCATGAGCAAGAACGATGCTTCTACCAATTGGCAGGGCATGAAGTTTGGCACTCAGGTGGCGTTGGGCATTTTACACGACGGCCCGAGCATCGAGCGCGCGGTCAAGAGCACGATGTGCGACGTGCCGTCGGCACCGACGCCTGCGTTCCACGATTGTGGTTGTGGTGACAAGCGTGGGGCCCAAGGGTGCTGTGAGAAAGACCCGTTGGCTGATCAGAGCCTGTGCGAGCCGCGCATCGACGCTGTCTTTTCACGCGTCGTCACCGGCAAAATCGACACCGTTAAGTGCCCGCTGAGCCCTCCCGGCTACTACATGGCCACGCTGACCACGGCTGTTGGCAGAAACCTGCGGCGCGACGGCCGGGTGCCTCAAGTGGCGCTCTACGAAAAGTCGACCGGTTGGTGGAACGGCGTGGTGCAAGGGTGGGGTGACTACGCCCAATGTTGGGACGGCCCCAAGCCGTACTCGACGAACAACGAAGTGGTGGGTTACCCCCGTGCTTGGGCCAACCCGGGTACGCGCGTCGTTCGGCCCGAGCTCATGCTTTGCCAAACCACCCAGCAGACCGGCTGCGGCGCGTTTGTCAGACAGAACGTCGAGTCGACGATGTGCTT
>JAIBBR010000136.1 GCA_019694575.1 Myxococcaceae bacterium
GTAATGCAGCTGATACACTGTGTGCGCTGACTTCCGGTATGCTGTCACACCCTCATCGTACCGAAACCCTCCTGAAGGCTTCGCCTAAAGGCGAGGGGTTTCACCCATCCCAGAGGATTGATACTAAGACAGATAAAACGGCAAAACGGCGCATTTGTTCGGCTCCTCGTGCCTTTGTGAAAAGGCCACAGCCGGACATAGACCGGCTTACGGCAAGAAGACGCAGCCATTCGCGCGCCGTTGCATCGGGCCTGATTATCGGCCCGCCCGCTGCGCCAATGTAGTAGCTGCCCCAACCACCATGGCTCGACGCGTCGCTTTTTTTGGCCTGTTGGTTTCTTTTTCAGTTCACGCCCAAGTGTTGGGCATTGCCGACAGCGACGTCTCGCGCGGCGCCACGCTGCTGCCTGAATCAACGGCCTGGGCCGACAACGCCACCGCGCCCACCTACAACCCCGCCGGTGTGGTGCACGTGGGCCCACCAGAATTTTTCTACGCGCACGAGCGCTCGGTGGCCCGCGGGTTGGTCATCGACGGCGTGTACGGCGCGGCTTCACTGGGCTTCGTCGGTTTGGGAGGCAGCATCGAATGGGTGCGCAGCCCGGCCACGTCACACCGGCGCTCGAGCTTCACGGTGGCGTTGGGCGGTGAGCTGTTGAGCTTGGGAGCAGCGTTCAACGGTTTCACGGGCGCTCCCGTCAACCGGCTCTTCACCGTCGACTTGGGCCTGATGTCCCGCCCCGTGCGCGGTTTGTCTTTCGGCGCGCGGGTGCGCTCTGTCAACGCGCCCAGCGTCGGCCTGCAGGCGTTCGACCGTGAATATGAAATTGGCCTCGGCATTCGCCCTCCCTGGCTCAACGAGCGGCTCACCTTGGGCGTCGACTACGGCTTCGGTGAAAAAACGGGCGTCAGCCAAAGCCGACTCGCGTACACGCTGCAAGGGCGGGTTATTAACGGACTTTCTCTTTCTGCCGGGTTGAGCCACGGCTTTGGCAGCACCACGCCTTTCACTTTTCAAGCAGGCCTCACCGTCGACCCGACCGCCTTCGCCGGTGTGAGCTACGCATTTTCAGGCACCTCTGACGCGTTCAACCACTTGCTGGCGGTGCGGTTGTCGGTGAGCAAGTACCCGTCGCTGCGCATCAGCGGTGGAAAAATCGCGGTCATCTCGTTGAGTGACGTGGGGGCTGTTCCGACGAGCGGGTTGGCTTCGCTGCTCGGGGTGTCGGGCACTGACCCGTACCTCACGCTGATCGAACGGCTCGACGCGGCGTCACGCGACGAGCAACTGCGCGGCGTGGTGCTGAAAATTGAAGGCGCGGGCGTCGGCGCGGCCCGGGCCAAAGAGCTGCGCGACGCGGTGCTCACGCTGCGGGCCAAGGGCAAAACGGTGGTGGCCTACGTGCTCTCGGCTTCAGACGGCGACTACTTGGTGGCGTCGGCGTGCGACAAAATTTACGCCGCGTCGAAAGCCATGCTGCTCATCGACGGCTTGCAAGCGAGCACGCTCTTCATCGGCAACACGATGGAAAAGCTCGGCGTCTCATGGGACGTGGCGAAAGTCGGCGCTTATAAAAATGCGCCTGACCAATTGACCCGCAGCAGCATGACGCCCGAGCAGCGTGAAGCCACTGACGCCCTGCTCGACACCGGCGTTACCTACCTAAGCCGTTGGGTGACCGAAGCCCGCCCACGTCTCACCCCACAAACGTGGAAAGCCAGCATTGACGAGGGCCTCAAGTCAGCCCAGCGCGCCAAAGAGTTGGGGCTCATCGACGACGTGCTCACCCCGGCTGCACTGGAAGAGCAGCTGCGCACCTTGATGCCCGGTGCCCGCGTGGCCGAGCGCTATTCTCCCGACGACGAGCGCACGGGCCGCTGGGGCCACAAACGGCAAATTGCGATTGTGCCGGTGCTGGGTTCTATCTCTGGGGGAAAAGACCAGAACGACCCCGTCGGCCTGCAGCGCATTGCCGGCGCCGAGAGCTTCATTCGGGCAATTGAAGCGGCGGTGCAAAACCCCGACGTGGCGGCGATTGTGGTGCGCGTCGATTCAGGCGGAGGCGACGGTTTGGCCTCACACCTGATGTACCGCGCGGTGGTTGAAGCCAAAAAGCACAAGCCGGTCATCGCGTCGATGGGCGACGTGGCGGCGTCAGGCGGCTACTACGTGGCGATGGGCGCTGACGAAGTGTGGGCGCAGGCGACGACCGTCACGGGCTCCATCGGCGTTTTTTTCATCAAACCCGCGCTGCAGAATTTGGGTGAGAAGCTGGGCATTCGCCAAGAGACGATTCGCCGCGGGCCGCTCGCCGGCATCACCGATTTGTGGGAACCGTGGACCGACGCGCAACGCACCGCCGCGCAAAAATGGGTCGATGATTTCTACGACGCGTTCATTCAAGACGTGGCCGAGGCGCGCAAAAAAGAAAAGCGCGACGTCGACGGCGTGGCACGGGGCCGGGTGTGGTCAGGCGCCGACGCCAAAGACCGTGGGCTGGTCGACAAGTTGGGCTCGCTGCAAGACGCGGTGGCTTCGGCCCGTCAGCGCGCGGGCATTGTGCCGAGCGAAGACGTAGAATGGTTCATCAGCGGTGCGCAGGGCGGTGGCCTGGCCGGAGCGCTGCTCACCCAAGTGGGCCTCGAGCTGCCGCAGCCGGCGCCCGCTTTCACGGTGCCGCCTTCGTTGCGTGAGTTGCTCGGCGATGTGGCGACGCAGGCCCAGTTGCCGCAAGGGTTGCAGGCACGTTCTGAAATAGAGGTTCGCATTCGTTAAGGGGCTCCTTGTCTTGCACGCTAACGAGCGCAGTTACCGATGACTTTAAGTGACCGCCCACAAAAAATGCGTTGGCCGCGCGCCCAGCGCTTCTCGTTGTCGACCCAGGGGGCCGCCGCTGAATCGGCTTACCGCGAGCAAATCGTGGCTTCGCGCCAAACGACGGGCCGTGCTTCTTTCGACGCCGCGCGCACGGCGTGGGCCTTACACCACGGGCTGCAAGCCGACGACGGGCTTTATCTGGCCGAAGTGGCCGGTGGGCCGGTCAGCCTGCCACAAATTGTCGACTCCCTCGAAAGCTGCGGAAAAAACCGCACCGACGCCATCGCTGCGCTCGAGCGGTTGGCCGACGCCGGCATGCTCACCCTGCTGACTTAAAGCAGCACCATTCGCCAAGAGCATGTCGTTTGTAGGCTTCACATTCGCACCCGCAGCGGTTACGGTGACTTTCAACGAAGCAGCGCTTTTCTGGGTTTGTAACGGTCGAGCGCCACTTCGAAAAAGTCGCACGCGGGTCGGCACGGTGCCGCTCACGTCGACCAGGGAACAGGTGGTTTCGGAAAACGGCTCCGTCAGTCTTTAAGGCGCCCTTCCCCGCTTTGCTTCCCTGCGCCACAACTGAAGTTGTTTTCCAAGCCCATTTGCCACGAGCAGCGGGCCGACGGGGAGTGTGTTTTGTCATGAGCGAGACTGAAGAAATCGAAGACCCGAAGAGCACTCCCGCGCCTGACGACGGCGGCGACGAAGGAGGAGACGACGGTGGCCCCGATGAAGGCGGCGATGAAGGTCCTGGCGACAATGCCGGTAACCGCGCGCCCGCCATGCCCGGTGGCGCTCCCGGCGGAGCAGGAGGCCAAAGCGGTGGAGGCCAAGGCCGCCGTCGCCGCCGTCGCCGCCGTCGCAAGGGCAACCCTATTTTCTTCGCCGCTGACGGCCAGGCCTACCGCCTCGTCACTCAGCCCGACGGCCAGCAAGTGCAGGTGTTTCTCACCCCGCAGGAGCTCGAGCAGTACAAACAGCGTATTCAACAGCAGCAAATGCAGGCCCAAGCGCTGCAAGCCCAACGCACCGCGCAACCCGGCCAACCCGTGCAGCAAGGCGGCCCCGTGCAGTCAGTCGAAGGGGTGCTCGACACCGAAGTGAAAGGCCCCAACGCCTTTTTGCGGCAGCTCAAGAAAAACCTGCTCGCTTCACCGGAAGACCCCGAAATTCCCAAAAACTTGGTGCAGAAGCTGCGGCTGCGCACCGGCCAATACCTCACCGCCCAAGCGCAGATGCGCGGCCTCAAAGGCACCATTCAACGCGTCGAGACCGTCGACGGGCTACCGCTCGAGCAAGCCACCCGCCTGCCCCACTTTCAAGACTTGACGTCGGTCGACCCGCTCGAGCGCATCAAGCTCGAGCACCAACCCAAAGAATACGTGACGCGGGTGTTGGACTTGATTGCACCTTTGGGCAAAGGCCAGCGCGCGCTGATTACCGCTCCTCCCAAAACCGGCAAGACCATCATGCTGCAGCGCATTGCGCAGGCGGTGCTCGCCAATCACCCCGAAATGCACTTGATGGTGGTGCTCATCGACGAGCGGCCTGAAGAAGTGACCGACATGCGCCGCGGCATTAAAGCCGAAGTCATCGCCTCGAGCTCTGACCGGCCCACGCCCGACCACTTGAAAGTGGCCGAGCTGGCGATGGAACGCGCGCGGCGCTTGGTGGAAACCGGCAAAGACGTGGTGGTGCTGCTCGATTCAATCACCCGCTTGGCGCGCGCCTTCAACAAAGAAGTCGACTCATCAGGGCGCACCATGACTGGCGGCGTCGACTCACGCGCGTTGGAGCGCCCCAAGCGCTTGTTCGGTTCGGCCCGCGCCACTGAAGAAGCCGGCACGCTGACCATCATTGGCACCGCGCTCATCGACACCGGCAGCCGCATGGACGAAGTAATTTTCGAAGAGTTCAAAGGCACCGGTAACTCCGAAGTCACCTTGGACCGCTTCTTGGCCGAAAAGCGCATTTGGCCGGCCATCAACATTCCCCAGTCGGGCACCCGCAAAGAAGAGAAGCTCTTTTCCTTCAAAGAATACGAGAAGGTGAAGAAGCTGCGGCAAATGCTCTTTAGCGTGAAGCCGGTGGAGGCGATGGAGGCGTTGGTGAAACGGTTGACCCGCTACACCTACAACGATGAGTTTTTAGAGGAGCTCTAAGGGCTTAAGCCTTCAGGCGCTTCGGTAAGTCGGCGAGCAGGCTTTCGAAGGGCACGAGGTCAACACCGGCTTCGTGCTCCCGGCGCGTGTCGAGCGACGCAAGAATGCACTGCGCTTGCGGGTAGTCGGCCTTGAAGACTTTGAGCGAGTCGAGGTCGGCTGAGCGAACTGGGCTGGTGTGCTTCACTTCGAACGCGAAAAAGCCGCGCGGGCCATAGGCGACAAAATCGACTTCTTGCCCCGCCGGAGTGCGCCAGTGGTGCAACGTGTACCCCAGCTGACCGTAGTCGTTGGTCGCCCTTAAGTGGTGGAGCAGAATCGTCTCGAGCGCGGGGCCGTTGAGCTCGCTTGGGCTGTCGAGCGGCCCCTGCGGACGAATCGCCCGAAAAACACCGGCATCGAAAAAGTAAAATTTTGGGTGTTGGCTGGTTTTTCGTTTCGCGCGGCGGGTGAACACCGGCAGCCGCACGGCAATCAACAAATCTTCGAGAATCTGAAAGTGCCCTTCCACCACCTTGGCATTGACCGCGCAGTCACGGGCGACTTCTGCCATGTTGAGCGGGCAGCCTTGAGAAAAGCTCGCCGCCTCGAGAAACCGCGCAAAGCCACTCATGTTGCGAACGAGCCCTTCTTGCTGCACCTCTTCTTTCAGGTACGTCGACACATAGCTGTGCAGAAAATCGAGTGGCTCGGGTGAATCGTAGGCTTGGGGCAACCCGCCCCGCGTCAACATGCGCGTCAGCGAAAAATCATTTCCCAGCTCTTGAAGCGTCAACGGGTGCATTTGCCGGGTCAGCGCCCGCCCGGCCAACAAGTTGACGCCTTTGCCCTTGAGCTTCCTCGCCGAAGAGCCGGTCAACGCGAACTTCAACTTTCGCCCTTCAATCAGTCGATGAACCTCGTTGAGCAGCGCGGGAATTCTTTGAATCTCGTCGATGACCACGAACGAAGGGGCACGCTCGGGAATCATTTCGTCGAGCCGCGAAGGGTCAGCCAGCAGGCGACTGTGCGTGCGCGCATGCAAGAGGTCGATGAACAACGCCTCTGCCAGGGTTTGCTTGAGCCAGGCCGTTTTCCCCACCCCACGGGGGCCGAGCAGAAAAAAACTCTGCCCTGGGGCCTGCAACGTTCGCGAATACATAATTCGTTTTTTACCATAAAAACCGAATTATTAACTCGTAAACGCTTATAGCGCCCTTAAAGGCTCGAAAAGCAGGGCCTCTTTTTCTATCGTCGGTACCCGAATGATTTCTGGCTCGGGCAGATGTCACTACCACCCGCAACGCCCTGGGTTGGGTATCTGCGTCGAGTGCAAGAACGTCATCTGCGTGGAATGCACCACCCAGTTTGAAGGCATCAACCGCTGCTCCACCTGCTTGTCGGCCAAGCTGGCCAAGGTGAAGCGCCCAGTCACCCGCCGCGAATGGTCAGCGGGCAATGTCTTCTTGGCGTTGATGGCGGTGGGCTTGTTGTACGGCACAGTCTATTTTCTCGCTTCACTGGCGGCTTAGAAAGACCCTGCGCCCATGGCCGTCGACGCCATCGAGCTACGCCCCCGCGGTCCGGTGCTCCTTTTCGACGCGGCGATTCGGCTGTGTGCGCGCTCGACGGGGGTGTGGTCACTGATGCTGTGGCCAGGCGCTTTTCTCACCTTCGCGGCCTTCGGTTTGGTCGAAGCCATCAACCGTCGGGAGCCCCTTGCCCAGCCGGCAATGCTCTTCACCGCGGCCTGGTTGTTTCGCGGCCTGTGCATGGGCGCCGCTTGCCATTACCTCGAAGCGCAGCTGATGCAGAACGCCGAGCCTGCACCGTGGCGCTCGTTCGTCGCCGCGCTCAAGCATGCTCCCAGTTTGCTCATCACCACGTGGGCCGTGGCGACGCTCAATTTGGTGCTCTGGGTTTTCACCTTGGGGTTGGGCTTCTTCTTCATCGGCTCGCATGCGGTGGCTTACGCGGTGGCGATGCGCAGCCAAGGGCACCCGCTCAACTTGCTCGGCAACGCGGCGAGGCTGCTCGGCCCCGCGCGGCACACCGCGGCATGGGTGCGGCTGTGCGGCATTTCGCAAATCATCGTGATTGCCAACGTGCACGCAGCCACCTCGATGATCATCAAAGGCGGGCAAAAATTGCTCGGCTTCGACTTGAGCTACGCCGACCGCTTCTGCTCTCTCGACAACGCCACCTGGGTAGCCACCTGCGTCGCGGTGGGCTTCTCGCTCTTCGAGCCCCTGCGCGCCGCTTCGGCCACGCTGCTGTTGGTCGACGGCCGGGTGCGCCAAGAGGGGCTTGATTTGCTCGCCCAGCTCGAGCAGTTGCCAAAACGCCGGCGGTCGAAGCCCATCGCCGCGGCAGGCGTGGCGCTGTTCGTCGCGGCGCTCTTCGGAGCGACCCCCGCGGCCCAGGCGCAAACCGACGCCGGCACGCTGCTCACCCACGACTGGAACGGCATCTACCACGCGGGCGTAGAGCCAGCGCTCGCGAGCGGCGAAACCCCGTCTTCGCAACTCGAGCAGCGACTGCGCCGGGTGGTTGAATCGTGCGAGCTGCAAGACAGCCTTGACGATTTCGACCTTTCTTCGGTGTCACAAATTGGCGAACGCCAACGTGCGTCGCTCTCGCGCTTCGTGGCCGACATCGAGCGGCTGGCCTACGACGAAGACGACTGCGAAGGCGCGCAAACCGAGCTCGCGCGCGGTCTGAAGTGGGTTTCAGAAACCCGGCGCGCCCACCGTGACGACACCGACACCATGGGCGCCGCTGATCGGGTGAAAGGCATTCTCGCCCGCCCTGAATTCGTACCTTCTGCGCCTGAACGCACCCGGGTAGAAAAGCCTGAAGCGCCTAGGTCGGGCTTCGCGAAGTGGTGGAACGAGCTGTGGGAATCTTTCTGGCGTTGGCTGAGCCGCGATCGCACCCCGCCTCCCAAACCCAACGAAGCGGTGAACAGCGCCGGCGCGGGCCTGGGCGGAGTCGGCACCGCGGTGTTGGTGGGCTCGGTGATACTGCTTGTGGCTCTGGTGGCGTTCATGGTCTTCAACCGGGCGCCCGCACAGACCGCGCCCACCGTGCCAGGCGACGAGCGGCGCATTTTAGAAACCAAGCTCGAGAGCGACCCGATGAGCGCCTTGGCGCGGGCACCTGAAGGTTGGTCTGACTTGGCCGACCAGCTCGCTTCGCAGGGGCGGTTTCGCGACGCGATTCGCCACTTGTACCTGGCCCTGCTCTCACGCCTGCACCGTGACGGCGCCATCGACTACGATCCGGCCAAAAGCAATTGGGACTATTTCCGCGCCTTCAAAGGGGTGCCGCAAGCGCTGCCGCCATTCAAAGAGCTCACCCGGCGCTTCGACTTCGCTTGGTACGGCAACATGGAAGTCACCGGCTTCGCGTACCAAACGTTTCGCGGGCTCAGCAAAACGCTGCTGGCGCCTCCCAGCGACCGCCCAGGAGGCCTCCATGGGGCGTGACCGCTTTCCTCTCATGTTGTTGGGCGGATTGCTTTTGGTCGGCGCGGTGGTGGTTTTTCTCACCAAGGGCGTGGCCCGCGGCACTTTCGCTGACACGCTGTCGACGTACCGCTCTGAACCTGACGGCGCCCGAGGGCTCTACCTTTTTCTCGAAGCGAGCCAAGTGCCGGTCACACGGGTGCAATCGAGCCTCGACATCATCGACGGCAAGAAAAACATCGTGCTGCTCGCGGTAGAATTTCAAGAAGGCGTTTACGACGCCACGCAGTACCCCTCGTTCTTGATGGCCCACGGCAGCGACGCCGGCACGCCCACCACCGCCGACGCTCAAGAAGAAGTCGACGACGCCGACAAGCTGCACAAAGGCGCCAACGTAATGCACTCGCGTGAAATCACCGCCGACGAGCGCGAAAAGTTGCTCGAGCACATGCGCGACGGAGCCACGGTGGTGTACGTGCCGTGGAACGAGCACCCCAACCCGCTGCTCAAAGCGATGGACATTGGCCTCTGGCGCGCAGAACGGGGCTTGGGGCCGCGCACCTTGGTGCCGCCGCTGCCTACGCCTTTCACGCTCGGCGTCGAACGGGTAGAAACCCCCGTACGGTCCTGGGTCGACCTGCCGGCCGGAGCAACGCCGCTGCTCGTCGACGAGAAGCTCGGGCAAACCGTGGCCGGGTTGGTACCGTACGGGCAAGGGCAGTTGATTGTCATTGGCGCTCCCGAATTGGCGATGAACACGGTGTTGAGCAAGGCCGACAACGCCCAATTCTGGCGCTCGCTGATGCGCACGCTCTCACGCAAGCGCAGCATCGCCTTCGACGAGTACCACCACGGGTTTACCTCTGAACGCTCGATGGCCGAATTCGCCGCGCGCTACGGGCTGCACATCGCGGTGATGCAGCTGCTGCTCGGCGTAGCGTTCTGGGCATTGGCGTTGAAGCGCTTTGGCCGCGCGCGAAGACCGGCCGAAACCAGCCGGGTGGGAGCCACCGACGCCCTTTTTGCCACCAGCCGGCTCTACCGCGAAGGCCGGCACCACGTACACGCGGCGCAGGCCATCGTGCAGGTGCTGGCGCAAGAGCTCGCCGCCAAGGCCGGTGCATCGACGCGCGCCAAGCCGCAAGAGGTTGTCGAGGCGCTCAACCAGCGGGGCCTGAGCGCCAAAGCGTCACTGCTGGCCGAGCTGATTAAGCGCGCCGAAAGCGCCCACCACGAAAACCAAGTGCACGAGCTGGCCCGCATGGCCACCTTGGCCCGCCAATCGCTGCAGAAAAAGAAAGCGGCCGCGTTGCCCGCTCCCTAAGCTTAAAGAGTCTGCTGTTTGAAATTGAAAAGGACTGTTTGAAATGACCGAGCTGCCTCCCGCTGCCACTGCCGCCCCCCTCGCTTCACAAGCCGTGCAAATGGCCAACGCCGTGCGTGAGGCGTCGCTCAACGAAGTGCGCAAAGCAGTGGTGGGCCAAGACGAAGCACTCGAGTTGATGCTCTGCGGCCTCATCGCCGGCGGCCACATTTTGCTCGAAGGGGTGCCCGGCGTCGCCAAGACGCTGATGGCCAAGGCGCTCGCCAAGAGCGTGAGCTGTGAATTCAAGCGCATTCAATTCACACCCGACCTGATGCCCGCCGACATTTTGGGCACCAGCGTGTTCGACTTGAAGAGCCAGTCATTCGTGCTGGTGCGCGGGCCCATTTTCACCGACCTGCTGCTCGCCGACGAAATCAACCGTGCGCCTGCCAAGACCCAATCAGCGCTGCTCGAGGCAATGCAAGAGCGCTCGGTTTCGCTCGAAGGCCGCCTCTCGTCGCTCTCGCCGCTTTTCACCGTCTTCGCCACCCAGAACCCAGTGGAGTCAGAAGGCACCTACCCACTGCCCGAAGCACAGCTCGACCGCTTTCTCTTCAAAATCGAAGTCGGTTACCCCACCGAGCATGAAGAAGAGCAAATTCTCAACGCGGTGCACAAAGGCTTCGACGCGGGTGATTTACAGCGCGCAGGCGTGGCGTCGGCCATCACCAAAGAACAGGTGCTCTCGGCCCGGGGCGCGCTGCATGAAGTGACCATTGAAGCACCGGTGCAAACGTATTTGCGCAAGTTGGTGACGGCCACCCGCACGTCTCCGCGCATTCGTTTGGGAGCGGGCCCACGCGCCGGCGTGCACTTGTTGCTCGCCACCAAAGCACTGGCCGCGTTGCGCGGGCGCAGTTTCGTCACGCCTGACGACGTGCGCTATTTGGTGGGCCCGGTGCTCAAACACCGGCTGCTGCTTTCTCCCGACGCCGAGCTCGACGGAGCCAGCGCCGCCGACGTGCTCAAAGAAGTGGTGAACTCAGTCGAAGTTCCGAGGTGACGGTTTGGTACCGAGCCCCCGCCTTTGGGTTTCGTTGTGTGTGCTGGCCATACCCACCATGGCGGCCGGCTTCGCCCCCGACGTGGGCGCATGGGTGCTGCTGCTCGACGTCACCTTGCTGATACTGGCCGTCGCCGACTGGGTGTTCGCCCGCCGTTACACTTTCAAAGCGTGGCGCACCCTGCCCAACCGGCTCAACGTGGGCGTGGCCAACCGCGTCGAAGTGCACGTGGTGAACCAGTCAGCCGCGGCGATTGACTTACAAATCAAAGACGACGTGCCCGACGCCTTCACCGCCGACCCGCACCGGCTGTCGGTGCGGGTGTCAGCCAACAGCCGCACCCAGCTGGGCTACGACGTCACCCCTTCGAAGCGCGGCCGTTTCGACTTCGGCGATTTGCACGTGCGCGTGCAGGGCCCACTGGGGCTGGTGTGGCACGCCCGCGCGCTCGAGGCGGCTGAAGGGGCTTCGGTGTTTCCCGACTTGCGCGGCGCCAACCGGCTGCTTTTGGCTGACGCGACGTTAGACTTGGTGAATTTGGGCCTGCGCCAAATGCGCCGCGACGGCCAGGGCTCTGAATTCGCTCGTCTGCGCGACTATGCCCAAGGCGACTCGGTGCGCGACGTCGACTGGAAAGCCACCGCCCGCCGCGCCAAGCCGGTGACACGGGTGATGGAGTCAGAACGCGCCCAAACCATGCTCATCGCCATCGACGCCGGCCGCTCGATGGCGGCGCAAGTCGACGGGCTGTGCAAGTTGGACCACGCGGTGAACGCGGCGCTTTTTCTCGCTTTCGTGGCGCTGCGCAACGGAGACCGGGTAGGCGTGGTGATTTTCGCCGACGACGTGAAGGGCTTCTTGCCCCCGATGTCGGGCCGGGCCCAGTACCGCAAAATCGTCGACCTGCTCTATTCGGCCAAGCCGCACCTCACCTACGTCGACTATTTGGCGCTGTTTAAAGAGTTGAACGTACGGTTGTTGCGCCGCTCTCTGCTCTGCGTCTTCACTGACTTTTTAGATGAAGACCAGGCGAGCACGTTGGTGAACCCCCTTCGGCGGTTGGCGCGGCGCCATGTGCCGCTGTGCCTGTCAGTGAAAGACACGGGGCTGCTCAAACTGTTGAGCACCATGCCCAGCGAGCCTGAAGTGGCGTACCAGCACGCGGTGGCCGGTGAGTTGCTAATGGAGCGCGAAGCGATGAAGCGTCGCATCACCCAGGGCGGCATTCACCTCATCGACGTCAACCCCGACGAGCTGTCACTGGCGGCGGTGAACAAGTACCTCGAAATCAAAACCCGCGGCGTTCTGTAGCAAGCGTTATTTCGCCAACCCCTTTAGGGCCCGCGCTTCAGTCGCTCCACGCAACCACGCTGAACCCAGGTACGCGTAGACCGCGCTGCCCAGTGCCAAGGCGAAGCTGATTTTGAAAGTGACCGAGAGCCGGGGCGGGTGAATTTGCGAAATGCTGCCTTCGATGAGGCCAGCCAGCACGAAGAGCGCCAGCGTACCGAGCAGCAGCTTGACCGCCGTTACCGCCTCGAGCCGAACCGCTTCGCGCCGCGCCAAGCCTTTGGGAGCCACCATGCCGCGCGCGATGACGAAGCCCGCCGCGCCGGCAATCGCAATCGCCGTCAGTTCGGGAATACCGTGGGGCAATATCCACGCCCAAAACCAACCGGCCAAACCTTTGCTCGCGTAGACCCACGCCAGCGAGCCTAAGAGCACGCCGTTGAAAAAGAGCAAAATGGCGGTACCCACGCCGGCGGTGATGCCGGCGGCGAAGGCCAAAAACGCCACCTGAATATTGTGGGTGAAGAGAAAAGACGCGAACGCGGCCTGCGAATCAGTGCTGGTGGGCGCCTCTTTGGCTTCTTCAGCGGCGCGCTTCACCGGGTCAAGGCGCATGTGCTCTTCGGGCACCAAGTAGTGGCCCGCTTCGGGGTCAATCACCATGCCCACATAGCCAAAGGCGACGCCGCTCAAGGTGAGCACCGCGGCGGCCAGGTACACCCGCCATTCTTGCCGCATCAAGTCGGGAAAACCGATGAGCAGAAAGCGCTTGACGTCGCTCCAGCGGGCACGCTTGCCGGGGTAGGTCAAGGCATAGGCCCGGCCGACCAAGTCGTTCAGGTACTCGCTGACGTCTGACGAGCCGCCGTGAGCGCGCATCCACAAGAGGTCTGAGGAGCTGCCGCGGTAAAGGCGCGAGAGGGCTTTGGCGTCTTCTAAATTGAGGCCCTTCAAACCGCGGGCCTCGGCCTTGTCGAGCAACTTTTCCAAGTCGACCCAGCGAGAGCGTTTCAGCTCGATGAACTCGGCAATCTCCATGAGGCGTTGGGTGAGTGTAAGCGCTAGAGTCGAAGAAGTCTCATGGAGAAAGAACGCGGCTTACTCGACGGTCATCACGGGGTGCTCACGCCCGAGTACGTGGAGTTCAACTTCGTGGTGGCGGGCTTGTTCAGCCGCTTCTTGGCGTACGTGATTGATTTGCTGATCAGCGCGGCAATTCTTTTCTTCGTGATTGTGATTGTGGCCTTTGTCTCGGTAGCCCTGCCCGGCCTGGGCGCGGCGCTGTGGTTCGTGGGCGTCTTCGCCATTCACTGGGTTTACGACATCACCATGGAAACGTGGTGGTCAGGCCAAACCGTGGGCAAGCGGGCCATGGGCCTGCGGGTCATTCAAGAGAGCGGCGTGCGCATCAGCTTCATTCACGCGGCGCTGCGCAACTTGGCGCGGCCCATCGACAACCTGCCGGTGATGTACTTGGTGGGAGGCGTATCGGCGCTCTTTTCACCCAAACACCAA
>JAIBBR010000137.1 GCA_019694575.1 Myxococcaceae bacterium
CCATCTCAAAGCCTGGGCCGACGCGGTGCGCGCGTTAGAGCTGAAGAGCGAATCGTTGCTTGCGCTCGAAGACCGTGAAGGCGCGATCAAAACACTCTTCGGGGTGGCCGAGCTGTGGAAGACGGCTGCCAACAAGCCTGAAGCGGCTGGCAGTGCCTTCGAGAAGATTCTCGAGGTCGACCCCGCCAACCGCGAGGCTTATGAGTACGCGCTCAAACACTATTCGTCGGTGAATGACTGGCGCGGTTATGCCCAGGCGATGGACCGGTACTTGCCCAACCTGGTCACCGAAGAAGAGAAGATCAACGCGCTGCGCGAGCTGGCCAAGGTTCAAGAGGCCAAGCTTGGGCAGAAAGACGTCGCCTTCTTGAAAATGTGTCAGGTGGTGCAGCTCAACCCGTCTGACGACGCGGCGCGCGAAGAAGTTGAACGGCTGGCGACTGAAACCGGCAGCTACGAAGAGCTCGCCGCGGTGTACGAAGAAGTGGCTGACAATTTGCCGCGGGGTCCCTTGGCCGAACGGCTGTACTTGGTGTTGGCCAAAGTGCACGAGCAACGGCTCGATGACATCGAGGCCGCCGAATCGGCGTTGCGCCGGGTTTTGGAGTTCGACCCCACCAATGAACAAGCGCTCGACGCGATGGCGCAGATGTTCAGCCGCCGCGGGCGCGACAAAGAGTACATCATTGCCCTCGAGCAGAAGCTCGAAGCGGCAGGTTCGATCGAAAAGCGCAAAGAGATTTTGCGTGAAGTGGCCCGCGTATACCTCGAGAAGATGGACAACCCCTACGAGGCGAGCCAGGCACTGGGCCGGGCACTCGAGCTCGAAGCCGACACCCAAACGCTGGCCACGCTGGTTGCCCTGCAACGCAGCCAAAAAGACTACGCCGCGGTGGCGAGCTCGCTTTTGCGCATGCGTGACTTGGCGGGCACGCCCGAAGAGCGTTCTAAAATTCAGGTCGAGGTGGCGCAAGTCTATGAGCGCGACCTGCAAGATGATGAAGCCGCCATCGAAGGCTACCGGCAGGCGTTAGAATTCGACCCCGCCAATGCGCCGGCGCTCGAAGCGTTAGAGCGGCTGTACACCAAGTTAGACCGCCCGGCCGAGTTGCTCGCTGTGTACGAGCGCCAGCTCGAGTTGGCGACTGATTATCGAGAGCGGGTGAAGGTGCTCTTCCGCAGCGCGGCAATTTGGGAAGATCGCTACCAGAACTTGGCCAACGCCGATGCCTGCGTCGAGTCGGTGTTGGCGCTTGATCCGCAGAGCTTGCAGGCGATCAAAACGTTAGAACGTCTGCGCAAAGCGCAAGGCCGCTACGACGAGCTGATCGGCGTGGTTGATCGCCACATTCAGCTGGCGACGTCTGCAGCCGAAAAAGCCGATTTGTGCGTCGAAATGGGCGACGTCTTTCACCAACACCTGCAGCAGGTTGACCGTGCGGTGGCGGCGTACGATCAGGCGCTGCAGCTCAACCCGAAGTGCCGCCCGGCGATGCATGCATTGGGCATGCTGTACGAGCGCAGCGGCAACTGGCCTTTCGCGCTCGACATGTTGGAGCGTGAAGCCCAAGTGCTCGGCCCCACGGCCGAAGCGGTAGAGCTGTACCACCGCATGGGCAAGATCAACGAAGACATGCTGCTCGACGCCGCGAGCGCCAAACGCTGCTACCAAGAAGCGCTCAAAATCGACCCTGGTTACCTGCCGTGCATTCGCGCGTTGAAGGGCATCTTCGAGATCGAAAAAGACTTCGATTCTTACGAGAAGATGTTGATTCAAGAAGCCGAGCGCACCGACGATGCCAACGACAAGAGCAGGGCGATGTTGGAAGTGGCGCGGTACTTCGCCGAGAAGAAAGAAGATCGGGCGCAGGCCACGCAGTACTTCGAAGAAGCGCTCAAGCTGGTGCCCGACTCACTCGACGCGGCGCGCCCGTTGGCCGACATCTACATTGCCGCTGAAAATTGGTCGGCCGGCGAGCGCATGCTCGACATTGTCACGTTGAAAATGTCGGAGCGGCTGGCGATGGGACAAGAAGGCGAGGGCGCTCGCGAGCTGTGCCGGCAGTATTACCGGTTGGGTTACGTCTGCGAGAAGACGACCCACAAAGACAAGGCGCTCAAGGCCTACGAAAAGGCGTACCAGCTCGACGCGACGTACCTGCCGGCGCTCGAAGGTTTGGGTAACTTGTTGGTGCACGCCAAGCGCTTCGACGACGCGCAGAAGGTGTACCAGACCATTCTGCTCCACCATAAAGACGACCTCACTGATCTCGAGGTGGTGGAGATCTATTGGACGTTGGGCGACATCGCCGTTCAGCAAAAGCAGCTCGACCGCGCGCAGAACCATTTCGAAAAAGCGCTCTCTATCGACCCTGCGCATGAGCCTTCATTGCGCAGCCAAGTGGCGATCGCCGAGGCGCAGAACAAGTGGGACCGCGCGGCCCAGTTTCGCTTGAGCCTGCTCACCGTGCTCGATGGCGACGCCAAGTACGAGGTGGCGATGGCGCTCGGCAAGTTGGCGCGCGAGAAGCTGCAAGACGCGTACATGGCGATCGACGCGTACCAGGCGGCGCACAAGCTCAAGCCTCAAGCGCTCGACGTCTTAGACGCACTGTACGTGCTCTACCGCGAGACGAAGCAGCCGCAGAAGGCCACCGAAATGCTCGAGCAAATGCTCGCTGAGCCCGAGCTCAAGAAAGACGTGCAGCGCGGCAAACGGGTGTGGTTCGCGCTCGGTGAGATCTCGCGTGACGAGCTAAAGGAGCTCGACAAAGCGGCGTACGCCTTCAATGCCGCGCTCGACCTCGATTACCGGTTTTTAGAAGCGTTCAGTGCGCTCGAAGCGATGCAGGGCCGCCAAAAGTTGTGGAAGCCGCTCGAACAAAACTACGTGCGCATGATTCAACGCTTGCCCAAGGGCGACGAAACGCACGCCGCGCGCATGGCCATGTGGAAGGCGCTCGGCGACTTGTACTTGAAGGTGCTCAAGCAGCCTGAAGCCGCGGTGCAGGCATACCAGGTGGTCGCCGCCGCTTCGCCTGATGACGCCGCGGTGCAAGAGATCTATGCCGAGCTCGCCTCGCAACAGCCCGGGTTAGAAGAAAAAGCGGTCGATGCGTGGCGTCGGGCGCTCCCGGCCACGGCGAACCCTGCCAAGGTGGCCAAGGCGTTGATGGAGCTGGCCGCGAAACGCAAAGACTACGACTCGGCGTGGCTGGCGGCGCAGGTCTCTACGGGGCTCATCGGTTCGGCGGGCGACGGTGAACGCGAGATCTTGAGCAAGCTAAACCCCTACGCGAAAAAGAAAGAACAGGCGCAGCGACCGCTGACTGATCGCCTCTGGCACCAGCACTTATTTCACCCCAAGGTGCGCGGCCCAATGGCCGAGATGATGGGGCTGCTCTTTGAGCAGGCAGGCCACGTGTACAAGCAAGAGCTGGGGCAGTACCAAGTCAACCCCAAGAAACATTTGATCGACGTGTCGTCAGCGCAGGAGTACCAGATTCACCACTTTCGCTACGTGTCGCGGCTGCTCGGCATGGAGCAAGTGGCGATCTTTTCTCCGTTCTTGATCGGCACGCGCGAGAAAATGGCCAAGCGCACGTCAGACCCGGCGCCCGAGCCGATGGTGGGCATTGAGATCTGCCACACTCACCCGGTCTGCTTGAAAGTGGGTGGCAAGTTCTTCAGCGAGACTGGCACCAAAGAGGTCTATTACATGCTGGGCCGTGCCTTGGCGCTGTTGCGACCCGAGCTGGCGCTCTCGCAGCGGCTGTCGGCCGAACGTTTAGAGGCGGTGTTTCAGGCGGCGATTTCACTCTCTGTCGATACGTTTCGCTGGAGCGCTGACAAGGCGGCGATCGAAGCTGAGCGGCGCACGCTAGAGAAGACACTGACCGAAGCGGCGCGCAGCGCCTTGGCGCGGGTGACCAAAGAATACGTGAAACGGGCCAGCCCCAATGACCTGCGCAATTATTTAGAGGGGGCCGAGCTTTCGGCAGTGCGCACCGGGCTTTTCGTGGCCGGAGAAATCGAGCCAGTCAAGAAGATGGTGATGGGCGAGCAGGGCACCGCGCAGCGTGTACCGGCCCGTTCGAAGCTCAACGATCTGCTCGTTTTCGCGCTCGGAGACGACCTGCATGCCCTTCGCGTGGCAGTGGGTACCCAAGTTGAGGTTCAGCTGCGAAAATAATGGCGTGAAAGGTGCGATACGGCGGCCGGAACCTTTAGTAGGGTTTGGGCGTCCGTCAGCTTGACCACTCTGGTGTGCACCCTTAGGCTTTTTCGTAACTTCGCTTTTGAAAAGAACCCATGCGTTTCGTTTGTGACAGCTGCCGCGCGCAGTACATGATTAGCGACGAGAAAGTTGGCCCCAAAGGGGTCAAAGTTCGTTGCAAGAAGTGTGGGTTTGTCATTTTGGTCAAAAAGACCGAAGCGGCTGCCCAGGTCGCACCTCCCCCTTCGATGGTAGACGAAGGTGAGGACGGCATGCGCACGATGGTGATGCCCAACCCGATGCAGCAAAAGGCGATTGCCGCTGCGTTGGCGATGGCGGGAGAAGCGCCTGCGCCGCCGCCTGCCGACCCCGACACGACTTTTCCCGGTGTGACTGCCGAAACCAAGACGCCCCAGGGGGCTTTGCCGCCCGCGAGTGAGGGTGATGCAAGCAAAGGAGCGGGTGACGGTGGCTTTTTCGCTTCGGTTGACGAAGACGAAATTGGAGCGGTGTTTGATCAGGTGCTCAACACCAGCCCCAAGACTTTTCCCAAAGAGGGCGAGGTTAAAAAAGACGCGGTAGGGCAAGACGCGCTGGGCGACGATGAAGATTCGCGGGTGTCGACGCGCATTCTCGATGCCGGCATGATGAAGAAGTTGACCGAAGAGGCCGCTCCGGCTGCCGCGGGTGACGCGAGCAAAGACAAGAACGGGGCCGCGGCCCACGAATGGTACGTGGCGATTGACGAGAAGCAGACCGGCCCGATGACGGTCGAGAAGCTCAAAGATCATTGGGACCGCGGCGAGGTCAGCCCCGATTCGTTGTGCTGGCGCGCCGGCTTCGCCGACTGGATTCCCCTGTCTGAAGCCAGCGAGCTGGGCCCGGTGTTGGCGCCGCGGCCGGCCAAGCCGGTCATCGTACCGCCTCCGCAAACGGTGGGAAACACCAGTGGCCCGGTGATGAGCGTGCCCGTAGAGTCAGCATTTTCGGCGGGTGGCGTTACCAAGACAGTGCGCTCTGAGGTGCAGGTGCCTTTGGCGGCAGCGCCCGTCGAAGACACCGGCAGTTGGAAACCGTCGGCGGCTTCGGCGCTCGCCTCACTCGTTCAAGAAGAAATGGCGGTGCTGGCCAAGCCCACCAAGAAATCTGAACCGGCGGGCGATATCGGCGGGTTGCTCGACATTCCCGCCACCCCGTCGAGTGAAGAGAAGGCAATTCAATCGCCACGCGTCAACGGCTCGCATGCCAGCAGCGCGGGTAGCTCGGCGGCGCGGCCCCTGGCACCTCCAGCGCCGGTTCCCTACGTGTCGAGCGGTGCGAGCTATTCGTCTCCTGGCATGTCGTCGCTGCGGGGTGGCTCGTCGCGCAACATGATGTTGATGTTGATCGGCGGCGGCATCTTGATTGTGGCGTTGCTGTTGGTGGTGGTGATTGTGGTGTTGGCGAAACAGCCGACGCCATCTGCAAATACACCGGCGCCTGTCGTCGCGGCGCCGGTGCCCGCTCCGGTCGCCGCACCGGCTCCGACGCCGGCCGCGGCGGCCGCTGCCGCAGCGCCTGCGCCCGCGGCTGCCGCTGCGCCCGCGACAGCTCCAGCGCCCAATGGCGGTGTGGCTGCTGCAGGCACCCCCGTGGCGGCGGCTCCCTCCGCGCCGAAAGTCATTGCTCCGGCCCGCCAGACGGGCAATTCGGGTGCAAATGGCAACACGCGCGCGAGCGCTCCAACGCCGTCAAAGTCAGAGCCGAAAGTCGAGGCGCCTTCGAAACCGTCAGCCCCGGTGAGCGGCGGTGACGACGACTTTGCGCGCGCGTTTGGCGGTGGTGGCTCGCGTGACGTGCCCAAGGCGGCTCCGGCTGAAAACAAGCCGAAGAACGTTTATGTGCCTCCCGCGCCGGGCTCGGCTGGTTCGCTCAAAGAAAGCCTTGAGCAGGGTGACGTGATGGAGGCTGTGGCTTCGAACCGTTCAGCATTGGCCGCGTGCGCCAAGCAGCAGAAAGAGAAAGAGCCGGGCCTCAACGGCAAAATCGTGTTGCGGGTCAAGGTGGCGACGAGCGGCCGGCCGCAATCGGTGACGGTGGTAACCGAAGAATTCAAGTCGACCTTCATGGCCAAATGCGCGAGCGATGTGATCAAGGGTCTTACCTTTCCCAAGCACAAGAACGACTCGCCGCCGATTGATGTGCCGCTGAAGTTTTAAGCGCTTTCTTTTCGCCTCCGATTGGCGTGAAATTCACGCCGTGTCGGTCTTAAAACACCAGCCTCTTCTCCCTGACCTGCCCGTGCGGCGGGTAGAGGACATGGGCTTGAAAGAGCTCGAGCGCATTCGGCTCATTTTGCGCGGCGGCTCGGTGATTGAATGGCGTCGGTTGCACTTCAAGAAGCGAAATGAAGTCGATCGCTTCTTGCGCCTTTGCCAAATCGACACCACGCGACCCCACGACGAGGAGTGGATGCGTACCGTGCTCGGCGATGCGGTTGAATACCTGCGAAAAACCTTCGACTACCGGGTGGCCGCAGCGGTGGCTGACCCGGCCGAGATTCACGATCTCTTTCTCTACGCCTCGGGCGCCAAAGAACCGAAGCGCCTGCGCAAAATTGCCTGCATCGTGCTCAAGGTGATGCACGTGATTCAGCACATCGAAGCCCGCGATTTGCTCTTCAAGAGCGCGGTGTCAGAAGCGGGGCTGGCGCACTTGGTGTCAGAGCGGGTGATGGCAGTCGCCGAAGAGATGCAGCAGAAAGGCCTGCGCATCGTCGAGTTCAGCGATTCAATCAAAACGCGCGAGTCGATTATCAGCAAGCTGATCGCCAAGAAAGAGTCGGTCGCGGCGCAGATTTACGATCGCACGCGCTTTCGCATTATCGTCAAAGAGCGCATGGACATTTTGCCGGTGCTCTATTTTCTGACGCAGCGGTTGGTGCCGTTCAACTTCTTGGTGCCCACGCAGACCGAGAACACGTTGATCAGCTTCAAAGACGTGATCGCCGAGAACCCGCACTTCGCGAAATACGCCAAAGACCTGCACTTGGACTTGAACTACGAAGACCGCGAGCGCAAAGGCGGCAACCGGTTTTCTGGCAGCTCGTACCGAATCTTGAATTTCGTGGCCGACGTGCCAATTCGGTTAGACGCGTTCTTACCGCCGCCCGAACGTGACGAGCGCACCCGCAAAGGCCGCGTCACCTTGGCACTGTGCGAGTTTCAGATTGCTGACGAAGCCACGGCGATCGCGAACGAAAAGAACGAGAATTCACACGAGCGCTACAAGCAGCGGCAGCGCGAAGTGGTGTTGAAGCGGTTGTCGCGAGGCCTGGTGGTGCCGAAGTCGAAAGACGGCACGGCGCTGCGGCTGGTGAATAAAGGCTAAATCGGCCGTTTCGTTACTGCGCGCAGCCCGACATCACGCCCGCTACGCCGCCATCGCGCACCCAAACGGCGCACGAGAAGCGGCCTCCGCGGCCATCTCCGCAATCATCGACGCTGTAAGGAGCCCCCAACAGCATGCTCTCAGCCCGGGCCGGGCAGGGGTCTCCAGCATCGGGGGTACCGTAACCTTCGCAACGGGCCGGCCAGTTGGCACGCGCACAGCAGTTGAGCTGGCTCGATTCACCGGTGCTGTTCGACTCGCTGACGGTGCCAATGGCACTTGCGGTGCCGGCGGGCGCAACGGGCAATGACGAAGCCGGTGTTCCGAGCGCAATCGCCAAGCAACGTTCACGAGGGTGGGTGCCACACGCCAAAAGACCGAGTGCCAAAGCGCTGACCACCCAAACGAGACGCAACATCGATTTTCCTACTTCCTCAATCGTGAGGTCGGCCAGCGCCCACGGTTCTACTTGTCCCTCTTACTGCTGCCTGGCTACCGCTTACGATTTTTTTTCTTGTTCGCTTTTTCCCTCTTGCGCCGCTCGCGAATCGCCTCGCGCTCGCGGTCTGACTGCGCCTTGCCCTGTGGAGCCGTCGAGTAACCCATTAGCCGGGCGCGGGCCATTTGGTTCTGGCCCACGGGAGCCGTGTACCCCGGAGCAATTTGCGGCATTTGCATGGGCATGCCGCCGGCGCCCTGCATCGCGAACGCCTGCTCCATCATCTTCGAGTCTTTGCCGAACATGCTCGACAGATCCATGCCCTTCATCTGCGAGAGCTGGCCCAACTGCTTGAAGCCGGGAATTCGCCCGAGCAAACCTGGGTTCTGGCCGATGGAGCCCATCATCTGCTGCATCATGCTGAACTTCTTGAGCAGCTCCACGACGTCTTGCGGCTTCTTGCCCGAGCCCGCGGCGATGCGCTTCATGCGCGAGTCGGTGATGATCGACGGCGTCTTGCGCTCGGCCTCGGTCATCGAGTCGAAGAGCGCTTCGATTTTGTTCAGCTCACCTTCGTCGGGGTTCATCTGCTCGGTCATGTCGCCGAACATGGGGAACTTCTCGAGCAAGTCTTTGAGCGGCCCCATTTTGCGGACCATGCGAATCTGCTCGACGAAATCGCGCATGCTGAAGTTGCCCGAAAGCAGCTTCTGCGCGTCTTCTTCGGCTTTCTTCTCGTCGACGACTTGCTCGAAGTCTTTCATCAAGCCGACGATGTCGCCGAAGCCCAAAATGCGGCTGGCGAGACCATCGGGGCGAAACTCCTCGAGCTTGTCGAGGCCTTCACCCATGCCGAGAAACTTAATTGGCTTGCCGGTGACTTCTTTGATCGACAGCGCCGCGCCACCGCGTGCGTCGCCATCGAGCTTGGTGAGAATAAAACCGTCAATTTCCAAGCGGCGGTTGAATTCGGCCGCAGTGCGTACCGCGTCTTGGCCGATCATCGCGTCGCACACGAGCACGATGTTGTCGGGGCTCACGCCCGCTTTGATCGCTTCGAGCTCTTGCATCAACGCTTCGTCGATCGCCAAGCGGCCGGCGGTGTCGATCAACACCACGTCACGCTTTTGTTCTTTGGCCAGGGCGTAGGCCTTCTTCGCCAGCTCGGGCGGAGCCAGGCCCGGCTCATGAAACACCGGAATCTCGAGCCGCGAGCCGAGCACTTTCAGCTGTTCAACGGCAGCGGGGCGGTAAATGTCGGCGGCCACCAGCATCGGCGCGCGGCCTTCTTTGATCAGCTTCGAGGCCAACTTGCCAGTGGTGGTGGTTTTACCCGACCCCTGCAAGCCGACCATCATGATGCCGCTGACCTGCCCCTTGGGCTTGAGCTTGAGAGACGTGTCGACGGGGCCCATCAACCCTTCGAGCTCGTCGTGACAGATCTTGATGAAGTGGTCGCCAGGCGCCACTTTGATCTTTCGGCCGGCCTTGTCGGTCAGCGAGGTGAGAACGGTTTCGCCGATCGCCTTTTCGCGCACCCGAGCGACGAACTTTTTGACCACGTCGAAGGCCACATCGGCCTCGAGCAACGACACGCGAATGTCGCGCAACGACTCGTCAACGAGCTCAGGGGTGATTTCAGCTTTACCGGCGAGGCGGTTCTTGGCGGCTTTAAAGCCTTTGGTAACGGTCTCCAACATAACGGGCGCCTTATAAGCATTTCTGGCCCAATTGCACGAGAGGCGAAATGCCAGGCTTTCTAAACACTGGGGGCGGCCATGCGCCAACCTGCGCACGCTCTGCCGAAGCGTCATGAAGGGTGGGCAGAAGGCCTCCTGCTCACGAGGGCCCTCGCGGTGCTATCTTTATTTTCAAGCGTTCTTCGCAAGCCGGGAGTGAATCACGCAATTTCCTACTCAATTTTGACTGGCTGGCTGATAGAGCCCTTGGCAAATGCATTGAACAAGCACGAGTGGCGAAATTGGTAGACGCAGCGGACTTAAAATCCGCAGGTCCGTCAAAGGGCTGTGCCGGTTCGATTCCGGCCTCGTGCAAACATGGTGAGTCGTACTCAGAGCCCCATCGACAGTTACCAGCTGGCGTTGGTCGTCAACGCCGAGCAACAGCATTTACTGTACGACGCGCTGTTGCCTTTTCAGGGCATCGTCAAAGACATCGTTTTTTACGTGAAGCCTGGCACGCAGGTCATGGTGCTGCTCAATTGCGGTAACTCGGCCACTGCCTTCGTTTTGCGGCCCAAAATGGCCAAAGTGGCTGAAGGGCTGAAAGCCAGCCTGGTACAGCTCGATTCATTGCAGGGTGCCCAGCGCATGGAGTTTCAGGGCAACTTGTCGCACTTTCCTTTGAGCACCGCTCCGGCCGGCGGCATTCAGGCGGCGTTCGATGCGCTGCGGCGCACCACCAGCGGGCCTCCGGCGTTGCGGCTGCAGTTCTCTGACGACGCTGATTTCTGCGTGGCGTGGGCGCGGCACGTGGCCGAAGGGGCCATGTGGGTCCCCAGCCCTCGGCCTCCGGCGGCAGACGCGTTCGCGCTCGAAGTGG
Organism: Myxococcaceae bacterium; assembly: GCA_019694575.1. Taxonomy (GTDB): domain Bacteria; phylum Myxococcota; class Myxococcia; order Myxococcales; family Myxococcaceae; genus JAIBBR01. Next base: position 10,587 of record JAIBBR010000137.1, read on the forward strand.
TGATTCGCACTGAAGTCATCGCCATGAAGTCAGCCAAGGTCTTGCGTGATCGCCCACCGCGCAAAGGCAGCAGTGGTTTCTGGTTGGTGATTGAAGCGCCCGCTGAGCTGTTGGCCCGGGTAGAGCGCTTTGGCCGTGAGCAGCGCCAAGGTCGCAAGACTCCTACGCCACCGCAGGCCGATCGCCGTCAAGAGGTGCGTTACGAAACCGCGCTCGAGGTGCGCTTCGACAACCTGCCTGACTTTGCTACCGAGTACGCGACCAACATCAGCAAGGGTGGTCTCTTCGTTCGGTGCCCCCGGCCGCCGGCGCTGCGCACGCGCATTTCGCTGAATCTGAAGTTGCCCTCGGGCGAGAACGTGACCATCGAGGCTGAAGTGGTGCACGTGCTCAGCCCAGAGCAAGCGGCGGCGCTGCGCACGTCGCCTGGGGTGGGCGTGGCGTTTGGCTCGTTGCCGGCCGAAAAGCGCGAGCGGCTCGAGGCGCTGCTCACCAAGTACAACGAGCGCACGCCTAAGGTGCTCATTGCCCATGCTGACGGCGCGTGGGCCAAGAAGCTCGCAGACGAGTTCGGCAAAAAGAAGATCGAAGTCGTGCACACTGTGAATGGCCGCGACGCGATGTTGAAGTTGATCGACGGCTTCTTCGAGCTTGACTTGTTGGTGGTGCAAGCGAATTTGCCCGACCTCGATGGTAAGAGTTTGGTTGACCGCATTCGTGAGCAAGGCGGTGAATCGGGCTTGCACGTGGTGATCGTCGTCGATGAGCCGCGGCAGATGGCGGCGATGGTTGACAAGATGACAGTGGTGTTGCCGCGCACGCTGCCGTTCGAGCAACAGGTGTACATGCTGCTGCAACGGCTTGGGCTCAGTGTCATGGGTCGGTGATGGTCAGGACGTCGGCCGGAACGCTGGTGGAGGTACCAGCCCCCGAAGACGCCGAGGTGCTTGCCGTACTCCAGCGGGTGTTGCGCAAGGCCGCCAAGCACTGGCCAGAGGACCACACGCTGTGGGCCGAAGACGAATACCAAACCATGCAGCACGACGCGGTGCAGTTACGACGCCTCGGCCTTGACGAAACCCCGACACTGCGACGAAAGAAACCACGCGTGGCCGTGGCCCATGGCTTTTCGCTGCACGCCGACACCGCGGTCTACGGCAATGACAGGCAGAGATTGGGCGACTGGCGCGGTACGGCGCCCGAGGGGCCCATCGCGGAATGTCGACTCTCACGGTCAGAAGACGGACATGAAGTTCCTCCATTGCCCGCTCAGGTTCTAACTTTCACGCTCAGGCGACCTTGGTTCGCAACCAGCCGAGCAACACCGCACGCATCGCCTGGTGAAGGTTCAGATGCCTCGCGCGGGCCAGCGCCTCGAGCTCGCGCCAAATGGGCTCCGGTAAGCGGATCGACTTCACGATCGTCTTGCGCGATGGCCCCCTGTTCGGGCGGCCGCGCCTGAGCATTACCGCGTCAGATGTGAGTTGAGGCATCTCCCACAATGAGGCCAGCGAAGGCCCGCCCGGCTCGCCGCCGCCAGCAAAGGCGTTGCGCCGAATGGGCCCAAAACGTTTGAAGTCAATCTGCCGGTCGAGAACTTCAGTCGTTTTCGTAGTGCGCTTTTTCATGCTTCGTCGCCTTTCGGGCGCTGATGATGCGAATGACATTGTCGAACACTTCAGCGTGAACGACGTAGAGCAGCCGTTGTTGCCGCGAATAGCCGATCAGCACGAACCGATTATTGTGCAGCGTGTCTGGGTAGTATGCGGCCAGCGAATCACTAAATGCGGTCGAGGCCTCTTCGAACGAAACGCCGTGCTTCTCGAGATTCGACTTCGCCTTGCGAATGCCCCATTCGAACTTCATAAATATATTGTATTACAATAAGTGGCCTGTCGCAAAGGCGCCACGGCCCCCGTGTTTGAAACTCTTGAAAGCAGATCGAAAAAAGTGAGTGCTTGAAAAGAGAAGAGATTCTTGATCGACGCTATGGATGGCCAAATCAAAAGCTGCCAGCTGTGGGCTCATTTCGAAAATTTTGAGGATCCACGAGACCAAGGACGCAACTTCCAATACTCGCTACAAAGCAGGCCACCTCACCACCCCAACTGCACCTCGAATTCGCCTGACAGCACCAGCCGTTTCAAGACTTCGTCAGTCCCGCTACCCGTGCGCCTAAGCCCCGAATTTCCTCGAAAAATTGCCCCCGCCATTCCCGCCGTCGGGTCAAAAATTTCGGCCTACATTGAACCGCAACTCCCTTATTACTCTCCAAAATCCTCTTTGAATTTCTTGTTCTTCTCCGCCCGTGGGGGGCCGAGTCCCGAATATGACAATTTGTCGACTCTTTTGAGCAGCTCAGGTCATGTTGTCATCGACAGGCAGTCATTTGGTCTTGCGCCTGCTGTGCAGGAGTTCAGCTCAAGAATTGCACCGAGCCCCTTTGATGAGGCTCTCATTTACAAATCACATCATTGAGGCAGTCGCAGCGGTCTTCGTGCTCCTTGTGCTGCTCGCCGCCGTCGGTCTCTGGTGGACAGGGCGTGATGCACGCCGATGCAGTGAGCTTGGCGGAGAGTGGTACGGAAGTGGCCGAGGCGGACTGTGCATCATTCAGCATCAGGGTAAGCAAACGGTGGTGCCCTTCCCGTGAACAGTCGGCAACTACGGTTGGCTCAGAAACGGCCACGGCGACGCGGCTGTATCGCGGGTTGACTGTCGAAGTTCGAAGCATCACCGTTTTCGCCCACTTCACTTCCAAAAGCCGCAGCTTGCCCCCGGCGCGGGCTCGACGAAGCCGAGGTACCAGCCCCGAAGACGCCGAGGTGCTGGCCGTAATCCAGCGGGTGTTGCTCACTGCTGCCAGAAATTGTTGGAGGACTGCGACGTCATGGAACGCCTGTCGCATTCACAAGCACTGAAGACGCATTGGTGGTCACCGGAATGGGTGACGAATCGCGTCTA
>JAIBBR010000138.1 GCA_019694575.1 Myxococcaceae bacterium
GCCGATGTGCCGTCGCTCGACGTACGGCTGCCGTTGCTTTCTACCGGGTGGGCGGTGGCGTCGAGTGCGGTGCTGTGGCTTGCGAGCCGCCGCAACCATTCAGCCTTGACCGTGACGGCATGGCTGTTGGGGGTGCTGTTTCTCGGCTCGCAAATTTTCGCTGCCCGACAGTTGTGGCGAAGTGGGCTCACACCTGCCAGCGGAGGCGCGTACGGCACGGTGGTGTACGGGCTCTTCGCTGCCCATGCGCTTCATTTGGCGCCGGGGTTGGTGGCGCTGCCGGTGACGCTGCTGAAAAACGTCACCCCCCCCACGCGTCAGTTCTGGTTCGCCTACTGGCATTTCATTACGGTGGTGTGGTGCCTGCTCTTCGTGGCGTTGTTCGAACTGTGACGATGCGCGCCTGGCTCTTCACTTCATGGGTGTTTTTCGCGTGCGCCGAAGGGGGGCCTTTCACCCAGCCGATTGCGCTGCACGACAAAGTCGACGCCGAGGGCAATGAGCTGAAGGGCACGAGAGAAACACTTTCTGTCGAGCAGTTGAACGAAGGGCATGGCGTCTTCATGCGCTACTGCTACGCGTGCCATGGAGAGAAAGGCGATGGGCACGGGCCGTCGTCGTTGGCAATGCGTCCTCCGCCGCGCAATTTTGCGCTGGGGCAGTTCAAGTTTACCGGCTCGGGCTATGGCGATTTGCCGGTCGATTCGGCCTTGAAGCGCACCATTCGCCGCGGGCTGCACGGCACGCCGATGGCCGCGTGGGACTTGCCGCCGCGCCAGTTAGATGCCGTGGTGGCGTACATCAAGTCGCTCTCTGCGCGGTGGAAAGAAGAGGGCGTGAAGCCCGAGCTGCAGGTGACGGCCGACCCGTGGGTGGGCAAACCGAAAGACGAAGCGGTGGCCATGGGTCGGCGTGTTTTTCACGTGGCAGTGGGGGGAGCGGGTTGCAGCGGTTGTCATGCGTCGTTCGAGCCGAAAGCGGTACTCGAAAAGCTGCATGAAGCGGCGACGGGTAAAAAGCCGGAGTCGTTTCCCGAGGGCCGCTACGAAACGAGCTTGAAGTCTTCGTCGTACGCCTCAGCCGAGGCGTTGGTACGGCGCGTGTCGGGTTGTGACGCGCAGTTGTGGGAAAAGCCGGTCGATGTCGATGCGCTCAACGTGCAGGTGAATGGGCAGCTGGTCGACAGAGACACTGCGCACAAAAATGGCTGGGACTTTGTCGAGGTGCCCCGCGTGCCGGTGGCCGGTGTACAGGTTCCTGCTGCTCCGTTGCCGACGCTGCGGTTCTTCGGAGCCGCCTGCGAAGTGCTGACCAAAGACAGCGAGGCGAGCATCACCGCGGCGCAGACGTTGAAGCTGTCTCCGCCGTCGTTTCTCTTTCACCGGTTGAAAACGGTGTGGCCTTTGGGCACGTGGGTGAAAGACGAAGCGGGCCGCCGTGTTGAATACACCGAAGCGATGCAGCGCGAAGACTTGTACCGCACGATTGGCGCGGGCATTGGCGGCGCGGCGATGCCCGGGTGGAAAGGCGTGCTCGAAGAGGAGCAGCTATGGGCGCTGGTTTATTACGTGCAGTTTTTGGCTCAGAAGCGAGGCACCCCTGAAGCGCTCAACGTGCGCGCCTCGATGAACGAATAAGGCGAATAAGGTGTCAGACTTTACATATTGTCGTTCGCCCAGATGTCCGAACGACAATATGTAAAGTTTGACACCTTATTTGACGCGTGCCTTCACCCGGCGGGGTTGAACGACCAAGACTTGCAGACGCTCGCGCTCTTTGGTGTCAAAGGCGCGGTGGCCGTCTCGTGGACACTGTCTGCCACGGCGAAGAGCATTCGCGCCCATTTCGACGACTTGCTCGAGAAGCAGTTACCCAGGCTGCGGCGCGCGGGCATTCGCGGTTATGCGGCGCTCGGAGTACACCCCGCGGGGCTGCCCCGCCGTGGGCTTTCTGAAGTGCTGGCCTCGCTGCCCGGTTATTGCCGTGCCGGCCAAGTGGTGGCGATTGGCGCGCTCGGCTTGCGTGAAGGCAACAGCAGTGAAGAACAGGCGCTGCTCGAGCAGCTCGACGTGGCGAAAACGTTGAAGCTGCGGGCGCTGGTCGCGGTGCCGCGCGAAGGGCACGAGAGTGCGCTCAAGAAGACGTTGTGGGCGCTGAAGAAAAGTGGCCTGCCCGAACGGCGGGCCGCGCTCTTGGGTGTCGACGGCAAAGGGCTCACCGCGGTGCGCGAGCGCGGGCACCACGCGACGTTGCTGCTGCACCCCGACTATTTGAGCGTTGAAGCGGCGGTGGGGTTGCTTAAAAAGCAAGGCAGTGAGCGGGTCATGCTGGGCAGCGCGTGCGGCCGCACCGCAAGTGACTTTCTTGCCCTGGCCCGTGCCCAAAGCGTGATGGAAAAGCAGAAAGTCAGCGCCCACTTCGCCGCGCATGTACTGGCTGACAACGCGGCGGCTTTTTTCAAGGTGCACGTCTAAGCTGCCAGCTGCTGTGTCGAAGAAGCCTTCTTTCTCGAGTGAGCACACCGTGGTGCTTCTTGCTTCGCCGGGCACTGTGCTCGACGGGCGCTGGCGTATTGAACAGCGCATTGGCCAAGGCGCCATGGGCTCGGTGTTTCGGGGCACTGACTTGCGCACGCAGCGCCCGGTGGCGATTAAAATTCTTGCGCCCGAGCATTGCCGCAAACCCAAGGTGCTGGCCCGCTTCGAGCGTGAAGCGAAGCTAATGACGACGCTGCGGCACCCCAACCTGGTGCGCTTCTACGGCGTGGGCCGTCGCGGCGCGCTGCCCTTCATCGTGATGCAGTTTCTCGAGGGGCTTTCGCTTTCAGAAGTGCTGGTGGCCAAAGGAGGCCGGCTCGCGCCTGCTGAAATGCTGGCGATTGTGCGGCAAGTGGCCGCCGGTTTGTCATTCGTTCACCACCACGGTTTGGTGCACCGCGACATCAAGCCGCAAAACGTCATGGTCAGCACTGACCGGCGGGTGACGCTGCTCGATTTTGGCGTGGTGCGCGACAAGAGCAGCCCCGGTCTCACCAACCCTGGAGCGCTGGTGGGCACGCCCTATTACATGGCCCCCGAGCAGATTTCTTCGAAGGGCGAAGTCGACAAGCGCGCCGACGTGTACGCGTTGGGGGCGCTGGCGTTTGAGCTGCTGGTAGGCAAGCCTCCGTTTTCGGCGTCGAGCAGCCACGAAGTGTTGCGGGCACACCGGCACACACCCGCGCCCGACGCGGCGGCCCTGGTGCCGGGCTTGGGCCATGCGTTGGGCACCGCGCTACAGCGGGCCATGGCGAAGAAGCCCGCTGACCGGCCGCAAGGTGCGCTCGAGCTGTATGCCGACTTGTCGACCGCCGAAAAAATGAAAGACGTGGTGTGGGACAAAGCGTTTCCCATCGCCATGTGGATGCAGCAGGCCGGCAAGACAGTGCCCTTGCAGATGGGTACCGACGAGCAGACCCACGGTGTCGAGTCGTCAGATGAAATACCCCTGCTGCCGAGCGGCGAAGTACACCCGGTGCGTTGGGGAGCAGAAGAAGCGTCACTGAGCAACCAAGAAACCGACGACGGCCACCCTCTGCTGGGGGAGCTGCGGGTGGTGACCACGGTCAACGGGGTAACACAGCCGGCCGAATTGTTCGTCAACGGCGAACACTACGGCCACACCCCCAAGTCGTTACCGCTCAAAACTGGGGCGCATCGCATGAAAGTGGTGCGCGAAGGGTGTGTCATCGTCGAGCGTGCCATCGCTGTCGATGCTGACCAGGTGACTTTGGTGCGGCTCGAATTGAAGCCCAGCGCCTAGCGCGTAGCACCCCACACCCACCCACTGAGAAGCGCAGTGGGCAAAGGCGCGGGCGCGCACCAACACCCGTGGGGCATCGGTGTTCCGAAGCGAAGAAAATGCTGCGCAATCGCTGGGCATTGTTCGCGGCGCAGCCGTTGCAACTGTCGCTTTTCAGCCTGACCCTAAGGCTGAATCGACGAGGCGCACTGATTTGAAACCGAGCCCGCGTCGGTGGCGCACGTGCTGATGGCATTTTGTGCGCGCGAGCGTTCAGTGGCTGAAGCGCACACGGCGATGTCGCGCTCGCAGACGATGACTGCATCGTAACTCGCACGCTCGCTGGTGGTGCACTGGGTCGCGGCTTGCGCGTCACACTTGGAGCGGCTGAAGGCGATGAGAGCGTCGTCTCCCGAACCTGGGCATTTCTCGAGCACATTCTTGAGGTGAGCGAGGCCGACTTCCAACCGGTCACAGAAGGTGCTCCCCGCGTCGACGCCGGCGTCGATACCAGCGTCGATGCCTCCGTCACCACAGCGGCCACTGAGCAAACATTCGGTTTCAATGTCGGGGCCTGGGCAGCCGGTGAACGTCAGCACGCCGGTAATGGCCAGAGCGGTTGCAAAAATAAGGTGCTTCGTCATTTGTTTTTTCCTCATGACAGCGGTGTCAGGCAGGTGCAGGTGAAATGCAGCTGCGGTTGTGTGGGTTGCTCAACGGTGGCTGATGAGGGCACGGCGCGTGCCGGCCGCGGAGCGTCAATGAAGTTGAAAGTTTAGAGCTCGGCCACAGTGCCTGCCGCGGCACCGCTGTCGCGCAGAGCCGACGCGACTGAGTGCTCCAGTATCAAGCCTTCGACGAAACTTCGCGCGCCTCTTTTGCCGGGCCGCCTTGTTCGACATAGACCTGCTGCGTTGGGTACGCGAACGTCACGCCTTCAGCCGCGAAGGCTTTCATCAGGTCGAGGTTCATTTTCTGCCGCAGGTCGGCGTACTGGTTGTAGTCGGGCGTGAGCACGAAGAAGACGGTCTCGAATTGCAGCGCGAAGTCGCCGTAGCCCATGAAGTGGCTGCGGTCGAACCGTGTGTACGGCAGCTTTTCGATGATGCCGCGCACCAGCACCGGAATGCGCTCCAGCTTTTCGGGAGGCGTTTGGTACGCGACATTCAAGCTAAAGACGACGCGCCGCTCGGTCATGCGCTTGAAGTTGCGAATGCGGCTCTGCAGCAAATCGTTGTTTGAAAAAATCAGCTGCTCACCGCTCAAGCTGCGCAGGCGGGTGGTTTTGATGCCGATGTGCTCCACCGTGCCCATGAAGTCGCCTACCACCACGAAGTCGCCCACCACGAAGGGCTTGTCGAGCAGAATCGAGACCGACGCGAAGACGTCTCCCAAAATATTTTGGGTGGCGAGCGCAATGGCCACGCCGCCCACGCCGAGGCCGGCGATGAGCGCGGTGACGTCGATGCCCAAATTGTCGAGTGCGAGCAGAGCCACTGCGATCCACACCAGCGCCACCGTGCCGATGGTCAATACCCCGGTGCCGGTGCGCGCCTCGGGGCCTAAGTTCGCCTTGTCGAAGCGCCGCTCGATGACGTGACGCGCCAGCGCCGAGCCCCAAATGCCCAGCTGCACAAAGGTGACCAGCCAACTGACGGTGAGCACCGTCTTCTCGAGCTTGGTGGGAAAATCGAAAACCCACGCGGCCACGCCCACGCCCACGGCGATGAGAAAGAGCAACTGGGTGCGGCCCAAGACATCGAAGGCAATGTCGTCGATGCGAGTGGTCGTTTTTTCGACCGCTTGGCCGAAGTGGCGGCGCACCAGCTGCAACAAGAGCCAGAGCGAAAGAGTCACGCCCAAAGCCACACCAAAAGCTTCGGCGTACTGCGCCAACACCTTGCCCTCGAGCCCAGAGACGTTTTTTGTCAGCGTGTCCATGGCCGGCGAATAGCCGTGTCGCCCTGAGCACACCAGATTGAAAATGTCAGCGCTCTTGCGCTACTGCGGCCCGCCCGCTGCGGCGATGCCGACAAGCGCCATGATACTGCCCATGTAGAGCATCGAGAGCAGACAGCCCAAACCCAAAAGCACCGTGCCGACGATGCCGCAAATGCGCCCGGCGTTGGTGGTGTCGCGGCCCATGGGGTCCATCTGGCCGGTGTTCATCAACTTGAGGTCGCTGTTGCCCAATAACCAGGCGAAAGGGCCCAGCGGGCTGCAGCAAACCAGGCTCAAAATGCCCAGCGTCAAAATCAATGTTCCGCGGTGAGGTTGCATGGGTGCCCAGCGCTACTTTTGCGCCTGGCCATCGCGCGTTTTCAAGGTGCCAAGCAACATGTCTATCCACCGGTGGCTGATGCCGTAGTTGCTCTCGGTATCAGCGAAGTGGTGCGACATGTGGTGAGAGCGAATTCGCTTGCCCCAACCCGTCAGCGGCTTGCGGTAGTGCGTCGACCAATGCATGAAGTCGTAGAACAGGTACCCGCTCACCAGCCCCACGAAATAGGGAATGGTCTGCCCCGGCGCATTGAGCAACCACAGCAGGCCGCCAATCAACGCCGCCATCGGCAAGCTGGCGCCAATCGGCATCACCAAGCGCTGCGCGTCGTCGGGGTACTGGTGGTGGTAGCCGTGCAAAATTTGGTGCAGCCACCGGGTGAAAGGGCCGTTGCCTTCCCAGTGAAAAATATGTTTGTGAATGAAGTATTCCATCAGCTGCCAGGTCACCCAACCCAGCGGCAGAAAGACCAGCGCCGCCAAGGGTGAGGTGATGCCCTTCACCAACGCCCACGCCAACAAAACCAACGTGGGAGGAATGTAGAGAAGAAAAGGCGTCGCCGGGTGCACCTTCGAGAACATCTCGAAAAAATCGCTCTCGAACATGCGCGAGCGCTCGTGGCGTATGTAAGGCTTCATGCGAAATGCGTGAATAGTCGATTGACTTGAGGGCGGCAACAAGCAGTGCTGATTACTCCTGCCCCGCGGCAGCCCCTTCGTTGCGTGGGTCAGACGCCGCCGTCTTTAAGCCCGTGGTGGGGTGCACCAAAACCGCTTCGGCGTCGCCCCATTTTTCAACGCTCTTGAAGGTGTGGCCCAGCGCGGTGAGCGCGTTTTGCGTGGCCTCGTCGAGCGCCATCGGCTCGAGCTGCACCACGTCGGGCTGGTACTGGTGGTGAATGCGCGCCCGCGCCACCGCCTGCTGCACGTCGAGTTGGCCGTCGATGACATTGGTGATGACGTTGAGCACCGTGGTGGGAATGGTGGAGCCTCCTGGTGAGCCCACCGCCAGCATCACCTCTTGCGGCCGGTCTTTTTGGAACACCAGGGTAGGTGACATGGAAGAGACGGGTATTTTGCCTGGGGCAATGCCGTTCGCCGTGCCCGCCACCAAACCGTAAATGTTGGGCGCACCGGGTTGGGCGGCGAAGTCGTCCATCTCGTCGTTGAGCAACACGCCAGTGCCCTTCGCCATCACGCAGCTGCCGAAGTAGTAATTGAGAGTGGTGGTGAGCGCGACCGCGTTGCCTTGCGCGTCGACGACTGAAATATGCGTGGTGTGTTTGTCGGGTGACTCGGGCGCGCTCGGCTTCACCGCCAAGGTGGAAGACGGGGTGGCCCGCTTGGGGTCGATGCGCTTGGCGATGTCGGCGAAGTACTCGGCCGAGGTGAGCTTCTCTAAAGGCAGCGAGACGAACGCCGGGTCTGCTACCGTCGAAGCGCGGTACGCGTACGAGCGGCGCAACGTTTCGATGAAGGTGTGCATCGCGGCGGGGCTGCGGTTGGCCAATGCCTCAGAGGGTACGCGCTCCAGCACGCCAAGCGTTTGCACCACGGTGAGGCCTCCCGCGCTGGGAGGCGGCATCGTCACCACCCGGTGCCCGCGGTAATTGCCGAGCAGCGGAGCTCTCCATTGGGGTTGATAGGCCTTAAGGTCGGCGCGGGTGAGAATGCCGCCTTTTTCTTTCACCGAGCGCTCAATGGCCTGGGCCACCCGCCCTGCGTAAAACGCCCGCGGCCCAAGGGTGGCGAGCGCCCGCAACGTCTTGGCCAGCTCGGGCTGCTTGAGCACGGTGCCCAAGGGCGGCACGTGAAAGGTTTCGTCAGGCCCACGCTGCAGAAAAATGCGCGAGGCTTCGGCGTCGGTGCGCAGACAGCCGAGGCGCAGGGTCGCCAAATCGGCGTACTTGGGCGTGACGCGAAAACCTTGGGTAGCGGCGGCGATGGCTGGAGCGAGCACCGTGGCGCGCGGCAATTTTCCATATTTGGCGTGCAGGCCCAGGTAACCGGCCACGGCGCCGGGCACTGCAATGGCGAGCGCGCCGTCGGTGGCGAGGGCAGGCTCCACCTTGCCGTTGCGCAGGTACATGTCGGCGGTGGCTTGAGAAGGAGCTACTTCACGAAAATCGAAGGCGGTGTCGTTTTGGGTTTGGGCGTCGTGCACCACCGCGAAGCCGCCTCCGCCCAAGCCTGAATGGTAGGGCCCCACCACCGCCATCACGAAAGCTGCGGCGACGGCGGCGTCAACGGCGTTGCCTTTTTTGTCGAGCATCGCTTTGCCCGCGGCGCTGGCGGCAGGGTGCGCGGCGGCGATGGCCCCTTGCCGGTAAGGCGGCGAAGCAACAGCGGTGGCAGTCGTGAAAACGAGCAGCGCACAGGTGATTTTCAGCGCGGTGACAGATTGCCGAGGCCACCGGTTCTTTTCTGACAGCTGGGGCGGTAGTGCCATGCGTGTCTTCGCTCCAGTCAGCCCTCGAAGAGGCGTAAGTGGCTGATATTCATTAATGGCCCACGTTTCGATGCGACAAAAACGCCTGGCCTCCGTCTTGCTACCACAAGCGCGCCATGAGTGAGCACAGAGAACATGGAAGAGCACCTTTGTCGGGGTCAGTGCGTTTCTTCGAGTGGAACGAAGCGCACCAGGCCGCGGTGGGTGAAATTTCGGCCAGCGGTGTCTTCTTGAAGACCGACGACGCGCTGCCCGAAGGCACCCATGTGACTTTGCGGCTCGCGATTCCCGGTATGGAAAAGGCGGTCACCGTGCTGGGCAAAGTGGTGCGGACAGTGAAGGGGAGTTTTTTGATTCCAGCAGGCATGGGTGTGCGGTTTTTAGACTTGGCGCCTTCGGTGCGTCAGGCCATCTCGCTCTACGTGGCCCGCAGAACGGTGGGTTACACATGAGCGCAGCAGCGGCAGTGAATGTGAAAACGGCAGAGCCAAAAGTAACGGTGATTTTGAAGCCCAGCTTTCAATTGACGGCGGGGCTGCACGGTTTGTCGGTGACGGTGCATGCCGTGTTGAGCGACAGAGCGCCCGTGGCTTTCAAGCCGCGTGGGTCGACGCACTGACTTCGCCGCAACGTCGCGATTGACGGTCGGCAAGCGTTGAGCCAATGCTCGACTCTCCGATGACTTCTCAATTGGCCTGTGTGGTGTTGTGCGCCGGCAAGGGCACGCGCATGAAATCTGATTTGCCCAAGGTGTTGCACCCCCTTTTGGGTAAGCCGTTGTGCGCCTATTCCATTGAGCGCGCCTTCGAGCTGGGGGCTTCGCCCGTGGTAGCGGTGGTGGGCCACGGCGCCGAAAGGGTGACGCAGACTTTGCAGAAAGCGTTCGCCGGCAAGCCGTTGTCTTTCGCGCTGCAAGCCAACCAACGTGGTACCGGCGACGCGGTGGCGCAAGCGAAAAACGCGTTGCAAGGTTTCGACGGCCCGGTGCTGATTTTATACGGAGACGTGCCGTTGCTCACCCGTGCCACGCTCGAGAAATTGCTCGAAGCGTACCGCGCCGAAAAAGGCGCGCTCGCGCTGCTCTCGATTGAGATGGACCACCCGCATGGTTATGGCCGGTTGGTGCGCCGCGACGGAGCGCTGCAAGAAATCGTCGAGCAAAAAGACGCTACGGTTGAGCAGCAAGCGATTCGCGAGGTGAACGCCGGCATTTACGTGGCTGACGCGAAGTTTCTTTTTGAAGCCGTGTCGCAACTGAAACCGCAAAATGCGCAAGGTGAGTTGTATTTGACCGATATCGTCAAAGCCGCTGCGCGTTCAGGTTCTATCGCGGTGGTGAAGGCCTCGGTCGAAGAGACGCAAGGCATCAACGACAAGGCGCAGCTCGCCGACGCGACGAAAGTGATGCGCAACCGGGTGAATGGCATACATATGCGCAACGGCGTGACGCTGTTAGACCCTGCCACGACTTACATTGAAGACGGCGTGACGCTGGGCGCCGACACGGTGATTGGCCCCTTGGTGAGCATTGGCGCGGGTTGTGTCATCGGTGCGAACGTGCACATCGGCCAAGGCTGCGTGCTGACCCAGAGCACGGTGCACGACGGCGCTGAGTTGAAGCCCTACTCGGTGCTCGAAGAAGCCGTGGTGGGCATGAAGAACCGCATTGGCCCTTTCTCGCGGCTGCGGCCTGGCACCGAGCTGGCTGAAGACGTGCATATTGGTAACTTCGTCGAGACGAAGAAGGCGCGCCTGGGCAAAGGCACCAAGGCCAACCACCTGGCGTACCTGGGCGATGCTGAAATTGGGCAGGGCACCAACGTGGGGGCGGGCACCATCACCTGCAACTACGACGGGTACAAAAAGCACCTCACCCAAATTGGCGACAATGTATTTATTGGCTCTGATACCCAATTGGTGGCTCCGGTTAAGGTAGGCAACGGCGCAATAATTGGAGCGGGTGCTACGATTACAGAAAATGTGCCCGATGACGCGCTGGCGCTTTCGCGCGCACCGCAGGTGATTAAAGAGGGTTGGGCGCAGCGCCGGCGTGAGCTGCTTGGCGACAAGAAAAAATAGGGAAGGAACACAACATGTGCGGCATCGTCGGCTACATCGGTGACAAGCAGTCAGCGCCCGTTTTGGTGTCGGGGTTGCGACGCCTCGAATACCGCGGTTACGACTCGGCGGGTCTGGCGGTGCTCGACGGCAAGAAGCTCTCGGTGGTGCGCGCCACCGGCAAGCTGAAGAATTTAGAAGGCCGCGTCGCGACCGACCCTCCCCAGGGAAAAATCGGCATTGGGCACACGCGCTGGGCCACCCATGGCCGCCCGTCTGACGAGAATGCCCACCCCCACACCTATGAAGGCGTGGCGGTGGTGCACAACGGCATCATCGAGAACCATTTGGTGTTGAAAGAGCAGCTCAAGGCCAAGGGGCATGCGTTTTCATCAGAGACAGACTCCGAAGTGTTTGCCCACCTCATTGCCGCTGAAATGAAAGCCGGCAAGCGGTTGGTCGACGCGGTGCGCGGGGCGATTCGCCAAGTGAAGGGCACCTACGCGTTGGTGGTGGTGACCGAGCACGAGGCCGACCGCATTGTGGCCACCAAAGACTCGCAGCCCATGGTGCTGGGCTTGTCGCAGGCGCAGAACTTCGTGGCCTCAGACATTCCCGCGTTGCTCGAGCACACCCGCGACGTGGTGTTCATGGAAGACGGCGACTTGGCCGTGCTTACGCCCGAGAAGGTCGAAATTTTCGATGCTGCCAACAAAGCGGTGACGCGTGCACCGCGGCGTATCGACTGGACGCCGACGATGGCCGAAAAAGGCGGCCACCGGCACTTCATGCACAAAGAAATTTTCGAGCAGCCTCGCGCGGTGGCCGACACCCTGCGCGGCCGGGTGCTGCGTTCAGAAGGCACGGTGCACTTCGAGGGGTGGAATTTCACGCCTGAGCAAGTGCAGGCGTTCACCAAAGTGACGATTCTCGCGTGCGGCACCAGCTACCACTCGGGCATGGCCGGCAAGTGGATGATTGAGTCGCTCTCGCGCATTCCGGTAGAGGTGGAGCTGGCGAGCGAGTTTCGTTACCGCGACCCGATTGTCGAAAAGACGCACTTGGCCATCGCCATTAGCCAGTCGGGTGAAACGCTCGACACTCTGGCGGCGATGAAAGAGGCGAAAGCGCGCGGCGCGGCGACGATGACACTGTGCAACGTGATTGGCAGCGCGATGACCCGCGAGGCTGACTTGACGGTGCTCACCAACGCTGGCCCTGAAATTGGTGTGGCGTCGACCAAGGCCTTCACCACGCAGTTGATTGGTTTGTACCTGCTGGGCGTGAAGTTGGGCCGGTTGCGCAATCACCTCACCGTGCAACAGGCGCAAGAGCACCTCACGCACATCACTGAAGTGCCGAAGCTGGTGGAAGAAGCGCTTCACAGTGAAGCGGCGGTAAAGAAAATTGCGCGCACCTATGTGAACGCGCAAGACTTTTTGTTTTTAGGCCGCGGGCCGATGCACTCGGTGGCGATGGAAGGCGCGCTGAAGTTGAAAGAGGTTTCGTACATTCACGCCGAAGGGTACGCGGGTGGCGAAATGAAGCACGGGCCGATTGCGCTCATCGACGAGAAGTTGCCGGTGGTGGTGGTGGCTCCGAAAGAGCCAAAAGTGTCGTACGAGAAGATTGCCGGCAACATTGAAGAAGTGCGCGCGCGCGGTGGCCAAGTCATCGCGGTCATCGATGCTGACGACAAGCACCTGACGCAACTGGCTGACCATGTGATTACCATTCCACCTTCGAGCGCGTTGATTGCGCCGATTATCGCCACCATTCCGCTGCAGCTGCTCGCGTACCACGTGGCCGAAATGCGTGGAAACGACGTCGACCAACCGCGCAACTTGGCGAAGTCGGTGACGGTGGAGTGACGGCCTTTATGTGAGGCGCTCCTCGCGTTTTATTTAGCGCCGGTTTGTTGCTTGGACCGCTTGTGAATACGTGAGCCAGTCGCGCTCGAACTCGGTTTTTCGAGCGGCGGCTTGTGCCGGTGAGGTGAAGCGAATGGTGGCGAGCTCCTTCTTTGCTGAGGCAGCCACGCGCTTGAGCCCTGCTTGGGTGATGAGGCCCAGCGCGTACGCTTGGGTCGCCGCGCCCAAGTAGGTGTCAAAAACGTAAATGCCTTGCTTTTTCAGTGTGCTGCGCTCGGTGTCAGAGAGCGCTGTCACGTTGTGAATGAAGACCGCCTTCATTTGGCCTTCGCCCGAGGCGAGTGCTTGGGAGCCGAACAGCGCGTCACCTTGCCCGCTGTCTCCGATGAACACCGCTTGGTACTCGGTGAAGAGCTGGCGGTACTGCTGCCAGTTTTCGAGCTTTTTCTCGGCGATGCGCTGGTTGCCGACGAGGTGCGCGAAGTCTCCCGACAGAACCGTGGCCTCGCCGACGCCGTGCTCGCGCAGCGTTTTTTTGGTCAACTCTTCGAAGAGGCCGGCACTGTCATAAGGGCGGGCAGAGAGAAACGTCAGGTCGCCCAGGCGGTCAGCGCGGGCGCGGCCTCCTTTGTCGAGCTCGGCGTAGAAGGCGAGTACGCCTGGGTACACCGTCTTCTTGGGGAAACGTTTGTCTTTCAGGTTTGCGTAAAACGTGTCGTCGATGTCGCTCAGCACTTTGACTTGGCCGGTGGGCGTCGTCTGCCGGCCAAAGTGCGCGAGAATTTTTTCACGCAAAGCAGGGCTGTCGATGTCGTGAAAAATGAGCTGCTGCAAGTCGTGGTAGTCGCCGCCCGCGTCGATGGCGTTCTTGAGTTGGGTCAGCGCCTGGTTGTGCGTGCCGAAAATGATGTTGCCGATGGCTTGCTCATCGCGTTTCACCGTGGCGCCGATTTGCAGCGCCAGAATCAACGCCGCCCGGCTGTCGACATCGAGCACGCTAAGCCGGGTTTGCGTCAGCTCTTTGAGAAACGCTTTGCGGTTGTCGGGCCCCCACCACCGGTCGTCGATGCCAGATATCAGCGTGTGTAA
>JAIBBR010000139.1 GCA_019694575.1 Myxococcaceae bacterium
TGATTGCCTGCCAATTCTTGGAACGAGCCACAACGACCTCCTAAGAAGAGATCGCCCCCTCATGATCTTGAAATCGTCAACAGTCAACCAACGATTGGATCGCGATTGCCGCGATCCTGTTTAGAAGGCAGCGTCGACCAGGTGCTTGGCACCACGGTACGCCCTGAGCACATGGTCAACGGCAAGCCGCGCGAAGTCGAGATGTACGTGATGGAAGCTGAGGTCGACCACAAACAGGTCAATTCGACCAATGTGAAAGAGGTGCCTTCGAACCTGGCCGCGGGCTTTGGGGCACCGCTCGATGGCGCGGCGCAAGACGCGATTTTCGCCCAGCTGTCTAACGAAGCGACGCTGAACGTCGAGCCGTCGCTGCACACCAAGGCGCAGCTGACGCACCCGGGCCTGCGCGACACGCCTGAGCAAAAGGCAGGAGAAGCGCTGATGAAGAAGTTGATCAGCGGAATCATCGGAGAGCAGAACACCCGCGTGTCAGACCCGAAGCCGCAAGAAATGGCGCGCGCGCTGAACTTGATTCCCGACGTGCCGTAGCTACCCCAAAAACGAATCTCCCCCGAAGATGCCCTGAAAGGCACCCCTCGGGGGCACTGTTCGAACCAAAGAGAGTTCGCTTAACGCCAGACTTGCGACTGCTCGAGCAACCGCTCAGCACGCGCTTGGGCCTCGGCGCCTTTTTCACCAATCAAGTCGCTCAAAATGTCGACGGTGCGCGCACGGCCTGCTTCGTCTTCTTGAAGAATAATTTTCTCGCGGGGAATGCCCAAATTGCGCAGGTGCCGCACCACGTGATGCTGACTCTCGCGGCCCGACATGAAGTGGCCCGAGAACGAGCCCACCACCAGCGCTGAAATATCACCTGCTTCGTTGCGGTACAGACGCATCGACCCTGCACTCTTCACCGGACCACCGGCGGCGAGCAACGGGTGACCCGGCGTCACCGGCACGTCGGCAATCGCTGCCGTAAACGTGTCGTCGTCGCGCACCGTGTATTCAATCAACTGGTCGTGCTTGAGGCTGTTGATGAACTCCATGTCGACAGTTTTGATCTGCGACATGTCGCCGCCCTTGTCCATGAACGACTTCATCTTTTCGGTGTAGAGGCGCTCACGTTCCGACACGCTGAGAAACCCGGGCCGCTTGTACATCGTGTGGTACAGAATCGTCGGCTCGACGCGCGCCTTCTTGGTGGCATCGGTAATCGCTACGGCCGCACGAAACACTTCAGTGTGCACGTCGCTGATGGTCTGCAACAGCTTCAACGCGTCCATCTTTTGGGCCGGCGAATCAACCATCGACAGCTTGTTCACCACTGAAATCATGCGCTGCTGCACGAGAAACAAGTCTTCGGCCATGTCGCGTAACGTCAGCGGTTGCGCCGCCTTCAACGTGGCCGGGTTCACGCTGCTCACGTACTCGCGAACTTTGGTGATGATGCCGCCGTATTCTTTCTGCTTCCACAGCTGCTCTAGCTCGCCCAATGCTTCGTCTTTGTTCGCCAGCACCCGGTTGCCCTCGCCAGGCAACCCCGGCTGAGGGTTGAACTGGGTGGCTCCCAAATCGTTCAGCTCCATGCGCGAACGAACAATTGCGTTCAACGCTTCGCCCGCTTCTTCTTGCTTGTGCGAGGCCACCACGTAATCGAAGTCACGCAACCACGCGGGAGGCGCTTCTTTCGCGGTCGGCGAATCGGGGCTCATCACGTACACGCTCACCGCGCGCTCGAATTCTTTCTTCACCTTGAGCACGTCATCGGGCTTGGCTTGAAAAACAACCAGCTTGCCCGCCTCGATGTCTTTTTGCGCCCGCGCCGACACTTTTTTGTTGTTGGCGCCAGTCAACGAATGCCTCGCCGCGGCGCTGGGCGGCAACGAGCGCATCAGCTCGTCATAAATGCCCGAAGTACCTTCGCGGGTTTCGCTGGCCAAAAACACCGCCATGCCCGGCGCGGGCGCCGACGCCATGGAAGCAGGAGCCGCCGCTGATTCGTCTACCTTCAGCTTGGGCGCCTTGAACTTTGCCGATTTAAGCCCACCTGTCGGGTTGGGCGGCCTCAGATGCTTACTGGCTTTGGGAGCGACTTTGCTGCCTGCGACAGAACGGTTACCAAAAGGTGACAATCGAAGAGCCATCTATTCTTTCTGGTTACACAAACTTAGGGCGTGATGACGTCTTTGATTTTCAACAGAACTTCGCCGACAGACAACGTTCCTGCCGGAGCGTGCTTTCGAGTGAAACAAACGGGCATGTGGGGTTGTCGGCCTTTCGCGCCAACTGTTGTGTAATTTCAATGTTACTTTTTTTGAAAAGCGCTTCTCAACAACTTGCGCGCCGTCTTCGCCGATACCTTTTTTGGTAGGCAAACGTTGCACACCTCTTTGGTGCTATAGCGCTGTAACCCCTTATGAAAACGAAGAAGAAGCGCGTCTTGATTGTCGATGACTCCACGGGCTTGCGGGAAAACATGAAAGAAGCCCTGGCCAACGCCGGCTTAGAAGTGTCGGCCGAGGCTTCCCACGGCAACGAGGTGGTGGCTTTGTACACATCGAGCAAGCCAGACGTGGTGCTGCTCGACACCCAACTGCCGCTCAAAAATGGCCCCGAGGTGTTGGCTGAATTGAAAAAAGCGGCTCCCAAGGCACGCGTGGTGTTGCTCGCCAGCCTGGGTGAAGAGGCGTTGGTTGAACAGCTGCTCAAGCAAGGCGCTACCGACTTTTTGATTCGGCCGGTGGTGCCCGCTGACGCCGCGCAACTGCTCAAGCGCGTCGCTGAATTGGCTTGACGGTTACGGCAGACCCAGCGCCATCGCCACGTCGTCGGCCGCTTCGCCACCCGTCTCGGCCGCGCCTTCGATATAGCCCTGCGCGCCCAGTGACGTGTGCTCGCCGCAAAAGTGCAGGTTGCCAACGCGTTCACGCTCGGCACCGCAAATCGTGGTCCATTGACCCACCGTATATGCCGAATAGCTGCCTTGGGTGAACTCGTGCTGTGGCCACGCAAAGCGCGCCACCTTGCCGTTGTGCGCGGCTTTCACTCCGGGGAAAACGAGCTCCAAGTCGTTCAAGAAGGCAGTGGCCCGGGCTTCGGGTGTGTCGGTGTGAAAGTGGGCGCCCAACGTGCCGCCCACGTACTGCGTCATTACCCCGGCGGTCTGGGTGTGCAGCCGCTGCGGCTCCCACGCTTCTTGAAAAGACAGCTCGGCGTAGGTGGTGCCGTTCGCCATGTACTGGGTACGCCACACGCGGGTGTCGAAGCCGCACAACAACTTGGCGTTGGTGCCGTACCCCAGCTCGTCGATGGCCTTCTTCTTCACCGTGGGTAAGTTCACGTCGATTTGCACCTTGCGCAGCATGGTGAAAGGCAGCGCCAACACCACGTGGTCGGCTTTGACGGTCAGCGTCGAGGCGCCACGGTCAAAGGTCAACTCATAGCGGTTGTCTGAGGTGGCCTTGAGCGCCACCAACCGTGACTCCAAGTTGATTTGCGCCGGGTCAAGCGCCGCGGCGAGCTTGGTGGTGAAGGTGTCGTTGCCGTCGACCGCGTAAAAACGCTCGTCAGACGCGCCGAAAATGTTGAACTGCGTGGTCTCGGTAGAAATGAGCCCCAGCAGGTTCAACACTGACGACACGTCGGTCTCTAAGCCGTACTCGCCCAGGTACGCGACTTCAATCAGCTGCCGCACCGGGTCTGAAGCGGCGATGTTTTGCTGGTTGAACCACGCTTTGATTGACGTGTTGTCGAGCACGGTGGCGCCGTTGGCATTCTTGTACGTCACCCACACGTTGGGGTCAGTGAGAGCACCAAACGCTTCGTCAATTTTCGCGGCAATGGGGGCAAAGCCGTTCAAAATGTCAGCGTCGCTCAAGGCCTTACCGCCGAAGTACGCGGTGATGCTCGCCACGTGGGTGTCGGTGTCAGTGTCGGCCAAGGCAATGCCGAGCTCGGCAGCCAAACCGCGGGTCACACTGTGTGACGTATCGATGAATTCGCCGCCCAGCTCAGCGGTGAGGCCGTTGCCAAAGGTGGCGCGGTCGGTGAAGAGGCGGCCTCCCACGCGTTTGGCTCCGTCGTAGACGCTTGCCGCGAGGCCTCGCTTCTTCAACTTGTAGGCGCAGTGCAAACCCGCCATGCCCGCGCCCACGATGGCCACTTTGGTGTCGGCAGTCATGTTCATCATGCCGCCGTCGTTGCCAGAGCCGCCAGCAGCACCGCAACCCACCAGACCCAACGCGGCCGCACCCGCGCTGTACTGCAGCAAGCGCCGGCGGCTTACCAAGCTTTGGTGCAGCTGCCGCGCTTCATCGAGGGGAACACCGTTCGCCTTGGCCCAACGAGCAATGTTGTACGTCTGCATCAAGTACTTCATCAGCGGGGTACGAGACATGGGCGCATTCCTTAAAGACGCGGCAGCGACAAAGACAGAACTCTACTTTTCGACAATCTTGCGGCGTAAGAAGCCCTGTCTTACGGAACACACGCTCGCACCTGCAGCGGCCCCCCACGGGTGGCGATGCTCAGCCCGCCTTCACGGCAGGTGGTGCCTGGCGCGCACGCCGTGCTGGGGCCACACGCCTGCAAACACACCCTGCCACCGAGAGCGCCGGTGAGCATTCCACAGACGCCACTTTGACATTGGCTGTCAGCGACGCAGGTTGAAGGGCCCGTCACGGTCGCTCCTTTGGCGGGGCCCTGGCAACGAAACACCGCGCCCGCGTCGCCCGTTTCACCTGAAGGCACGCAGAAAAGGCTTCCATCGGCAGCGCAATCAAAGTCATCGGCGCACGCGGGTGACGCGCACAACGTCGCTTCGTAGGCCAAGTCATCGGCCGTGGCAGGCAGGCCGTCGGGCCCCGTGGCGGCGTAGAAAGGCGCGGTGGCGCACTGTGCGAGCGCCGAGACGCCTCCGTCGCCCAAGGAGCAATCGCTCGGTTGCCGGCAAGGAGAATTACAGACACCTCGCCGTGTCACCCCGCGCCAGTCGTTGAACCGGCAAAAACCTGAGCGGCAATCTGAAGCTGAGGTGCAGGTGGTACCCAGTTCTCCACCCCCTTCGGGAGCCGCGCAGGCCTGACGCAATTCACGAGAATCAGCGAAAAGATTCACCCGCGCCTTGCACACCATGCCGCCATCGTAGCTTTGACAGTCGGCGTTCGAGTTGCACTGCGGCCGGCAACCGCGAATGAAGCCAAATGAATTGCCTTCGCTTATCGAAAAATCTGTGTCGCAGCGCCCTGCCCGACCTTCGACATTGCACTGCTCGTCGGTCTCACAGTGCTGAAAGCAGAAATAATTCGGGGTGAGGTAGTCGCTGTCTTCACCGCACGTGCCGCTTTGGCATTGCAACGCACTGTCACACGGCGCCAGCGCCCCGCCGTCACCTAAGGGAAATTGGCATTGCGGCGCAAAGGCGTTGAGCGCGGCAGGGTCGGCCCGCAGCCGGCAGGTCTGGCCGTCACCACAGCCGGCGTCGACACCGCATGCATCGCCCCAACCGTTGTCGGGGTAACACAAACCATAGCGGTGCCCTTGGTAGTCACCGTTGAAGGCGTGGCATTCATTTCCACTGGCGCAATTGTTCTGCGCGGCCGGGTCGCAGTAACCGCGGCACACTGATTCAGTCGCGGTGCGGGGCACGCATTCTAAATTGCGTTGGCAGTTGCTCCCGGTGGCGGTGGTGAAGCACGGCTCGTTGACGGCGCGCAGGCCGGCTTGCGGTGCAAAGCAAAAACCCACCGGCGCCCCGTCTTCGAAAATGAGCTGCGCCGCGCTGCCGTAGGGCGAGTAACAAATGTTGCCCTGCGGGCAGTTCGACTGAAACAGGTTACACACCGGCAAACAGCGGCCGGCGGTGTTGACAGTGACACAGAGCAAACCTTGGCCGCACGCCACACCGTCAGAGCACGGCCCATTCAGCGGAGAGCCGACGCAGACACCGGCGGCATTGCACGACAAACCATTGGGGCAATGTTTGTCTTCGACACAGTGCGCGCATTGGCCGAGCGGTGAGCAACGGGCCGGGCCGGGCGCGGGGCATTCAGTGTCGCTCAAGCAACTGACGCAGCGGTGCGCGGCGGTGTCGCAGCGCGGCTTGTCGCTTGGGCATTCGTCGTCGCGGCCGCACTCTTCGCATGAGAAGGCTTCACGCCGGCATTTGCCGCTCGCGCATTCGGCGTCTTGCGAGCAACCACTGAAGAGACAACGGCCGTCAGCGCAGCGTTCACCCAGACCACATTCGACGTCGTCACCGCACGGCACGTCGGCCACACACACGTTTTGACGGCACACGCCTAAAAACGCGGCGTCTTTGCAGTCTTCAGGGCTGTCGCACGAAGGCCCGGTGAGGCCGGCGTCGACTTCTGTGCCATCAGCGGCCGTGGAGCTCTTGCAGCTGACAACCGTGGCGCACAGACACGCCATGGCAATGGCCACGCAAAACCTCACCCGTGGGCCAGGCGCTCTTCAACCATGGTGTCAGCCACCGCTTCAGGCCGTTGGCCCGACTCTTTCGAGCGGCGCAACAGCTCGTCGATGGTGTCGAAGATTTTGCCCGCGCGTTCCAACGCTTCTTTGCGATCGTACCCCAGCACTTCGAGCGCACAGTTGATGAGGCCGCCCGAGTTGATGGCGTAGTCAGGCGCGTAAAGAATGCCGCGTTTGGCCAGCGCCTCACCGTGGCGCGGCTCGGCCAACTGGTTGTTGGCGGCCCCGGCGACGGCTTTGACGCGCAACAATGGCAAGGTGAAGTCGTTGATGCCTCCACCCAGGGCGCAGGGAGCGAAGATGTCGGCTTCTTGCGTCACCAATTCGGCGTCGCTCACCGCGCTGCAACCAAACTCTTTCACCGCGCGCTGCACCGCCTGGGGGTTGACGTCGGCCACCACCATTTTCGCGCCGCGTTTGTGCAGCTCGCCCGCCAGCGCGTAGCCCACATGGCCCACGCCGAGAATCGTCACCTTGCGGCCAGCCAAGTCGGCCTTGCCCCATAAGTGCTTGGCCATGGCTTCCATGCCGCGCACCACGCCGTACGCGGTGACGGGTGAAGGGTCTCCACTTTTGCTCTGCAAGCCCACCACGTGACGGGTGTGCTTCAAAATAAAGTCCATGTCTGAAGGGCTGGTGCCGCTGTCTTCAGCGCAGATGTAGCGGCCTTTGAGCGACTCCACCGCACGGCCGAATGCTTCGAAGAGCGCACCCCGGTCGAAGTTGCCTTTGGGCAGCACGATGACTGATTTGCCTCCGCCCAGTTTCAAACCCGCCAGCGCCGCTTTGTACGTCATGCCGCGCGACAACCGAATCACGTCGGTCACCGCCGCCGTTTCACTGTCGTACGTCGTCAGCGCGCGCGTGCCGCCGAGCGCGGGGCCCAACTTGGTAGAATGAATGCCAATCAAAGCACGCAAGCCGGTCTTCTGGTCCGACAAGAAATGGAGGCCTTCGTAGCCTCCCTCAATCAAGCGCGGGAAGTAGTCCATGGCGACGCCGCTTAGCAGTTCTCTACGCACAACAGAAATGGCGAATGGCACTCTCGAGCACCTCGGCCGCGCGCAGCAATTCGGCCTTGGGCACGAATTCACCCGTCTGGTGCGCCACACGAATGTCGCCTGGGCCGAACACCACCGGCACCGCGCCCAACGCCGCTAGCTGCGGGCCTTCGGTGCCGAACGCGACCGTCTTCGAAGCGTTACCGGTAGCCGTTTCTAAAAACCGAACCACATCTTGTTCAGCGGCGGTGTCAAAGCCAGAGTCCA
Organism: Myxococcaceae bacterium; assembly: GCA_019694575.1. Taxonomy (GTDB): domain Bacteria; phylum Myxococcota; class Myxococcia; order Myxococcales; family Myxococcaceae; genus JAIBBR01. The sequence continues at coordinate 7,764 of JAIBBR010000139.1, forward strand.
TGCGCAGCGGCGTTACCTTGCCGTTGAACGTTTCGTCAGCGGCGTGCAAGTCACGCAGCATGGCTTCAACCTGCTCGAGCACGAAGCGCACGTTTTGGCCAGGTATCGGCCGCCATTCCAACGTCACCCGGCAATGCCCGGGAATGATGTTTTTCGCCTTGCCGCCGGCAATCACACCCACATTCAACGTGGTGAACGGAGGCTCGAACGTGGCGTCGGTCTGCACGCGCAACCCTTCGAGCGAAAATGCCTCGAGCTGCGTCACGAAGCGCGCGGCATGAAACACGGCCGAAACGCCCGACGCAGGGTACGCGCTGTGCCCTTCTTTGCCGGTGAATTCTACCTCGGCCAGGCAGTAGCCCTTGTTGGCGCGCACGGGAGTCAACGACGTCGGCTCACCAATGATGGCGCGGCGGGCGTCGAGCAGTTTGCCCGCCTGCAGCTTTTTCGCCCCCACGCAGCCCACTTCTTCGTCGGCGGTGAAGCAGAGCCCCAGCGGCCTTTTGAGCTGCGAAGCCACGCGGCGTGCTGCCTCGAGCGCGCAGGCGATGAAGGCTTTGGTGTCGCAGCTGCCGCGGCCGTACAACTTGCCGTCACGCTCGGTCAGCACCAGCGCTTCGGCCCACTGGGCATCGAACGGCACACAGTCGGTATGGCCGACCAGTGCGAGCTCCAACGGCCCGCCACCGCCCAAGGTGGCCACCAGGTTGGCTTTTTCAACCCCTGAATCATCGCGGTAGCGGTGGCGCAGGCAGTGAAAGCCCAGTGCAGTGAGCTGAGGCTCGAGCACGTCGAGCACCGGCTGGTTGGTGCGCACCGAGGTCGAATCAATCGCCACCAGGTCACGCAAAGTCGAAAGCAGCTCGTCGCTCATGCCAACAGCTCCTTGATGAGGGCGTGGTAGTCAACCGCGGCCGAAGCGGCGAGCGCGTGCTGACCGTCACGCACGATGAGCTCACCCTGCACCGCCACTTCGCGCACCGCGGCTGCGCTGCCAAAGAGCGCTGCACTGCTCGCTCCGTGTTGAAAAGGCAAACCGCGCAATGACGCGTGCTCGATGTCGAGCGTGCAGAAGTCAGCCGGCTCGCCAGGCTGCAATGTTCCCGTGGCGAGGCCCAGTGAGCGCGCTCCCATTTCAGTCGCGCTGCGAAGCAGCGACACTCCCAACGCGTCGGGGCCGGCGTCGCCTTGGGCCAGCACCACACGGCGGCCCCGCACCAAGCGCAAATGGCCTTCGAGCTGGCGCGCTTCGTCGAGCAAGTCGATGTGGGCCTGGCTGTCACTGCCGAGCGCCACCGGCACGCCCGAGCGCATCAACACGTCAGCGGGCACCACGCCGTCGCCCAAGTTGCGTTCAGTTGAAGGGCACGCACAGACAGAGGCTCCCGACGCACCGAGCAGCTTCACTTCATTTTCTGACAAATGAATGGCGTGCACCGCCGTGGTGCGCGGGTGGAGCATGCCGTTGTCTGACAGCAGCTCAACCGGGCGTTGGCGATGCTCTGCCAGGCACGCTTCAATTTCTTTCGGCTGCTCGGCGACGTGCAGGTGCATCACCGTGTCATGCTTCACCGCGCCCAAGAAGCGCAGCCAGTCTATTGGCACCGCGCGCACACTGTGAGGCGCCATGCCCACGCTGAGCTGCGGTTGGCCGGCGAAGAGCATTTGCAGGCTTTGCACGCGTGAGTAGAACGTCTCTACATCAGGTTCGATGAAGCGTTTCTGCAGCGGGTTGGGGGGCACCTGAAAACCGGCCCGGGCGTAACCGACGCGCAAAAGGGCAATGCGCAAACCGACATCTTTCGCCGCTTGCACCACTTGCCGCGCCAGCAGGTGCACATCGTCGTAGGGCTGGCCGTCGGGCTGGTGGTGCAGGTAATGAAACTCACCCACCGTGGTGATGCCGGCGAGCGCCATTTCGACGAAGGCTTGTCGCGAAGCGGTATAGACGCCTTCGGGTGAAAGCGCGTTGGCGGCGCGGTACATCAGCTCACGCCAGCTCCAGAAGTCGTCGTGAGGGTGGCCGGCAGACAGGTGCTCGGTGCGCCCACGCAGCACGCGCTGAAAGGCGTGCGAGTGCGCGTTGACGAGGCCAGGCAAGAGCCAGCGGTTTGGCCACTCGTGGTGAACAGAGCCGGCGATAGGCGACGCCACCACCTGGCCATGGGCATCGACGCAGAGCTGGGCCGAGGTTTCGAAGCGGCCTTGACGAAAAATGCCGGCGCAGCGGTAGACGGCGGGTTGCACGGTTCGCCTTTTAGCCTAGGTGACTGGTGTCAGCGCGGCCTGCTCGGCGACTTGTAAAACTTCGTCCACAATTGCTGCGGCTCGACCAAGGTCACCGTGACGCCGTGCTCGTTTACAAACTCACCAGGACCTCGTTCGATAAAATCGCGAATTCGTTTGGCCCGAAATTCGGCGATGGCGTTGCCAGCCACCGTCTTCGAGGGGTTTGGGTAAGGAGTCGTTCGCTGCCACCGCGCCGCAAGCTCAGTGAAGTGATTGGGCGTTACGCTCAAGTCACGGCCCAAAGACAGCTTGCTGCCATCGGCGTGGGCAAAACCGTGGGGAACTTTTTGGGTGAACGCCGCGATGGCGGGGTGTTTGAACAGCTGTGCACGAACGCTTTCTATTTTGGCGTCGTGGCGAGTGGCTTGCCTCAACGGAGCCGGGCTTTCGTGCGCATACCGCGAAGGAGCTCGAGAACGCGAAGAACGGGTGAAACCTGCCATTGGTACGCTCCTGGGCCAAGCTCACCGCTGACGACCAATTATCTTGCCGTACGTCTTCAGCACGTCGTCAGCGGGGTCGTCGTTCTCGTCGGCCGAGCCCATGGCGGGCGCACCCGCGGGGTTACCACCGCAGCTCATGCCAGCCAGCGCCACTTGCGAGTTGGGCAGGTAGCGAAATTTGTACGCCAGCGGGTTTTTGGGCGCACCGTTCTTCCACACCTCGAAATGCAAGTGTGGCCCGGTGCTTTGCCGACCGGTGTCTCCCGATAAACCAATCATCTGGCCTGCCTTCACCCGAGCGCCGCGCTTCACCCGCAGCTCCGACATGTGGGCATAGCGGGTGCTCAAATTGCCATGCTTAATTTTGACAGTGTTGCCGCTGGTGTCGGTCCAGTCGGCGAAAGTGACGATGCCGTCGGCCGCGGCCATGACGCCCGTACCGCAAGGCGCGCGCACGTCGACGCCACGGTGCAACTGGTTGCGAGCTCCCGACACGGGGTTGATGCGGTAGCCGAAGCCACTGTTGATTTTGGTGTCGCGCGTGGGCCAAATCAAAATGCCGCGGCGCACGGTGATGGCAGTCTCTTGTTCGCCCGAAGCCTTTGTTCCCACCGACTCGCCCATCGCCAACAGTGACGACTCGTGCAGTGAACGCTTCAACTCAGGGCTGGCCGCTTCAATCACCGGCTGCTCAGACGGAGCCGACGGCGTAATGGTGATGACTGGGTAATTCTCAATCGCCACCGAAGCAGAAGGCTTGGCCAGCGTCACTTCAGTCACCGGAGCCGACACCAAATAGAAAACCCACGCCGCGCACAAAGCACCCACGACGATCAAAAACACGCTCACCGGAGACGTGTGGTTTCGCCGTTTGCGATTGGCGCTTGAGGCTTGGGGTCGAGGAGCTGCCATGCGGAACCGTGAAATTGTCGCATACTCTCGACGGCACCCTTTTCTCAAGGCCCGGGTTTTTCGCACCACGCGTTAATTTTCGTGAGTTTAGCGAACACGCATGGTTGAAGCGGTGGTCGCCCGCGCACTTTCGGTCTACAGCGCCTTGCGCCAACCAGGCACGGAGACCCCAATGACTGCATCTGCCGACACCGACTCGCAGCGTCACGGCGCTTCTTCTTCAGCAAGCTCGCTGCCCCAAACCAATGAAGGCCCGCAGTCAGAATTGACAGTGCGCGCGGTGCTGGTGGGCATGGTGGTGGCGCTCTTGGTGGGCTGCAGCTACCCGTACGTGGTGCTGAAGCTGGGCTTTGGGCCCACCATTTCAGTGGTGAGCGCGTTCTTGGCGTTCATTGGCCTCAACCTGATTGCGCTGGTGACGCGAAAACGCACCGGCCGCTACGAATACAACATCGTGCAGACCGCGGGCACGGCGGCGGGGCAGTCGGCCTTCATGTGCGTGGTGCTCGCCGCGTTCGACTTGTTGCGCCAAACACCGTCGCTCAACTTTCACATCAACCCTTCGCCCTTTCAGGTCTTCGTGTGGATGTCGGTCGCGGGCTGTTTGGGGGTGCTGCTCGCGGTGCCTTTGCGCAAGCACTACATCGACGAAGAGAAGCTCACCTTCGCCGACGGTACGGCCGCGGGCGAAACGCTGATTATTCTCGATTCAGGCGGCAGCGAAGCGAAGAAGCGTGCTTTCACCTTGGCGGGCGGCGGCCTCTTCAGCGCGCTGTTCACCTGGTTTCGCGATGCGGTGCCTGCGCTGATTCCCGGCTCGCTTTCTTTTTCTTCGGCCCTCACGGCGCTGCGCGTCGGCTTCGAGCTGAGCCCAATGTCATTCGGCTCGGGGCTCATCGTCGGTCTGCGCATCACGCTTTCGATGGCACTGGGCATGGTGCTGGCGTGGGTCATTGCGCCTGATTTCGTCGTCTCTCAAGGCTGGGTGGCGAAGAAAGAATTCACTCCGGTTCTTCAATGGGTGATGTGGCCCGCCACTGGCATTTTGGTTGCGGGCGGCCTCACCGGCCTGGCGCTCAAGTGGCGTTCGATTCAACGCACCTTCGTCGACTTGGCGGGAGGCAAATTGGCCCAGGGCTCTGACTTTCCCATGCGGTGGGTGGGCATCGGCGTGGGCGTGCTCTCGGTGGCCTTGATTGCGATTCAGTATTTTTCGCTCGGCGTGGCTCCGTGGGAAAGCGCGGTCGCCATCATCGTCTCGGTGGTGCTGATGGTGGTGGGCATTCGCGTGCTGGGTGAAACCAACTGGGCGCCCATTTCGTCAATGGCGAACATGGTGCAGGGCGTCTTCGCCGCAATTTCACCCGGCAGCATCGGTGTGAACATGGTGGCTTCGGGCATGTCGGGCACGGTGGCCGGCGCCGGCGAGCACCTGATGCAAGACTACAAGGCGGGCAAAATCATCGGCTCGAATAACCGGGCGCTTACGTACATGCAGCTGCTCGCCACCCCGGTGGGCGCGCTGTCGATTTCACTCGCTTACCCGCTTTTGCGTGACCGCTACGGCATCGGTGGCGCCTGCTTCGAGCGCAACGCCAGCTATTCGGCCGAAGCGTGCAACGGCATGATGTCGCCCATCAGCGTGAAGTGGGCGGGGTTCGCTGAGATTTTGATGGGCGGCAAGCTGCCTCCGTACACCATGCACGCGCTGGCCATCGCCGTGGTGCTGGGCGTGCTCATCACTGTCTTCGAAGACAAACACAAAAAGTACCTGCCTTCTCCCAGGTTTGATCGGCGCAGAGATTTCGAGGGGTTGAGATGAGGGTATGGCAGTCGAGGAATGATTCGAGGGCGAAATTCCTCGAGCCGGGCCCGCGACGGCCAATTTCGGGCTCGCGCCCTTCGCTG
>JAIBBR010000140.1 GCA_019694575.1 Myxococcaceae bacterium
GACTCGCCGCGGTTCAAGTTCTTCACTTTGGTGGCGTCGACTTCGAAGCCGGTCACGTGAAAACCCTTGTCGGCGAGGGTGAGGGCCAAAGTGAGGCCGACATAGCCCATGCCCACCACCACCACGTTGCGGTGGGTGGCGACCCGTTGCTCCCACAGGTGGTGATACTCGAGCACGCGCACCGGGCGGTGCTGCTCGTCGACCAGAATCACCTTGCCGAGAAACTTCTGCTCGCGGCGGCCGCGCTTCGAAAGCTCGCCAGGCAGTTTTTCGAGAATATCGCTGTACGACATGTGGCTGGGAAAGGCGATGGGGTTTGGGGCCATGGCCTTCTCGGCGCTGACGTCGAGCGAGGCGTGCTTTAAAATCGCGCGCCGCACGTCGCCGTCGGTGACGGTGCCCGACAACTTGCCCGAAGGCTCGGTGACCAACGCAATGCCCGCGGGCAACCCGCGCTCGACCGCGCCCGCTTGTCGGCGCAGTACTTCCATCAACGGCGTCTTCGACTCGACGCAAAGCCATTCAAGATTCATTTCAAGCCCCTTTAGCAGCCGGTGGAGTGGGGGAATACAACGACCGCACAGGTGTTGCGACGCCTTTTCGACGCCGCTGGAAAGCTCAATGCCAGGGCTTGTCGACGATGTTGCGCAGCCACAGCTCGAGCACCATCAGGGTCCACCTTTGGGGCCAGGGTGGAACATCGTCGGGCGAGGCGGGCAGTTGCTCGCACAGCCCGTACTTGATGAGCCGTGAAGACTGCCAAAGGTCGTTCACCAGTTCTTTCAGCGGCCCGTTGAGCCACGTTTCGTAGGGCAGCGAAAAGCCGCGCTTGGGTCGCTGGTAAATATCGGGAGGCAAAAGGTCGCTCACCGCGTCGACAAAAATGCGTTTTCCGCGTGAACGGTTGATGTCGTCGAGCTTGTAATGAGGAGGGCAACCTCGCGCGAACTGAGCGATTTTCACGTCGACCAACGGCACCCGCAGCTCGAGCGAGCTGGCCATGCTGGTGACGTCGGAGTCGCGCAGCAGCTGACAGCCCATGTACCCGTACACATCGAGCTCGCAGGCCAAGTCGACGGCGTTCTGCGCGCTGCTGTGCGGGGCAATGTGGGCCTGCAGCGCTGCTTCGGTGTTGGGAGCCAAAAGGCCGGTCATCGTGGCGATTTCGTCGGGCCGAAAAACGCAGTGGGCCGCGGCCCAGGTCGAAATGGGGCTGCGGCGGGTGGCGAGATTATGGGCGCGTTGCTTCAGGCTGTGACCGGGCGACCAGGGCTGAGCCAGTTGGGCCAGCTGCGCCAGGGGGCGAACCCAAATGTTGCGGCGTTTTTCCAGCGCGTTCATTCGGCGGGCGACGCGATAGCCGGCGAACCATTCGTCGCCCCCCAACCCTGAAATCACTCCTTTGACGTCGCGCGCGGCGCCCCGTGAAATGAGCCATGAATTGAAACCATCGTTCGATGGGCGATCGAGCGCTTGGGCGAAGAGCGGTATGAGATCTCTTACCTCGCGGTCTGACACTTCGATGTTGGTGTGGTTGCAACCCAGCTTCTTGGCGAAGGCTTCAGCCTGGTTCGACTCGTCGTCACCGTGTTCCATTTTCAGCGTGTACGAGCGCAGCTTGGCGTTGTGCTGAATCATCAATGCCGCCATCGCCGACGAGTCGATGCCGCCGCTCAAAAAGACGCCCACCGGCGTGTCAGCCAGCGCATGCAGCCGCACGCTTTCGCTCAGCAGCATGCGCAGGTGCCGGGTCGCTTCTTCGTACGGCACACAGGCGTTGGTCGCCGCCGGCATGGTGAAGTAGCGAGTCGTCTGTGGTGGCTGGCCACGGGCATACACCGCGATGGTGCCTGGCTCGAGCTGCCGCACGTTCATCACCATGGTGCGCGGCTGCAGCACGAAGCCGAACGACAAGTAGTCAGACAGGGCTTGCCGGTCAACGTGAGGGCTGACGAGGCCCGTGGTGAGCAACGGCCTCAATTCAGACGCGAAGACCACGCCGTTGGGGCAGCCAATCGGGTGAGCGTAGAGCAGCGGTTTGATGCCGAATGGGTCTCTCGCCAAAATCAGCTTCGGCTCGTCGCGAAAATCAAAGAGCGCAATGGCGAACATGCCGCGCACTGCGTGCACGAATTCGAGGCCGCGCTCCAAATAGAGCGCCAAAATCACTTCAGTGTCGGTGTGCGAGCGAAAGGGGTAACCGCCCGCCGCCAAGCGCGTGCGCTCTTGGGCGTGGTTGTACATTTCGCCGTTGAAGAGAATCGCCACTTTGCCATCGGGCGACCAAATTGGTTGCTGGCCGCGTTCAGACAAGTCGACCAGCGCCAGGCGCACCATACCCGCCGCGCCGCCGTCATAGCTCAAGGTGCCTTGGCCGTCGGGGCCCCGGTGCCTTAGGGTTTCGAGCATGCGACGCACCGCGGCTTCGGCGTCAGCCTGGCCGAGATCGGTGCCCCATATGCCCGAGATGCCGCACATCGTTGGTGCTTGAAAACCCTTTCGAAAGAGGCCGCGCCTATAGCATCACTTCGCGGAAAAGGTGGTTCTTGCCCCTGGTGGCTGAATGTGGAAGAGCCGAGCGGGTTCTCATGGGTGACGTGGTTTCTCGCGCGGCGCTGCCGCTCCAAAAATTGTCTGACACGACGGTACTGATACCCGCGGCCGGCCGCGTGCCCGAAGGTATCTTGGCGCTGTCAAACGTGCAGAGCCCGGCGATGATTCCCGTTGCGGGCCGCCCCGTCATTCATTGGACCTTGTCGTACCTGCGCTCGCTGGGTTTGCACCGTTTCGTCATCGCCGTGGCCAAGCGCGGCGGTTTCATCGAAGAGTTCGTCGACGCGGTGTTTGGCGGCAGCTGCGAAATTCAATTCATTACCCCGAGCAAGAGCGGCGGCCTGGGGCAGACGGTGCTCGACTTGGCGCACCAAGTGAAGACTGAACGCGCCTTGGTGGTGCTGGGCGACACCCATTTTCAATTGGCTGACCCCGCGGTGCTGGCCGCGCCCACGCCCACGGTGTTGGTGGCGCCGGTCGAAGAGTCGTACCGCTGGTGCGTGGCCCAATGCGCGGCTGACGGTACGGTCAGCGCCCTGCACGACAAGAAGGCCGACCTGCCGGGGCCGCACCTGGCGCTCATTGGCGTGTACGCTTTTCCCTCGGGGGCGCAGTTGCTCGACGCTTCGCACGCGGCGGTGGCGGCGGCCGATGAGCAGGGCAAGAACGCCGAAATGAGCGCGATTTTGGAACACCTGCGTTTGCGCGCTGGCCTGCGTGCAGTGCCGGCGGGCGACTGGCTCGATTGCGGCAACCCCGACAGCCAGGCGGCCTCACACCAAGCCTTGTTGCAAAAGCGCGCCTTCAATGAGCTGACCATCGACGGGGTGATGGGCACCATCACCAAGCGCAGCCAAAACGTCGAGAAGTTCATCGACGAAATCAATTACTTGAAGCTCTTGCCGGCCGAGCTGGCGGTGCTCTTTCCCCGCGTTGTTGACCAGAGCGTTGAGCAAGGCAACCCGCACGTCACGCTCGAGTACTATGGGTACCCCACGCTGGGCGAAGCGTTCGTCTTTGAGAACATCGACGCCGGCATTTGGGAGCGCGTCTTCGAGCACCTGCGCCACATTGTCACCCAGGCCTTCATGGCCCAGGAGCGGCCGCTCAAGCGGGGGGCCTTGGTCGAAATGTGCATCGACAAGACGCGGGCCCGTTTGGCAGCTCTGCCAGGGCCCGAGCCGTTGCTCACGCTGGTGCGCCACGAGCGAACGCTCACGCTCAACGGCCGCACAGTGAAAAACCTGCCGTTGTTGTGGCCGCGCATCACCGCCGAAGTCGAGCGCATGGCGGCGCAAGGCAAGGGCTCGGTGATTCACGGAGACCTCTGCTTCTCGAACGTGCTCTACGACTTTCGTTCGCGCATCTGCAAGCTGATTGACCCGCGCGGCTCATTCGCCGAGCGCGGCGTGGCGGGCGACATTCGCTACGACGTGGCCAAGCTGTACCATTCGGCACGCGGCAAATACGACTTTCTCACCCACGACTTGTTTCACGTCGACGTGCAGGGCACCGACATCACCTTCAATGTGCGCTCGCAGCCAAGCCACGAGCGCATTTTGGAGCGTTTCGAAAAAGTCTTCTTTGGCCCGTTTGACAAGCGCGACATCACGGTGGTGACGGCGTTGCTCTTCGCCAGCATGCTGCCCCTGCATTACGACTACCCCAAACGTCAGCTGGCGATGTACGCCACCGCGCTGGGCTTGCTCGACGAGGTGTTGTCATGAACCTGGTGATACCCATGGCAGGGCGGGGCAGCCGTTTTGCGCAAGTGGGTGTCACCGTGCCCAAGCCGCTCATCGACGTGCGCGGCAAGCCGATGTACGCGTGGGCCACCGACAGCCTGCCGCTCGCCCACGCCAAACGGCTGGTCTTCATTTGCCTCGCCGAGCATTTGAGCGACCTCGCGCTCGAAGAAGACATTCACCGCCGCTACGGCCAGTACCACCCGGTGGTGGTGGGGCTCAACGAGGTGACGCAAGGCCAGGCGTGCACGGTGCTCACCGCGAAAAAGCACCTCGACGAAGACGTGCCGCTGGTCATCTTCAACGCCGACACCTTTTTTACTTCGGCGCTCTCGAAAACGGTCGCCACCTTGCCTCCTCAGGTGCGCGGCCTGTTGGGGGTTTTCAAAGCGCCGGGCGACAAGTGGAGCTTCGCGCGCACCGACGCGCAGGGCCGCGTGGTTGAGGTGGCCGAAAAAAAACGCATTTCAGGCTGGGCGTGCACCGGGCTGTACCATTTCAGCTCGGGCGCCGAATTCGTGCAGCACGCCGAAGAAATGATTGCCGATGACGAGCGGGTGAACAACGAGTTCTACGTGGCGCCGGTGTACAACCGTCTTTTGGCGCAAGGCAGTGAGCTGCGCCTCGACGTGGCCGAGCAGGTGTGGGTGCTGGGCACGCCCGAAGACTTGGCGCACTTCGAAGCGCATTACCCGCGTCGCTGACAGGAGCTTTTCGCATGGCCGGCCGTGCTCCCCGCAAAGTGTTGCATGTGATGAACGCGGCGGTGGGGGGCGCGGCGTTGAGCACGTTGGGTTTGATGCGAGAGTTGCAAAAGCGAGGCATCGCTTCGAGCGCGGTCTGCCACGACGCAGGCTCGCCCGAAGAACGCGAAGCCATTCGCGAGGCCACCCTGGGCGAAGTGGTTTTCACGTCGCTCTATTGGTGGAACAAGAAAATTCGCACCCCCGGGTGGAAACGGCCGCTCTCTGAAGCCAAGCAATGGCTGCGCACGGGCGTGCACCGGGTGTCGGCGGCGAAGGTGGCCATGGCGTACCGCAAATGGGGGGCCGACTTGCTGCACAGCAACACCCTGACCACGATTGAAGGCGCGGTGGTGTCGCGCTGGCTCGACGTGCCACACGTGTGGCATGTGCGAGAGCGGGTGGGGCCGGGCAACCCCTTCGTGTTTCCACTCGAGGGCGACGGTTTTCTGCGCTTCTTGTCGCGGCACGCCGACGTGGTGATTGCGAACTCCCACACCTCAGCGGTGCCGCTGCGTTCGCCGTTGCTTGGGCCGCAGCTGCGCGTCATTCCCAACGGGTTGGCGCTCGACGCCTACCTTGCGCTGCCGCGCCGCCAAGACGTCAAAGTCATTGTGGCGAAAGTGGGCAACCTCACGTCGGCGGTGAAGAAGCACAGCCTCTTCATTGAAGCCGCGACCCGGGTGAAGTCGTCGACCGAGGTAGAGTTTCGACTGTATGGGTTGGCTCCCGAGCCCGGCACCCACCGCCATGTCGACGAGCTCAGAGCGCAGGCCGCGCGGTGCAACGTGCGGGTGATGGGCTTTGTCGACCCGGTGCAAATCATGAAAGAAATCGACGTGCTGGTGCACGCCGCCGACGGAGAGTCTTTCGGGCGGGTGATTGTCGAGGGCATGGGGGCCGGTTTACCGGTGGTGGGAGTCAATGGTGGCGGGGTCGCCGAATTGGTGCAGCACGAAAAAACAGGTTTGCTCGGGCCGATTGACGACGCTGGCGCGATGGCGGCGCACTTGCAGCGCCTCATCGACGACGCCGCGCTACGCGCCCACATGGGTGACGCCGGCCGGGTGGTGGCAAAAACCAAATACTCCATTGAAGGTTGCGCGACCGCGGTGGCTTCGGCGTACGCAGACGCGCTGGCGACGCACTCGCGCGCGGCGTCGCAAATGTCTCTCTTTGCCGAGTGGGCGCGTGGCCATTGGCCGGGCCTTTGAGCCCATACTCCGCAGGTGACTACAGGCGTTCGCGCACCAGCCATTCGGCCGCGCGGGCGATGCCATCTTTGGGCTGCCGGGCCAGCTGCTGGGCCGCCCAATCGCTGCGCAGCAGCTCACGCGCGGTTTCTGCCACCTGGTGCGGGTTGAGCGGCGGCGGAGGCAGCGCCAGCCCGATGCCCAGGGCTTCGACGCGCGACGCGTTCCACGTCATTTCTTTGTTTTTGGGTTCATTCAAGGCCAGCATGGGCACGTTCCACGTCACGCAGTCGGTGATGGTGCCGGTGCCCGGTCGCACCAGCGCGAGCTGAAGCGCCGCGTAAGCCGCGTCTGAATGGCTGAAGCGAATCACCTTGCCGCGGGTGTCGGCGTCGAGCACGGCAATGACATTGTCAGGCAACGCCAGCGTGCTGCCCAAAACGTCATGCAGCTCAATCGCCAATCGGGCCAGGGTGGCGGTGGCCAACCCCGCCGCTCCGCCCAAAAAAGCGACCACGTAAGGCTCGCCCTGCGCGTGAGGGGTGTGCTCGCACATGAAGCCCACCGCGACTGGCGTGGTGAGCTCACGCAGCTTGGGCATCGCCAGCACATCGACGCAGATGCACGGTGGCAGGTATTTCTCGAGCAACATCACTTCATGGTCGACGAAGCGCGCTATCGCATTCGACTGCGACGCCATTGGCTCGAAGACCTCGCACCACAAAAACGAGCCCAACAGCACCGCGTCGCTGCGCACGTTGAGCACACCGGCCAAGTTGTCGCTCAGCACCACGTTGGCGTTGTGAATGGCGGGGTGATTGAGCACCCGCGTTTCCCAGTTGAGCAGCCGGTTGTCGTCAAAGGTCGAAGGCGATTCATTCCAAATGATGCCGGGGGTGAGCGGCACGGCCTCGAAGCGAGCACCTGATTTCCACAGGGTTTCGGCGAGCGGCCAGTCTTTCACCGCGGCCTTTTGCCAAGGTTCAGCGAGCACGGTGATGTCGAGCCCTGAGCGGTGTTTCACCAGCTCGGCGAGAATGCGCACCGTTCTTCTAAAGTGTCCGAGCCCGTTGGCGGTAATCAGTGCGGTGATTTTCATCGAAAGAGCTGAGAAGACCTTTATCAGGCCTTTCGCTTAGGGGCGAATGGAGACGGCCACATGGGTGTTGAGCACCCTGACTTCTTCAAGCAGCGAGGCCAAGGTCCACGAGAGAGGCACCAAAAGGCGGGCCAGAAAAGGGGCCAATGTCACCCGCCGTACATCGAGCGCACAATTGGGAAAAAGCCGCGATACTTCGCGCACCGTGATGCCCCGCACCGCCTTGTTGCGCGGGTTGTCGTAAGTGAAGTCGTACCAAATGATGACGCCACCTGGTTTGAGCACGCGGCGCATTTGCGCGGCGATGGCGAAGCGGGTCGGCCCGTCGAGCACCGAGGTAAAAACCGTGTACTGGGCAATGACGTCGAAGTGCCCGTCAGGCCAAGGCAATTGAGCGGCGTCGCCAGCACGAATGTCGGCTTGTGGCAGCAGCGCGCGGGCCTTGGCGATGCGCCCCTCGTCGACGTCGATGCCGGCGAGCGCTGCGGGGTCAGCTCCAAAGTGACGAAAGGTTTGTAGCCAGGCGCCGGTGCCACAGCCCACTTCTAAAATGCGGCGGCCCGCCAAGGGGAGCATGCCCGAGTGATGAAGCAGCGCCAGGGTGACGCGTTCTTGGCTTTGCCGCAGAAACAAGTTCGCGGGCTTGTCGAGGCCGTAAAAATTGGCGGGCAACCGCGCTTCACGGTCAGCATTTTCGGCGCGCATGCGGTCGGCTTCGGCGGTGTTTTTTGACACTGAAAATTCACCTTACCGGCGGGGGCAGAGAAAGGACAAGGCAACTTGGGGCGCCGCCGCTGTTTCGCGGAGCCGATGCACGCCGCCATGAACAGCAGCCTTGTTATCGGCGATAGCAGTCTGCCAGCCTGGCTGTTTCCCCCTTTCGCCTTCAGGCTCGTAAATTCATGCGTCGCCTCACACCCTAAACGGGGTGGTCTTGCTCGTGGTTGGCGCGCAGCTTCTTCACAATCACTCCTGGCAAATGGCGTGGAGGCACCAGGCTCAAGCGAAACGTGCGCTCGGCGGTGCGGTGGGCAGAACCCGTGGTACGGGTGGTCGCCCAGTACAGCGCTTGCACCAGCCGAGATTGTGCGCGAGGTCTTTCTAACCCTTCCATCGCCGCATCGGGAATGGGCGCGCAGAGCAAGCGTCGCGCTTCGTCCCACGCGAGGCCGACGGCGAGGGGGCAGCCCCAGGCGACAGCGCGGCGGGCGGCGTCGAGCCAATCGACGGTGGACCTTCGGGCATAGCCATCTAAATCGACGAGCCAGGCCAGGCGGGCGAGCGCGTGGGTCGACGCGTGCAGCGCCAGGTACACCACCGCGTCGGCGGGGTGCAGCGAGGGCACGGTGACGCCGTTCATCGCAATCATTTCGCGCTGGGCAACGAGGGCCGCGATGTCGACGTTGAGCAAATGGTGGCTGGTGAGCGCGTAGTGCAGTTCGATGTACAGCCCCGCGGGTGAAGCCGGCTTGAGCGACGCGTTGTGCACGAAATGGCCTTCGATGCTCACGTGCTTGGCGATGCCACCTTCGAGCAGGGCTGCCTTGGCGCGCGGCATGTCAGCTGGGGCCACCAAGAGATCTAAATCGCTCTGCGGCCGCACCTGCGTGTCGGCCCAATGGGAAGAAGCGGTAATGCCCTTCATCACCACGCACCGAATGCCGGCCTTTTCGAGTGCCGCGACGGCGGCGGTGCTGCTGATGAAGGCGCGCATGAACTGGGCTTTGAGACCGAGCGTCGGCCGCGCGAAGTCAGGGTGGGTGTGGGCGAGCAACCCAGCCACGCCATGGGCCTGCGCGGTGTGCACCAGCGTGGCCCGCTCGGCATCTCTCAACGAAGAAATGTCGAGCTCGCCTCGCAGAGCTTGCACCACGCGCTCCACCGTGGGCGGAGCCAAGCGGTCTGCCATCAGTTGGCTCAAGCGAGAGAGCGTGCCCATCGGTCGACCTCGTTATGCGTGAAAGCGGCTTTAAGGTATACGACCGCGCGACGTGAACAAGCCTGAACGAGCCGCAGCGCAACGGTTGCCACCTTCTTCACTCAAGGTGGGGTTTCTGACCGCGCGCTGGTCGAGCGTGAACAACGGCGAAGTGTGGACCGAAGCGGGCGTGGCGCGCATCGTCAACTTGCTGGCTGAGCGTTACAGCGAGCTGCATTTGGCGATGGCGGTGTCTCACGACAAGTTGGCGTTGCATGACCACCCGGTGCGGTTACCGCGCGGTGAATTTCACCGGTTGCCGTGGCTGCCCAGCGTGGTGGGTGGCCTGCGCAAGGGTTGGGCGGTGAGCCAAGTGGTGCGCGCGCTCGAGCAGCGCTGCGACGTGGTGCTGGTGCAATTGCCCTTCGCCGCGGTGCAGGCGCTGTGGCCGGTGCGCCGCCCGCGCGTGTACCACCTGTGCGCGGACATCGTGCAAATCGTCGACACTTCACCGTACTACCAAGGCCGGCTGAAGTACCCGGCGCGCGGCTTGGCCCGGGCCATCGATTTTGTCGAAGCGCGGCTGTGTGCGCGTTCTGACGCGCGCATCGTCGCCAACGGTGCTGACTTGTTTGCGCGCTTCGGTGGGGCCAACAAAGGCGCGGAGCTCGTTTCGGCCACACTGCTCGAGCGCGACGTGCAGTCAGTGCCGCGCCGGCGCGCTGCTGGAGCTTTTCGCCTGCTCTTCGTCGGCTACCTGCGCCATGAAAAAGGTTTCGGCACGCTGCTCGAAGCCTGCCGGCAATTGCCAGAGCGCCCAGGCGGGTGGGAGCTGGCCATCGTGGGGGCTCCGCACAGCGATGACCGCGGCGTCACTGACGATTTGCGCCAGGGGCTGAAGTCTTTAGAAGGCAAAGTGAAGGTCATCTTCGAGGGCTTCAAGCCGTTCGGCCCCGCGCTTTTTCAGTGCTACGCCGACGCCGATGTTTTGCTTTTGCCGTCGTTGTCTGAAGGCACTCCGCGCGTGTTGATTGAAGCGCGGGCTTTCGAGTGCCCGGTGGTTGCGTCGCGCGTGGGGGGCATTCCCTCGTCGGTGACTGACGGCGTCGATGGGCTGTTGGTGCCTCCGGGAGATGCGAAAGCCCTCGCGGGCGCCATCACCCGCCTCGAGAACAGCCCTCCTCTGCGCGCCACGTTGGTGACGCAAGGCTTGGCCCGCGCTCGCCGCCACACGGTGGAAGCGATGGTGGGCACCATGGCCGGCGAAATCGAGAAGGCCGCGGCGACCCGCTAACTGCGGCGAAACGCCCAGTATGGCAAGCCGGTGCTTTGCGCGATGGGCAGGTGCCACTGCAAAAACGCATGCGCGTCAACCACGGCGATACGAATGCCGCCCAAAACCCGCTCTCGCACCGTGCCTGAACGCAGCGCCATGCGTCGAAAAGCGATGGTCGCCAAGTGCCCGTCTAGCGAGCGCCGCTGCTGCTTGACGTGCCAGCGCTCTACCTGGCCGCCGCGCTTCACGTCGACTTCGACTGGCTCGTAAAAGTCAGCGATGGGGTTCTGCTCGCCCAGCACGTCGAAGGCCACGTGCATCAACGTCAGGGTGCGCACGAAGTCAATGCCCAGCACCAACACCTGGCCATGCTGTTGCCCAAGTTCAAAATAGGGGCTGCCCTTGCCCCAGGGAGTTCCGTTCGATTCGGCACGGTAGTCGCGCGTGTAGAGCTCGGCTTTGGGCCCCAACGCACACACTGGCGCGAGGGGAAAAGGGCTGCGCTTTACGCCCGGTGTGCGGCGAAACGCTTCAGACAGCAACCCCATGCGGGTAATGGTGCGCTCCACCTCGAAGAAGGGCACGCCGTTCTTTTCAGTGAGGGCGGGGTGGCTGGGCATCAACAGCGTCGCGCCGCCACTCAGTGAACGCAGCACGGCGAGCAGCTCAGACGGCTTGGCGGCCAATTGCGGCATGCCGTCCCACGCGCAGTGCACCAGCAGATCTCGCCCCTGCGAGACACCCAAGGCCTTCAGCTCGGCTTCTAAGAGCGAGAGTGGCACAGGCGTCAGCGCCTGAGCCCGCTTCGGCTTGCGCACCCACCGCGTGACGTTGCCGCGCCAATTCGGCACCCGCGTCACCACTTGGCGGCCCGCGACTTCGAGCGTGGCCAAGACTTTAGAAATCATCGCGCGCCCTTGGCGGCCAACATCTGCAAAATCGCGTCGACTGATTTGAGCTCTGAAATGTCGTCGACGGTGAAGGCCACGTCGAACGCGGCTTCGATTTCTGACGCCAGGTGCAACGAGGCGAACGAGTCCCACGCGGGAATGCTCTCGCGCGAGCTCTGGCGGTTGAGCGAAGCCAACGGCAATTGAAAAGTCGCTGCAATGAGCTGCAGCACCTTGGTTTCGTGCGAATCAGCCATGGGCAGAAACGCCTTCGATTTGCTTCACCCAATTACCGACGATGGTGGCCCACGAGAAATCGCGTTCAGCCAACGCCCGGCCTTTCTTACCCATCTTCTCGCGCATGCCTGGCTCGTCGGCCATGCGAACAATTGCCTCGGCAAGTAACTGCGGCTGCTCGGGCTCTACCCGCAGGCCAACGCCTTCTTCGGCCACGATGTCAGCCGTTTCGCCCCAGCCGGCGTAAATGAGCGGTACGCCGCATGCCAGCGGAGGAATCGCCTTCGACAGCCGCATCTTGGTGGCAATTTTGAGCGCGCGTAACACCACCAGCGACGCCCAGGTAATCGACATCAACGAGGGCATTTCAGAAAAGGGAGAAGTGCGGAAGAGCACGTTGTCGAGCCCTGCCTCTTCGGCGTCGCGCATCAACTTTTCGCGCACGGGCCCGTCGCCCACCATCAAAATGACAATGTCTTTGCGGTGCTTGAGCAATTTCGCCGCTTCTAAAATGACTTCGAGCCCTTGGTACGGCGCATGGGTGCCGGCGAAGGTAAACACCTTGCGGTTACCCACGCCCATTTTTTCGGCGAACGCTGCATCGCGCGGCTGGGGGCTCAAAAAATCGATGTCGGCGCCGTTGGGCAAAAACGCAATGCGCGCCTTGTCGATGCCGCGCTCTTGGTGAAAGTGCTCGACGAAGGCATGCGTCACCGTGGTGACCGAGAGCGATTTCTTCATCAAGAAACCTTCGAGCCCCCGCGCCAGACGAATCAACCCGCGCACACCCCACTGGCCTTCGTCGGCATATTCAACCTGCAAGTCGGGCGTGTTGTACACGTACGGAGTGCCCCGCACCACCTTGTTCACCCACGCGGGGAAGGCGAGCGTGAGCGGTTGCGCTTCGACGAAGACCAGGTCGGCCTTTTGCTCCAACGCCAAGGCCAGCGCGCTCGAAGCGGTGAACGACAGGTAATTGATGATGCGTTTCGCCGCGCCCTTGCCGCTCGCGGGGTACAGCCATACCCGCCGCAGCGGCACGCCGTCGACTTCATCGCGCATCCACAATTTGCCGGCGTACCCGTCGTAAATTTCGCCTTTCGGGTAGTTCGGCATGCCGGTGACGACGCGCACGTCGTAGCCGAGCTTCACCAGCTCTTTCACCATCGCGCGCAAACGAATGGCAGGAGCACCCGATTCGGGTGCGTAGTACTGCGACAAAATGAGAACGCGTTTGAAGGCCATGGGCTTTACGCCAGATACTCCAAATCGAAGCGTTTGAGCTTGGGCGGCAACGGTTTGCGCAGCAGCCGCTTGCACAGCACCACGGCTTCGGCGCCTTCGAAGGCCTCTTCAGGCGTCTTCACGAGCAGCTGCATCAAAGTGGGCAGCAACTCGGTGGCGTAGGCGCGGCTGGCGCCCACCAAGCGGTGCACGTCGACGTCAGGGTCGTA